>JARRLC010000065.1:0-13317 GCA_037387425.1 Alphaproteobacteria bacterium
ACGACCACGTCACCGACTGTCACCGTCACGATGTATGCGCCGCGATGCTACCGGATATTCGCTAGCGCATTGCGTTGTATCGCATTCAATGTTTGACGTTTGCCCCCTCATCCGGCCCTGTCGGGCCACCTCCTCCCAAAACTGCGCCACATCGCCCCCTCTCCTGTCCTGGCCGTGCTTGTGCGGCTGGGCAAGAAAAAATAACCGGAGAGCGACAGGGGGAGGGGATGTGAACTGTCAGATGTAATAAGTATGATTAAACACAACACGCTCTTGGGACTTGTCTCGCGAGTTGCCTACAAATTTCGCAGTCAGGTCCGCAAGGCGAATTCGGTATAGGATCACGTCTCTGGCAGGCCGATATCGCGGTCGCTGAAGTCACGTTCCACCGCCGTCCAGCCAGTTGCGCGAAACGCGCGCCGAATGCCGCCGTGATTGGCGTCGAACCCCACGATGTCGCCTCCCAGTTCTGGAACAATCCGGCAAGCGTAAAGTCCTTCAGTGTGCGGCAATAAGACCTTTGGAGCGGTAGCAGTCAACTGTAATTCGTCGCTGACGGCCAAGGCTTGAAGGCCGCCCTGTCCCATGGTGGCAGGAGCGTGGTCGTATTTCGACTGGGTTGAATACACAAGTTGCAGTAGCCCCTCGCAATCGCGGTAAAGCTGGGGCACTTCCATTTCAGAGTACCATTCCGGCGCAGTAATCGGTGGTAATGCTTCCCAGCACGAAAACGTTGCGTCCTCACACCGCAACAATCCGACCGCCCCTTTTCTTCCAAGCGGCGCCTTGGCAACTTTAGCTGCAACGAGCATATAAATCGTATTGCCGATGCGGAATAAAAACGGATCGCGCCAAGCGTGAATCGTATCGTCCCCTTTAACGCCGCAAGTCTCGTAAAATCGAGGGTCCGCATCAATTTTTATCGTCTCAAGGTGTGTCCAGTTCCTGAAATCCGTAGTGAAGGCGGCGCCAATGCTTTGAGTTAGTCCGTCATCGCGCACCTTGTCTCGCGATGTATAGAACAGCAGATAGCCGCCCTGAACAGCGATTAGATCGCCAGACCAGATCGAGGTGTTGTCCCAGCTTTCTGGGCGCGCAGTGAACGCATGGTCGTCGATCCAATCGATCTCAACGAAATCTTTGGTGACGGCATATCCGAGTTCTGACGCAAAATGATGCTGGTCAGACGCCACAAGAGAGCGGTCGGCGTTCAGATAAAGCACGTGAAAAATTTCTTGCTGACAATCCCAGCTATACCAGAAATCCCAAACATAGCGGGAGGGATGTTGTGCGACTTTCTTGTTCGTTATTTCCATCTATACTTCGTCCAATGCATATTCGGTTTGCACCGAAATAGTATCTCTAACCTTCCGGTCAAGGACAAGCAATATAACGAAGTCACGCTGACCGAACTGACGCGAAATTCGTACTATGTTTTGAGAAAAATACTCGGCGGCCATTTCTGTTGCCAACGCTGTATCCCCGGCGACAGCTATGATTTTTCCATCTTTTTGAACAGGATTGGTGACCTTTAGAATATATCCGAAGCTTTTCTCAGCCGTTGGTCGCAGAATAATAGGGCCTTCCGGTGTTAACAACTCCATCTCAGCGATGGTTTCGCCATCTTTAATCAACCGCAGAACTTTATTCTCGAGCCGCTCCAATGTTTGGTGAAGTTTTAAATTCGACACTGGTCCGCCGATACAAAGGATCAATTTTGTCCGCCAGTCGGGGAGTGCGGCATCATCCGGAACAATTTCGATTTGGCCATATCGGTGACGACGAAACAGCTGATCTATGTGGCGAAAGGCGCGATAATCGTCAGCAATGATGACGTTTGAAAACAAACATTGCAAGTAACGTTTCGTTCCATTTGTGCGCGCATTGATCAGTTTCTTTTTAACCAGTTTCGTTGCTTGCTCAGGCCGAAAATTGTCATACGTTTTGGGCTCGAACATGGGAACAACCACGCGAATGCTTCCTGGCTGCCCATACACGTTACCAAAGACATTTTGCAGATGCCGCAAGCGAACCTTCTCTTGAAAGACGTCGTATAGCATCTTGCCGATGAAACCGATCGCTGCGGCCAGTACGCCGCCTAGCCAGTCGCGCACGAACGCGCTGAGCCATTCCGCAATGCTCTCCATTCCTGTAATCCCCCAAAATGCATGCAAACGAATATTTCAAAGAAACAATCGCAATTATGTTGCCCCTGAGGCGGAACCTCATTTTTCATCCGTACCAGTTGTGAAAGTAATCCTCAATGCGAGGAATGCGACAGAACGTATCGCGCCGTGCAGGGATGGTCTTAGGTTTGCAATTGAACGTAGATGGCGAGGCAATGGAAATATAGTTGTATAAGTTGAAGTGTTATGCGTTGATGTTTGCTTGTGATTGGCAATATGAATTCACATGGTTATATATGGGATTTTAGGTAGAGAATATAATTGGAAAACTAAAAGAATATTCCCATGTAATTTTTAATTGCGCGAGCCTGTCGCGTATATATTCATTGATATGATGATATTTGCTTTTAAAGATGCGTATTAGTCAATGGCCGTTGCCTGCTGCACTGAGCAGCTTTCAAGTTCCAGCAGAAGAAGATCTTGGCAGACCGAATCTCTAATTGATTGGCGACATCGCCGGAACACAGGTTCCAGCAAATAAAGCTGTAATAAATTCAATAACTTTCTAGTGCGCCTGATCCGCGGAAAGTTTTATGAGCACTCGCTGTAAACGAGGTAGCCCCTCCCGCGGGGCGCACTAGAACAAGGTGTGTTTAAACGCGAGATTTAACCAGCTTGCGATTAATAAGCGTCTCGGCGATCTGCACTGTGTTGAGCGCAGCACCTTTGCGCAGGTTGTCCGACACCACCCACAGCGCAAGGCCGTTCTCCACCGTCGGGTCTTCGCGGATGCGCGACACATAGGTGGCGTATTCGCCCACGCATTCGACCGGCGTCACATAGCCGCCCGGCTCGTGCTTATCGACGACAAGCAACCCCGGCGCCTCTCGCAAGATCTCACGGGCTTCATCGGCAGAAATCGGGTTTTCAAACTCAAGATTGACCGCCTCAGCATGTCCAACAAAGACCGGCACCCGCACGCAAGTGGCTGTAAGCTTGATTTTCGGGTCGAGAATCTTCTTGGTCTCGGCCAGCATTTTCCACTCTTCTTTGGTGAAGCCGTCTTCCATGAAAACGTCAATATGCGGAATGCAATTGAACGCGATCTGCTTGGGGAAGAACTCCGGCTCCGGCCTATCGGTGACGAAAATGCCTCTGGTCTGCGTCCAAAGCTCATCCATGGCGGCTTTGCCCGCGCCCGACACGGATTGATAGGTCGAGACTACCACCCGGTTGATCTTCGCACGGTCGTGCAGCGGCTTCAGCGCCACCACAAGCTGCGCCGTGGAGCAATTCGGGTTCGCGATGATGTTCTTTTTGGTGTAGCCCATCACCGCCTCGGCGTTGACCTCTGGCACAACCAACGGCACGTCAATGTCATATCGCCAAGCGGACGAATTATCGATTACGATACAACCGGTTGCGCCGATCTTCGGGCTCCACTCGCGTGAGATGTCACCGCCTGCCGACATAAGCGCAAAATCGCATTTCGAGAAGTCAAACTGTTCCAGATCGTGACATTTGAGCGTTTTGTCGCCGAACGAAACTTCCACGCCCTGCGAACGGCGTGAGGCGATCGCATACACCTCGTTCACCGGAAATTCGCGTTCGGAAAGGATGTTCATCATCTCGCGGCCCACATTGCCAGTGGCGCCAACGACAGCGACATTATAGGACATGCTCTATTTTCCTAGCTTGAGCTTCCAAAAATTTGTAAGGACTCCGCCTTTTACACATCCACGCAAGTATTGTCATGCGTTGTTTTTTGGAACCATGGATTGCTTTACAGGCGCTGAACGCTTTTTTCGTCTTTCCGTATCAAACTTTGTCCTCCGCCTTTTCCAGGAAAACATTGCGTGGGTATATCGCCTTTGCTATATATTCGAATAAAGTAATATATAACACGAAGAATCACACCGGAGGGAAGGCCTTAAGGTCTTGAAAACACATATGAGTTCAATGTATAACGCCGCACGCAATTATATGCCGGGGTTGATCATCGCTGTCGTTATCGCAGCGGCGGCAAAATTCATTGCCGAACACCAGCAAGGCTCACCACTGCTTTATGCGCTATTGCTGGGTATGGCGCTCAAATCCGTTATCAACGAAGAAACTTCATTACCAGGCATTGGTTTTTCCGCTGGCACCGTATTGCGTATTGGCGTGGCGTTGTTGGGATTACGTATCAGTCTGGAAAATGTATCGCAGTTAGGTATTACCTCGCTGGTGGTGATCGTTGTCTCCGTCGGGCTGACCGTCTTAGTCGGTGTGTTTCTGGCCAAAAAGCTTGGCTTTGACGGTCCCTTTGGCATCCTCACGGGCGGCGCGACAGCAATTTGCGGTGCTTCTGCTGCGCTGGCGATTTCCAACCTGCTGCCTAAACACGAAAATTCTGAACGTGACACCTCATTTACTGTTGTGGCAGTCACTTCGTTGGCCACGTTGTCGATGATCTTTTACCCGCCGATTATCACTGCGCTTGGTTTCACAGACGCTGAGGCTGGTTATCTCATCGGCGGCACCATTCACGATGTCGCACAAGTGGTCGGTGCTGGCGAAATGATCTCGCCGGAAGCTCAAAACATCGCAACTGTGACCAAGCTGTTCCGTGTGGCGTTGCTCATTCCGGTGACGCTGATTATCGCTAGCTATTTCCATTCACCGAACGGAGAAGCGCGGCGGGTACATGTGCCATGCTTCCTCGTACTGTTTGTTTTGTTCGTCGCCTTGCGCTCGCTGACGCCGACCCTGCAAAGCACCGCCGGCCAAATGGATATGCCCTTTTTGGTGACGATCACATCAAGTCTGCCCAGTGTGTATCAAGCAGCTAGCGTTGTTTCCGGATGGATCTTTGCGATTGCCATTGCAGGCGTCGGGCTGAAAACCTCGCTAGGCGATTTCAAGCAATTCGGATGGCAGGCGATCGCGCTTGTGGTGCTTTTGACCGCCTTCATTACGCTTTTTGTCGGATCCGCGACTTTTCTGATGCATTGATTTGGATCGCCTGATCCATTTCCGCCAGTGCTGCCGCTAAGAAGTCCCGAACCAAATGACGCATATGCGCACGGGATTTCTTAGCGGTTAAGCGTAGTCTACAAGACTTACAGAGGCTTTTTCAGCGAGAATGCGCCGCGAAGATCGCCTTCCTTGAAGCCGCGTCCCAGGTCTTTGGGGTAGTTCTTATCTAGCGCATCTTTGATCGGCTGTTTCAAGTTTTCGCCGTGGCATTTCAGGCAAACTTCCCTCGTCGGGATAGCCTTCATCATGCGGAAATATTTCTGTCCGCCTTCTTCAACCACGACCGCTTTGGCGATTTCCTTTGGATCTTCGCCAGCCGCTTTACGCGCTTCGAATTCCTTCAGGACAGTCAGTTCCCAAGCATCAGGCGCATTCTTCGGATTGCGGAGCTTGAGCGAGGTTCTTTTCACAGTCCAGCCGCTTTTCTTGCTGTGCGTATCGGCAATTTTGGGAGCGGCGTCTTTACACACTTTAATCGCTGCAGCGGGGCCGTCTTTCTTCAAGCTGCCCTTCAGGGTCTTTACGAGATCGCCAACGAACGCCTTAATGACCGTCTTGCCTTCCTTGATCTGAGGTTGCAAGTTTTCCTCAGCCTGACAGGCGCCTGCGTATAGCGCCAGCGGAAGCACGAGCAAGCCAATCGATTTCTTCATTTCATTCAACTCCATAGATTTGCGCTGTGATACGCGCGTAAAATCATAATGATCAAGCCACTCAGTGTACGCATCACCTCTCTGTAGGCAAGCCTTTGCATGTGGCCAAGGGCTGGAACGAATGGCGAATGTAATTGGCGATTTTGAGGCTTGTAGGAACTTATTTGCCGCTGGCGGAAGCGTTGCCAAGGGCCGACTGCACCACACTAAACCGCTTCGCAACCGTGTCGGCGACCTGTTCGAATTGCGATTTGTCATCGCCGATGGCCAGTGTGCGCTGACATCCAGGCGCGCAGTGCAGCGACTGTCTGAGCGTGCCCTTGTACAGACGAACAATCCGCGTATTGTTTCCTTTAACCCCCAGCCGGGCGGAGTAGATTTCGCGCCCCGAGGCATCCAGCGCAATGACGTTGGTGGAGCCATATGACTTGCCCGTTACCACCAGCAGGCGCGCGCTTTGCGCCACGACGTCGGCAATCGCCGGGTTGCCGACGATAATCTCGGCGGCGTCGGTCTTCAGGCGAACAATCCGCGCCTCGTCGATGGTGACATCAACCACAGTGGCCGCCCCCGCAAACGCTGAGGAGAGCGCGCCAGATGTGGCTGTCGCGGTAATGGCGGCAAGCAATATCGTTGAATAGAGACCTGAGCGAAAACGTTGAAAATACATAGCATCCCCCAATCAAAGTTTAAGTTTGATTGGGCGCTCTTAGAGTAAATGGAGGCTTAACACAGGCCATCCGGGAAACTACGCACTCTCAGGCGGCTTTTTCAGACCGCTCATTTCGCAGACGATCTGCCATTCCGCCGGCGTGACTGGCTGTACCGATAACCGCGATTGGTGCACCAAAACCATGTTTTTCAAACGCGGTTCGGTCTTGATGGCGCCCAGCGTAACAGGCTTGGGCATCGGTTTCACCGCCACGACATCGACGCAGAACCATTTTCCTGTCTCGTCGGTTGAATCTGGATGCGCCCCCGCGCTCACCTTCACAATTCCGACAACACATCGTTCAGTACCGCTATGGTAGAAAAAGCCGAGATCCCCCGGTTTCATAGCCTGCATATGTTTTTTGGCGCTGTGATTGCGAACGCCGTCCCATTCTTCTCCTACGTCGCCTTTTTGGAGCTGATCGTCCCAACTCCATGTAGCGGGTTCACTTTTAAACAGCCAATATGCCACTTTCTGCTGTCCCTTTCCTGTCAACTGAGCAAAATACATCCATCGGATAAATATGTTTGGGCTTGCTTGCGCGCGCTATATGCCCATATTGAAAAAAACTATTCCTGAGGAGCATTATGACCGCTACCCCTACGAAAGAAACTATCATTGGTGCACTGCGCCACGTTCCGGGCCCTGATGGACAAAGCGATATTGTCACGCTTGGGCTTGTGTCTGAAATTATCGTGAAGGACGATGGCAAAGTGTATTTCTCGCTTGCCGTAAATCCTGAAATTGCCAGCGGGCTTGAGCCCATGCGCAAAGCTGCAGAAGATGCCGCGGCAAAGGTGGAGGGCGTTTCCTCGGCTTCCGTTACGCTTACCGCTGAGCAGACAGGAATGAACTCTTCCGCCGCGTCTCAAAACAATGGCAGTGGCGCGTCCGCGGCTGCTGCTCCTGGTGCTCAGGAGCCTTCAGGGCTGCGCGGCATCGCCAAGGTGAAAACCATTATCGCCGTGGCTTCGGGCAAGGGTGGCGTAGGCAAATCCACCACAGCCGCTAATCTGGCGCTTGCGTTTGCCGCCAACGGTCTGCGCGCCGGATTGCTTGACGCTGACATCTACGGCCCCTCAATGCCGCGTCTGTTAGGGCTATCTGGGCAGCAGCCGGAACAAGCCGACGAAAACACCCTGTTGCCGATGTATGCCTATAACCTACCGGTTATGTCCATGGGCTTCCTGGTGGACGAAGACACGCCGATGATTTGGCGCGGACCCATGGTGCAATCAGCACTTGTGCAGATGATGCGCGATGTGGCCTGGGGCGAGCTTGACATCATGGTGGTGGACATGCCTCCCGGAACTGGCGACGCACAGCTCACCATGGCGCAGCAAGTGCCACTCGCGGGCGCGGTGATCGTGTCAACGCCGCAAGATCTGGCGCTGATCGACGCGCGCAAGGGCCTCAACATGTTCAAGCGCGTGAATGTGCCGCTTCTGGGCATCATTGAGAACATGAGCTACTTCTTGTGCCCGCATTGCGGCGGCCGTACCGATATCTTCAGCCATGGCGGCGGCAAGGTAGAAGCGGATAAGCTCAATGTGCCGTTCCTGGGCGATATTCCGCTGGATATCCAAATTCGTGAGACGTCTGATAGCGGGCATCCGGTGGTGGCTACCGAGCCGTTATCGCCGCATACTAAGGCTTATCGCGACATCGCGAACGCCATCTGGAAATCGCTTTCCGGCGGCGCACAGCCTTCATCGCCAAAGATCGTAATGGATTAACGGGAGGGGGGCGCGCATATCGTGCCCCCTTTTCTTATCGCTCTATTTACGTGGTTCAAACGCCACTTTTTTACGAGAACGCTTTGCGCGTTTCTCGGCGACGCCGTAAGCCGCCTCGCGGTCGCTCATTTCAGCCCACACCTCTTCCGGAGAAATTCCGTGCGCTGCCCATAGCACCGTCAGGTGGTACAGCACATCGGCGCTTTCGGATACGAGCTCGGCGCGGTCATCGGTCGCGGCGGCAAGCGCGGCTTCGCCAGCCTCTTCCACCAGCTTCTTTGACATCTTCAACAAACCATCCGCAACAAGGCGTGTTGTGCGTTGCGGCACGGAAGCGCCCCCGTTTAAATGTGCGTCCACCGCATTCCAAAGCCGGTTAACGACCTCATGGCAATTCGTGCTATCCGTGCAGGATGGACACTGACATTCCGGCTTTTCTAGATTGTTGTTTTCCACTAACTGGCGCGGCCTCCCTATTACTGTGTTTTCCATAACATTATTCTCCGCAATGCCGAACAAACGAACGGCTGGGCTTAGTATTTAGTATTCCACGGAAAATGAAAATCCGCTGACAGGGGCAAAAAACTTGCCGTTTAATATATGTAACATAGGCTGCCGTTTAATAAGCCGTCTAACGTTGGCTTAAAAATGCGATGGAGCAAAAGCCACGCGCCAAACCGACTTGCGGTAGCCGTCAGGCTTCCAGAGATGGTTCCGCCAGGCAATGGTTATCGTTTTTATCTCTGCGGTTGACTGTCCAAACAGTAGCTGCTGCAATTTTTGAACCTTTTTTTCCGCACGACTGTTGGACGCATCCCAGATATAGACCGTCTGTGGTTGCTCCCTCCCTTTCACGAGTGGAAATATATTGGGCTTTGCCAATGACGTCTCCACCATATCCACGCGCCCCTTGGGAAAGAAGCGCAGCAGATTACCACCCAGATCGTTATCGAAAACTTTGATCCATAGCGGCCCTTTCGGATGCGTCTTTTTTATCTCCGCCGCCAGTTCCTCATACGGAATCCCCCAGCGGCATATCTGGCAGACCGGCTCAAGGACATACATGTTAGCGCAGCGCGCGAAAAACGCAAACACCGCTACAGACAGCGCCATGATAACGAAGCGTCGCAACTCGCCCGGTCCTCGCGCGGCCTTTCGCGCCAGTGCCGTGAGCCAGATAGACGTTACCAGAAACAGTGGCATCAGATCATGCGTTGGATAGCGGTTAATGCCCCATATCAGCGCACCGACGACCAGCGCGCCTATGCTGAACAGCGTCTGATGTAAAATGAGTTGCTCATAATCCGGCTCGGCATCGCGGTTCGGCGTAATACGCACAGTTTGCCGCAAAGCGCCCAGATAGCCCCAGAAAAACAGCGGATAGAGAAAAATCAGCGGCGACAGATACATGATCGGCTCAGTGATGGCGCGCCGAATGCCCATCAACGCCAGATACCAGTGCCCATGATACGCACTTTTCACCATATGGGGCAGAAGCGCACCCAGCCCTTCAGGCGTTGCCGCCAGCCACACATAATGCGGCGCTGCGATGATCATCGCCACGCTAACACTTAGCACTATCGCCGGACGCTTCAGTACAGCGCGCAAGGCTGGTTGCAAGAATGCCGCTCCGATAAGCCCCGCCAGATAAATCCAGTATGTCGGCACGGTGAGCACGCCCAGCCCAACACATACGCCGAGTACCGCATAATCACGCGCTCGGCCGCCATCGCCCAGCCGCGTCAATGCCCAGAACGTAGCCGCCACCGCCGTCATTGCGCCCACTGGGTGCGTGAAGCCCTCATGAAAACGCCAGCTTATCTGATAAATGAGCGCCAGAGCTTCCACCGAGAGGAACGCCCACACAGCATCGCCCTTCATCACCCGGCGTGCGCTTAAGAAAATGAACCCGCATGTGGCCGTCAGCAGTCCGTATTTCAGAAGCTGGAAGCGCAGTGCGCCCGGTCCTGTTACTTGGCCGAGAAGCCATACGAGCCAGTCGTAAAGCGGTAAACGTCCAGGGATATAGCCGAGTGCTAGCGTCTGGGTAAGGATCGCGTCAAACGGATCGTCTTCCCCCAAATTATATGAGGCGATGAGCCGCGCGGTGATATGCAGCGCCGAATAGATCAGCACTGCGCCCAGAACACCGATAAGGCTGTAAAAACCTGCCTTGCTCGTCGTTTCCGCAACGTCATCTGCTGTTCGTTCCATGCGCTCCAGCACGATGGTCCCCTTTCGCGCTCAACTTGCGAAATATATGATAGCGGCGGTGTTAGCATAAGGTGGCGTTCATCCGCCACCCTGTATACCGCATGCGGTTTTTTGAGGATCGTTGAAATCATGGCTAGCCTTTCCTCAAGTTAACCGTTATCCCCGTGGCAAAACTGCAATACCGTACATCTTCGTCCAAGGATTTTCCGATGTTCCCCAAACCTAGAACTGACCTGCAACCAAACACTGCCGAGTTTGAACGCCTGCCGTTTATCAAGCCCACAGGCTTCCGCGAATATGACGCGCGCTGGGTATTCGAAAAAGAAATTAACCTCATGGGGTTACAGGCGATCGGGTTAGGGCTGGCTACGCTGATGCGCCGACGTGGCGTGCCAGTGCGGATTGTCACAGGGCATGATTTCCGCTCCTATTCATCCTCTATCAAGGAAACGCTGATGGCGGGCATGCTCGCAGGCGGCGCGGAAGTTTTCGACATTGGGCTGGCGCTTTCGCCGATGGCCTATTTCGCGCAATTCGAGTTGGAAGTGGAAGGTGTGGCAATGGTCACCGCCAGCCACAACGATAACGGATGGACGGGGATCAAGATGGGCATCGAGCGCCCGCTGACTTTCGGTCCAGATGACATGACCGAGTTGAAAACGCTGGTGCTGAATGGCGATTATGAAATGCCAGGCGGCGGTAAATACCACTATGTGGCTGACTTGGCCGAGCGCTACATTGCCGATTTGACGAAGCATCCCAAGCTAACGCGCCGCGTCAAAGCTGTGGTGGCGTGCGGCAACGGCACAGCGGGCGCGTTCGCGCCAAAGGTCCTGGCCGATGTCGGGGTGGATGTCATTCCGCTGCATTGCGAGCTTGACCACAGCTTCCCGAATTACAATCCCAATCCTGAAGCCATGGCCATGCTGCACGATGTCAGCGCGGCGGTAAAAGAGCATGGTGCGGATGTCGGCCTTGCGTTCGATGGCGACGGCGACCGTTGCGGCGTGGTCGATAACGAGGGCCGCGAAATCTTCGCTGACCGCGTGGGCGTGATGCTTGCGCGCGATATTTCCGCGCAGGTGCCAAACGCGAAGTTCGTGGCGGATGTGAAATCCACGGGGCTTTTCCTCACCGATCCCGTTTTGAACGCGAATGGCGCTAAGACCTCTTACTGGAAAACCGGCCACTCCTATATCAAGCGTTATAGCCACGAAATCGGCGCGACGGTTGGCTTCGAGAAATCCGGACATTTCTTCTTCAACCCGCCTTTGGGGCGTGGCTATGACGATGGCCTCGTCGCGGCGTTTGCCGTGCTCGACATGCTCAACCGCAATCCGGATAAATCCATGGCGGATCTGGAACGCGACCTTCCCAAAACGTGGCAATCGCCCACCATGTCGCCCCATTGCGGCGATGAGGTGAAATATGGCGTTGTGGATCGTGTCATTGCGCATTTCAAGGGCGTGGCCGAACGTGGCGAAACGCTCGCAGGACAGAAAGTGCGTGAAGTGATCACCGTCAACGGCATTCGCATCGTGTTGGAAGACGGTACGTGGGGGCTGGTTCGCGCGTCATCCAACAAGCCGGAGCTGGTCGTCGTGGTGGAAAGCCCGGCCTCTGAGGCCAATATGCGCGCTATCTTCGCCGAGATCGACAAGCACCTGGAAACCTATTCGGAAATAGGTGCGTATAATCAAAAGATTTAAACCTCAACACATCTGGACAAAATACGGTAATACAAGCCAATCTGTGCTACTAGGTCATGCTTGACATTTGAATCACTGGGTGCATGTCACTTAAGATTAAGACAGCGGTTTAAAATGTCGGGCTTGACCCAATAGCGGACAACTTAGTGGCGCAAACCGTTGGGTTGTTGAAGGCAATTCAATCAGTTTATCGGATGAATAACGCCATATGATTTGGCCAGAAATTCTTATTATATTTGCGCTCATTCTTCTGAATGGCTTTTTCGCTATGTCAGAACTGGCGTTGTTTTCGTCTAGGCGCGGACGTCTGCAACGATACGCGCATGATGGCAAAAAAGGCGCTGTCATCGCCTTGAAGCTGTTGGAAGACCCAACGGGCTTTTTGTCTACCGTGCAGGTTGGGATTACGTTGATCGCAATCCTTTCCGGCGCTTATGGCGAAGCCATGCTGGCGGATCCATTCGCCGAGGCGCTGAAAGAGATGCCCTATCTCCAAACGCACGCGAGCACGATAAGCTCGGCTGTCGTGATCGTGACCATTGCTTATGTTTCGCTGATGGCGGGCGAACTGATCCCCAAGCGGCTGGCCTTGCGCGATCCTGAGCTGCTTGCTTGTATCGTTGCGCGCCCAATGCAGATTTTGGCGCAGATCGCGCATCCGGTAGTGTGGATCTTGCGCAAATCCACCGAGTTGATAATGCATCTGTTCGCCACGCCTTCCGCTGATGATCCGCAGATAACTGAAGAAGAAGTCAAATCCCTTATTCGCGAAGGTGCGCAAACCGGCGTATTCGAGCAGGCTGAGCGGGATATGCTGGAAGGCGTCTTGCGTATCGCCGATCGCACGGTGCGCACCATCATGACGCCGCGCCCTGGTGTTGCATGGCTCGATTTGAACGATACGTCAGAAACAATTATTCAAACTATCCAGGAAAGCGGCCATTCACGGTTTCCCATCGCCCGCGACGATGTCGCCAATATTATTGGCGTGGTACACACGAAAGACTTGTTCGATCAGCTCCGCAGAACGGGAAAAATTGACCTGAAAACCGCCGCGCGCGATCCTGTTTATATTCACGAAACCACGCCGATTTTAAAACTGCTGGAACACTTCAAAGGCTCCAAAGTGCATATCGCGGTGGTGCTGGA
>JARRLC010000066.1:0-17887 GCA_037387425.1 Alphaproteobacteria bacterium
GCTGCATTCAAAATGGAGCCATAACGTAAGCAGATTGACTGAAAATGAACACAAATTTTGCGACAGAACCGAAATTCGCGCTTCTTGGCTGAACCAAGTCGAGTGCCGGTTTTCGATCCTGCAGAAAAACGCGCTGGGAGATGCTTTTTTCACCTCGGTTGAGCAGCTTAAGCAGCACATCGACAACTTCATGACGTCCTTTGCGTGGAGCATTATTCAGCTGAAATTTTCAAGCTGCGAGGAAAATCAGATCATGCGCCCAGCGATAATGACATCTTCGGGTGTGTTGACATTGAAGAATGGATCGCATCCGTTTGAATCTTTTGGGAAAAAAACGTTGATATGGCGATGGCGTTCTAGCCAAGACCGCACTTTGCGCTCACCACGGTTAAGAGAAGTGGCGATATCATCGGCAGAATCCACAGCCCAAAGTCCAGTCGTGTAATGCACACCGCTGAATGACGATGCTCCAGCATATGTAAAATGAGCCGACATTGCCGCGCGTGATAGTGTTTGCACGACGTCCAACGGCAGGAAGGGGGTATCGCAGGCGGCGGTGAAGACCCAACGGGCATCTGGCCGATTTGCTAGCGCCCAACGCATGACCGTCAGAACGCCGGCAAGTGGTCCGGCAAACTCCCCCAAAACATCCGCGACCACCGGCAGGCCAAAGGCTGTGTACGCCTTCGGATCGCTGTTCGTATTGATAATCAACGTCGTCACTTGTGGGGCCAGCCGCTCGATAACATGGGCAACCATTGGTTGTCCGCCAAGCGATTTCAGCCCCTTATCGCCCCCTCCCATGCGGCGTGAACGTCCTCCGGCCAAGATGGCCCCTACCACGTCAGCTTGATTGTTGGAGTTGTGGCTCATGTACTCGGTTGCCCAGTTCCTAAAAGCTTCCTTTTTGGACCCATCCCCTCATTTACGGGGTGCTAGTTGGATGAATATCGAGCTTTCGAAGCTTCTCCCACAGATTCTTACGGCTGATGCCAAGCGCTAGCGCAGTATTACCCATTTGCCAGTCATGCTCATTGAGTGCGTTGACGATGTAGCGGCGTTCGCATTCCTGAAGAAACTGGCTGAGATCTTTCCCCATTTGCGCGGGTGCTGCGATCAATCCTTCTTCAAATAACGCTTCCGCTTGTAAAACCAAGCCTGGAGTAAGAATACAGGCACGCTCAACAGCGTGTTTCAATTCGCGGACATTGCCGGGCCATGGATATTCGAGAAGCGCCAGTTCTGCTCCTGGATGCAGCGTTTTGCGGCGGTTGCCATGGGCCGTAGCACATTGTTCTAAAAACTGGCCAGCTAGCCACAAAATGTCGTCCTTGCGTTCGCGCAAAGGAGGAATGCGAATTTGGATAACGTTGATGCGGTAAAAAAGATCCTCGCGGAAAGCGCCTTGTTCCACCATCTGCTTCAAATCACGGTGTGTGGCGCAGATGAGATGCAAATTTACGGGTATCGCTACCTCACCGCCGACACGCGTGATCGTGCGGTCTTGGATTGCGCGCAGCAGCTTGACTTGCATGCCCAGCGACATTTCTCCGATTTCATCGAGAAACAGCGTGCCGCCATTTGCCTGCTCGAAAACGCCTTTGCGCATACGCGAAGCACCCGTAAAGGCCCCCTTCTCGTGACCAAACAGTTCGGCCTCCAGCAGGTTTTCATTTATGGCTCCGCAATTTACGGCGACAAAAGGCTGCTCGGTAACGCCCGCAATTTGCTGGTGTAATTTTTCGGCAACCTTCTCCTTACCGACCCCGGATTCACCTGTGATCAGGATGGTGCTGGCATGTTTGGCAAGCCGAGGCAGCATGCCTGCAATCTTCCGCATTGATTGCGAAACGCCCAGACCGGTCTGGGAATCATCTGCCAGCGGCGATAGCGCCACCTGTTGGCGGATTTTCACCATAAGCGCATCAAGATCGAATGGTTTCGTAATGAAATCGGCGGCGCCGTGTTTCAGCAGATGAACGGCAGTGTCAATGGTTCCAAAACCAGTGATAAATATGAACGGTGGCAATGGGGGGCATGTCGTCAGGAGCTGCGTAAACATTTCGTCCCCCGACATGCCAGGCAGACGTAAATCGCTGATGATCAACATGTAGTTATGCTTTGCGATGCTAGCGAGAGCATCATGGGCATTCTTGTGCCAATCACAGGCGAAACCTTCCAAGTGGAACCGGTCGCATAGCGACTCTCCCATAATTTCATCGTCTTCCACCAAGCAAAGGCGCGGTGCAGCAGCATTCATGACATGCGCTCCCTTATTGGTAGCGTAACAACGAAACTGGTTTCACCAGGATGGCTTTGCACAACGATTTCCCCCTGCATTTGCTGGGCAATCTGGTAAATGACCCACAGCCCGAGGCCATACCCTCCTTCGCGTACTGGAGAAAACGGCTCAAATAGATAAGCCATCCTTTCTGCTGGAATATGCGCGCCGCCATTTTCCACCCGGAGGAACAAGTTGACGCTATCGCGGTAAATGTGGCAACGCACACGCCCGCGCGGCTCTATCGCAGCAATTGCATTCAGCAACAGGTTGATGAGGATCTGACGCACCAAAGTAGAAGGCAGCGGCAAAGTTTCTAAAATGTCATTTTCCCATACGACTTCGGCTGATTTCTGATGTGCGTCGGCAAGCACGAGTGTTCGCGTGTCTTCGATGTCCTGAACTGTCAATGGGTGGCTTTTCAGCTTGGCCTCAACCAGCAACGCGGCAATGATATTCTGAATTTGGCCGAGGCCACGTTCCAACAACGAGACTGTTTTGGTGGTTTGCGGATCGGCATTCCCGTGTTTTTTCAATGTGCTGATGGCGTTGAGCATACCGCCAAGCGGGTTGTTAATTTCATGGGCAATCCCTGCCGCCAGCCGTCCAACCGCCGCCAGCCTTTCGGAATGCAGCATCTGTGCCTCAAGGACTTCCTTTTCCTGAAGCTGTTCGAGCATGTGAGCAAAAGCGGTACCCACTTGTCCGATTTCGTCTTTTGATATGTAGAGCTGGCATTCCTCGATTTCGGGTAAAGTTTTGCCAACCCGTCCCATGCATTTTGCTAGTTGTGTCAATGGGATAGCCATGCGCCAAGCCCAATACCAGCTTATTGGAAGCAGCACGGCAAGCGCCAGCAATGTTGTGATGATCGCTTTACGGGCAATGCCATAATAGCGCGGCAAAAACATAGAGTTGGAGTAGCCCGTAACCAGCGTGGCCAGCTTCACATTATCGGAAACAATAGGTGTAAGGATGAAAAACTTGTCCGATCCGGGGATCTGGATAGGCTGGCTGGTTATTGAGGGGGCGGCGACGGCCTCATGCAGCGCTTCCAATTCATGCATGGGGGCCGTCGGCGTGGACAGCACCGGAAATTGCCGCGGCTGCGTTGAAACGTAAACGCGCTGCTGTGCGTCCAGCACCATAATGACTTGCGGTTGGGTATTGTCATCACCTGAGGTGCTAAACGGTGAATTGATGATTTCATACGCGTGCCATAAATCGTCATGTAGTAGCGCTGTGGCGAGCGGATGAGCGAGTACCCTGCCCAGAGTTTCCGAATTGGCGAGCAGATCCTCTTTCAGGTTCCTGTAGGCATGATACATGATGGCGCCAGCAACGACGGTCGCCGTAAAAAGGATCAAGATGCTGGCGCGCAAAGGAATTTTGTAGCGGAAACTGAGGTTGCGAAACATCTCAATTCTCCGCGATTGCGTGTATCATTGCGGCGATACTGTCATAGAGATGCTCGTTTCCAGCAACAAAACCATCCAGCCGTAACTTCTTCAACAGACGTGCCCCTTCAGCGTCTTTTGACATATCGACCAGTGTTTGGCGCATCAACTCGACATCTTCAGGAGGCACGTTCCTGGTTGCGACGAATGGCGGGAAACCGTGTTCCTTGGAAGCATGAACGACACGGGTTTGGGCCGTCAGTTTCGGGGATTGTATCGCCAGCATGTCCCAGACGTAACTGTCCACCGCGCCAGCTTGGGCAAGACCGTCTGCAACCGATTGCACAACGTTACGGTGCGACCAGGTAAAAAAGGTTCTGGCAAAGAAACTGCCTGGCTTCTGATGCAGGTTCTGGAGTTCATACACCGGCACCAGATAACCAGAATTGGAATCGCGATCAGAGAAAGCGAAGATTTTGCCGCGCAGATCGCCAATCGAAGTGGTTAGTTTGTCGCTGGCCGGCACGATGAGATAAGAACGGTAGGTTGTCTTGCCTTGATAGACGGGCACGGAAAGCAGTTTCAGCTCATTTTTGTAGCGCACGAACGGCGCGCCGCAGATCCACGCAAATTCAAGTTTTTCGGCCCGCAGTAAGTCTGTGATTTCACGATAGCTTGCCCGTTGCACGAACTCTATCGGCCGGTTGAGGCGTTTGGACAGGTAGGCGCGCCAAGCGTTGACGAATGTGGTCTGGTTATCAAGAAAGACCGGTGTCAAGCCGATGCGAATTGGCGCTTTGGTCTCGCCGGAGTTTGGCAAAACGGATTGGGACGCAGGTTCAGCCATAACCGGACCGGCAAACGTCAAACACAATAGGATGGTTGCAACCAAACTCCGCAAGCGCTTCTCCCAATAATGTTCAAAATATAGATCAGGATCACGCTAAATAATAACGGTAATTCACTTTTCCTGAAATGAAAAACGGATGTTACCGTTTCGTAACATCGCACGTTATTTTGCTCAAAACGGTGATTCCCAAATGGTAACACATACCAGGTGCTTTCTGCGTCTTCCGTCAAGTTCAGCCTTGATAATCAAGGTGCTTTTACGACTGGCACAATCCTTGCGTTGGTCAAATAAGCATAAGGCTTCCGAAAAAAAGCCGTCTAGGGAGAACTGCTCATGTCAGAAAAGCGCATTTCATCCATTGAAACCAGAGGAGTACCTGGCAAACAGCGCTTTGCCATGGTCATAGATTTGCGTCGTTGTATAGGATGCGACGCATGCATGGTTGCCTGTAAAGCCGAATACGATGTGCCTTTAGGTGTCTTTCGCACCTGGGTGCCCTACAGAGTAACTGGAACCTATCCGAAGGTAAAAAAACACTTCCTGCCACGGCTCTGCAATCACTGTGATGATCCGCCCTGCGTTCGAGCCTGCCCAGTTGGGGCGACTTACAAAGAAGAGGGTGGTTTTGTTCTTCAGCGTTACGAGCGTTGCATAGGTTGCCGCGCATGTATGGCGTCCTGTCCTTACAACGCGCGTTTTATGCTGCCATCCAACCGGACCTACACTGAAATCACCAATGTCGTGGACAAATGCACCTTCTGTTACCACCGAGTAACGCAAGGGCTAGCGCCTGCTTGCGTCGTAACCTGCATTGGACGCGCGCGGATTTTCGGCGATCTCAACGATCCCGAGAGCGAGGTCGCACAACTCGTTGCCACCCAACCCACGCAAGTGTTGCGTCCCGAGGAAGGCACCAAGCCAAACGTGTTCTACATAGGTGCAGACCGCAATCTCACCGAATATACGCGCGCGGTCTACAATACTCCTGAAGTTCTTGAAGAAGAACGTGCTCTTCACAACGTCAACGCCAGCTAAGAGGTGCGTCATGGGTGACTTCAATGTCTTCCATCATATGCCATGGGCATCGACTTACTCGATCTACTTCTTCGTAATCGGCATTTCCGCTGCTCTGTATTTCATGTCAACGCTGTCCTGGTTCTCGGAAACCTTTCGGCCACTTAGAAAGAGCGCATTTTATATGTCGTTTCTGCTCCTGGTCGTAGGGGGGCTTTTGCTCATTGCGGATTTGTCGCAACCCTCGCGGTTTTTCAATGTCTTGAACCCGGCCTATCTCAACTTTACCTCGCCGCTGGCTTGGGGCGCACTCAATCTGATGTCGTTCGGTTTGGTGTCCGTTCTCTATTTCCTCACTCTGCACAGTGAGAGCCGCGTGGGTAAGATTTTTGGGGTTGTTGGATCACTCCTGGCCTTAGGGCTGCCGGTCTATACGGGTTTCGATCTTACCGTTCACCAAAACCGTCCCGTATGGAACACCCCGCTCATGCCGGTGCTCTTCGTGGCCATGTCACTCGTATCTGGGGCAGCTGTTGCTTCGTTTTTTGCCAAAGGAGAAGAGCTCCTGCTTAGCCAGTTGCGCTCGATCATGTTGTGGTCTGCCGGAGCGGTTGCGGTGATGTTGGTATCCCTCCTTGGTACGACCGCTTATGGCGGCGTCGGGCAGGAACTCACCTTCATGTATCTGACCACAGGTACGCTTGGTGTGGTCTTCGTAGGGATCGGCATTGTTCTTGGCCTTGTCCTGCCAATGGCTCTCTTGCTGGCGCCTTCTGGGCGTAACCAGACGGGCGTAATGTCAGCCGCGCTTCTACTGCTCGTGGGGGGAATGGCTCTGCGCTATTCGATCCTCATCGGCGGTCAGATCGTTCAGACCTATTTCTGAGAATGAGGAGAAAGCATCATGGCTAATTTTGACCTTTCACGCCGGGGCTTCCTCAAGGTTGGCGCGGCAACTACGGCCATCGCAGCAGCAACGCCAAACGTGTTGCACGCAATGGAAGATGACGTTGTCGGCAAGGATCTGAGCCCAGTTACTTTGGCAGAACGCGAAGCGATCCCGATAACTTGCCACGTCTGCAACATTCAGGACGGCGCACTGGCGTTTGTTGAGAACGGCCGCGTCGTCAAGATGGAAGGCAATCCAAATCACGTTTCAACACGCGGACGCCTTTGCGCCAAGGGTAATTCCGGCATGTGGTATTCCTACGATCCGGACCGCATCCTGTACCCGTTAAAGCGGGTGGGCAAACGTGGTGAAGGTAAATGGAAACGTATCACCTGGGACGAAGCGCTTACTGAAATTGCTCAAAAACTCGACGCTGCGCTGAAGGAAGATCCCAACTCCATCATGCTGAAATATGGGCGGAATCGTTCAGGCGGCGCGATACATCGCTTCATGGACACGCTCGGTTCGGCGACCATACTCAACCACACCTCGGTGTGCGAGTCGTCGAAGAAAATCGGCATGGAACCGACCTGGGGACCGGATATCGAAACGCCGGATTTCGCCAACACGAAATACATCCTCAATTTCGGCTCCAACGTCATGGAAGCGGCGTATTTCCACAATCCGTACTCGCAGCGGCTCGCTGAGGGCATGGCCGACAACAGGGCCAAGCTGGTGACGTTTGACGTGCGTCTGTCGAACACGGCCGGGCGCTCGGATGAGTGGATTCCTGTCTTCCCCGGTACGGACGGCGCCGTGGCGCTGGCAATCGGCCACGTCATTCTGCGCGAAGACCTTCAGGACAGCGATTTCATCGAAACCTGGACCAACGTCACGGTGGCGGAGCTTAAAGACCACTACAAACAATACACTCCGGAATGGGCCTCGAAGCTCTCGGGCGTGCCGATCGAGACCATCGAACGCGTCGCCCGCGAGTTCGCCCACACCAAGCCCGCGACGACTTACACCTATCGCGGTCCGTGCAAGCATATCTACGGCTCGTATAACGAAAAAGCCTGCATGATGCTGCCGATTATAACCGGCAATATCGAGGTGCGTGGTGGTTATTGTCTGCCGCGTGGCATGGGCTGGCCGCAACCCGAGCCGAAACCGGGTAAGCCACCTAAGCCGTCCTATCTCGCCCATCCTGACGAATATCCTCTGGCGGGGCACAAGGTGAGCCATCTGGTGCCGTTCTGGATCGCTGAAGGCAAACAGAAAATCAACGTCTACTTCAGTTATCAGGATAACCCTGTTTACACCAATCCGGGGTCGGATTCTGTGTGGGGGCATATGTTCCGGGATGAAAAGCTCATTCCCTTCTATGTGTCTATGAGCCCGTTCATGGGTGAAGAAACCGCGCTGGCGGATATCATCCTTCCTGACTGCCCGTATCTGGAGCGGTGGGAGCCAGAGTCCATGCCTAACTCTTTATGGCCATGGCTCGGCATCCGTCAGCCTGTCATCAAGCCACTCGGTGAATCGCGTGAAAACCGCGTTATTTTGCGGGACATTATCCATGCGCTCGATCCGGACGGCAGTCGTGGCATGAAGAAATTCTGGGAGTTCAAGGATGGTGAAGACTATATGCGCCATCACTTTGATAACATCCCTGGCTTGAAGGAAGCAGGCGGGCTGGATTTCTTGAAGAAGAACGGCGTTTATCCGATTTACGGCACGCTTGACCCCAAGACCGGAAAGATCATTGACAAGACAGGCCGCGAAATCGAACCGGAATACGGTCTGTACAAGAAGGAACTTTCCGCCGAGGACATGACCGGCGCCACGGTTGATGACAAAGGCGTCATTCACAAGAATGACAAGGCGATTGGTGTTCAGAGGAAAGGGAAAAATTACTCAGGTTTCCCGACGGGTAATCGCGTCATCAATGTGAGGGTGGATGAATGGGCCGAGTACGGATTTAATCCGATGCCGACCTTCAAGCAAATCCCCTGGCATAAAGATATGCAGGACGATGAACTGATCCTGACCACCTACAAGATCAACATTCACAAACAGTCCCGCACCTCGGCGGTGAAGTGGCTGGCCGAGATCATGCATTCCAATCCAGTATGGATGAATACCATCACTGGCCGGAAACTCGGCGTTAAGACTGGCGATCTGGTTCGCGTGGAAAGCAACGTTGGTTACCTCGTCACCAAGGCTTACGTGTTCGAGGGCATACATCCAAAAGTGGTCGCTATTTCAACGGCGTTTGGCCACTGGGCCTATGGCCGCCTCGCATCCGGCGCGCGCAACAAGATAAGATCGGAGCCGGGTGGCGCCTATGGCGCGACCGACGACGCCGACCTTCAGAATGTGTGGTGGGAAGATACCGGCGTTCATCCCAACAAAATCATACCCGTGGTTGTCGATCCCATCGGCGGTTCGCAAGGCTGGTACGACACCGTCGTCAAGGTGCGCAAGGCCGGGCCGGACGATAAATATGGCGACACCGTTGGCTACTGGGACAAGCATGTCGAAGCTTTCAAAGAGACCATGCGCTACGCCTACACGGGTGACAAACACCGTGAAATGCACCCCGAAATGGCATCTTGGGGTGGCCCGGAAAGCGTGAAAGCCAAGGGGGGCGGCGGACATTAACACATAACAATAATGTGTCCGCACTCACCATCATCATCGGGTTGAAAGACCTGATGGTGATGGATGAGGTCAGTAATAAGCGCGTTTTGCGAGATTTTTGGGAGAAACGACCATGTACAGTCGTGTGGCAACAAAAGAAACGATAAAGATCGGTGGGTCGCCGACCGAGTTGCGTAGCCGCGCCAGTATTTATCGTCTGCTTGCGGGAGCATTCCTTGAAGAGCCCCGCGCTGATTATCTCACGGCCTTGCGCCATCCAGATGCGTTAGCGGACTTGGCGCAATTAGGGGTTCAGTTCGATGCGGATATCACCGAAACTGACCTTGAGGCGCTAACAGATGCGCTGGCTTGCGAATACACGACGTTATTCGTCGCCCCAGGTGGTTGTCCGCCAGTGGAATCCGTCCGGCTTTTCGGGCGTACACAGCAAGAGCCTTTCCAGAAAGTGAAGCGGGTCTATGCCAGGGCTGGTTTCTCGCTCCAGCCCGGGAGATTTGCGCTGTTTGAAGATCAACTGGGTGTTGAACTTCTGTTTGTGGCCTCAATGCTGGAACGGCTAGCGGTATCCGTGGAAGAGGATAACGAGCCCGCGAGCAAACAGTTGGAGAAGGAAATCAAGCGCTTTTGGGCGTTGCATCTGGGGCGCTGGGTGCGCGGTTACGCAAAACTTCTCGCAAGTGTTACCGAGCATTCGTTTTATCGCGAAATTGCAAACCTCCTCCACGACTTCGCAGAAGAGGAACTCGCATTGCTCGGTGTACGTATTGATGACATCGATTGTGGCAAGGCGGTTGTGCCAAAAGTCGAAATTCCTTTGGAGTTTAACCCAGACGAACCGATCTGCGGAGCGTGCAGCGCTGGCGAAAGCAAGGCGGTCGCATGAAACCCGAAGAAGTACCCATTTATGTCGCCTCTGACCCGTTCGCGTGGGATGAACTCAGCAAACTGTGGAACGCGGGTGATTTCTCGCATGTTCATGACTGGCTGGGCCAACGATGGAGCCATCTCATCCAAACTCGCCCCGGTGGCCAAAACGATCCTGATGCGCGCTTTCTTCAGGGGCTAGCCTTTGCTGCGCTCAGCTTCCATTTCACGCAGAACCAGAACCAGGATGGCGCGGCTCTCCTCGCCGATGACGCCGTGAATGTGCTGACGCCTTTTGAGCCGACATATCAAGGAGTTGAAGTCGGGCCAATTCTGAAAACGCTGGGAGTTTTGCGTCCGCTTCTCAATGGTCTCAGCCCTGAAGACGATTGTCCCATGCAACCGTTTGTTTTCAATCGTTTTGTTTATCAGGAGAGCGAGACATGAACGAAGTAGCTCAGGCATTTACTCTTTGCCGCTGGGCCAATCCGGTGGAGGCTCCATTTACGGAAGCTGTCTTTTTGTTTGATAGCGATGACCTGCCGGAAGACCTCAGCAATGCCTCCGTCGTGCTGCGGGACCGCGGCGCAGAGCGTGCGCGCGATCTGCTGACACGCGGGGCCGCTCGCGTGCTTCTCGGTGATGCTGCTCTGAAAGACAGCGGTGTCGTGGCATCTCTTGCGAAAGAAATCGGCACGGAAAAGGTGGGGCTATGGGTTCCCGTGCGACGCATGACAGTGAGTTGGGCGCTCGACACGGTGTCGAATGCCGATTTTAGCTGTATTACGCCGTCCCGAGGCAAACTCGCCTGGGAAGCCCTGTTGAGCAACGGAACTCCCACCGGCGCCGATGTCACATGGTGGATTACGCAAATGTTCGAGCGCGGCGCTTCAATGGCGCTGATCGCGGCTGATCTTCACGACGACGCCGACCTCAACATTTGCGCCGAAATCGCTGAACAACACAGCTCCCGTTTATGGCTGACACCACTTTCCCGCCCAGACGCACCCTTACGTCCCTGGGTGGAATTTGGTCACGTGCGTAATTTGGTTTTGCCCGTTGGCGAGCCTTGTCACGCAGAAAAAATGGCCGCGTTGGTTCAGATGTTTACACCAATGGAGGCGAGCGCAACTGCATGAGCAGATGGATAACAGTGATTATCGTAGCGATGTTTGCTGTCCCCGCGTGGGCTGGTGACGCGTCGCTTCTGAATGGTGCGCAATTCGCCGAGCTTTTGAAAAACAGCCAGCCCTGCTGTGTCATTGATGCGCGCAGTGAAGGTCTGCGTAAGCAGGCGCCGATTCCGTTTGCAGTGGTCCATCACGAGGGGTTGTCGATTAAACAAACGAGCTTCGCCATTGTTGTTGCGGATTACGATGTGAAAGCATTGGAGATCGCACACCAGCTCGTCACGCCTGAGGGAAAGAACATCTATGCGCTCATAGGTGGGTATACCACATGGCATCAAGTAAAATTTGGCTTAACGCCGCTAAGCGGCGCGCCGAAGAAATTCAACATCCCATCAGACACTTGCGAGCAGGGAAAACCACTACAGGAATACAAGTAACCGGGCAAGAAGATGCTGACACATCCAGAATTCCACGATCAAAACTGCACGCGTTACCGCTTCCGTTATAGCGAATGCGCCGCGTGTGCCGATGCCTGCCCGCATGATGCGATCGTGCTTTCCGATGAAGGGATCACGATCAGCGAAACGGCGTGCCAAAACTGTGCTTTGTGTACGGCTGTTTGCCCAACTGAAGCGCCCACCGCGCAAAATTTCCCGCGTGTGGATATATTACGCCGCGCAATCGCCCGCCAAACAGTAACTTTCGCTTGCGCCGCCAGTGGCAAAGAGGCCGACGAAATCGTGCCGTGCCTTGGTGCGTTGGATGCCGTGATGCTTGCCACGCTTGCCCAGCGCGGCGTTGAAGTCACATTTGCAGGCACACAGCTTTGCTCTTCATGCCCCAAAGGAAAGGTGGCGCAGCGCTTGCTGACCCGCCATTTGGAAGCCGTCGAACACCTGCGTCAAACCATGGGGAACACGAACTGGGCTGCCATACGTGTTTCAACCGGGGAAGACGCGAAGATGACGCACAATGCATCGCGCCGTCATTTGTTCCGCCGTTTTCTGGGCAAACCCGTCAACGATATGGTTGAAGACACTTCCGACTTTGGGTCCCAGCCTGCGCCCATGAAGGCAATTCGCATTGCCGCTCCTATACGAACGACCGGTCGCAATTTACTGCAAAAACTCTTCGATACGACACCAGACAACGCTCCAGTTCTGCCCCATCATGAAGGACTGTTTGCGGCCGCTATTCAGCTAGATTCCGGCTGCACGGCTTGCGAAGCTTGTGCCCGGGTTTGCCCCACGGGAGCCATCAATATTGGCGAAAGCGCTGTGTCATGGGCGCTATTGTTCCAATTTTCACGGTGTGTGGGATGCGGCGTCTGCGTGGAGGTTTGTCAACCGCGCGTGCTTCGCTTTGCCGAAGCAATGAGTGAACTGTCGGACGCCAACAAGATTGTCCCCCTTCATGCCCGCGCCAAGCAGCGCTGCAACCGCTGCGACCGCTTTTTCATTTCCGCTCAACCAGAAGAATTTTGCCCGGTCTGTGTGGGAGATGATGCCGATTTCGCCGATATTTTCGGCTGAGCCTGATTTTGAGAACAAGGAGTGTCGCTGAAACCAAGCGCATAGACATTTCAAAACTACTCCGAGCCAAAGGGCCTACGTCGTGATGTTCACGATAGGGTTCATGGCCGACAGGGTGCGATTGGAAACGATCCCGCCTCCCATTTGGAAAGGAGCCCGATGTGACCACGTATTCTTTGAGGATTCCATCCTCAACCCGCCCTTTCAGTAATCTGATTGATAATTGAAGAACTGGAACGCCTGGTTCGGATTTTCACCGCGCTGGGTGTCCGTAAAGTGCGGGTGACTGGCGGCGAGCCTTTCGCGCGGAAGGGCTGCCTGGATTTTCTGCGCCGTCTTCGCAAGATTGAGAAACTTGAGAGCCTTCACATCACGACCAACGGGGTCAAGATCGCCAGATATATGAGCGATTTGCGGGAAATGGATATAGGTGGGATCAATCTCAGCCTCGATACGCTTGACCCGCTCCGTTTTCAGGAGATTACCCGGCGGGATCATCTCGATGCGGTGCTCACCACCCTTCAAGAGGCGTTGACCCACAAAGTTCCGCTGAAAATCAATTGCGTCGTATTGGAGAGCACGAGCGACCAGGAAATCTTAGCGTTGGCCACTCTCGCCAAAACGCTCCCCCTCACACTGCGTTTCATTGAACAGATGCCCTTCTCTGGAGGTAACGGCAACCGGCTACTGGAGAAAGGCCGTCTGCTTGGGCGGCTCGGGGCAATCCTTCCCGCGATGGCTGAGGAAATGCAGAACCAGCCAACCACGTCCAGAATCTTTCGCCTTCCGGGATACGTTGGCAAAATCGGTGTTATTTCCGGGTATTCGCGTCTCTTCTGTCAGACGTGTAATAAGGTGCGCGTTACGCCAACCGGTATGCTGAAAAACTGCCTGTATGATAGCGGCGCACTGGATTTGAAACAGCTGTTGCGCAGCGGCGCCAGTGATGAAGAGCTTAGTCTAGCGATAATTTCTTGCACCAGAAATCGTTTCGCCGATGGCTATGAAGCAGAACGCTGCTCTCCCAAAACCTGCGAGCCTTCTATGGCGATGATTGGGGGATGAACCATGGCTGAGTTGGTGATCCCGATTTCAATGCTGGCCGTAATGTTTGCCCTGGTGGCGTTCTTTTACGCTTCGGTTGGGTTGGGCGGCGGTTCTTCATATACGGCGCTGCTCGCTGTTTTTGGGGTGAGCGCCGCCACCATCCCCGTGGTGTCCTTGTCGCTTAATTTACTGGTTACGACGCTGGGCAGCCTGATCTTTTTGGCCAATGGGCACACAAGGCTACGCCTCGTCGCACCGTTTCTACTCACTTCCATGCCCATGGCGTATGTGGGGGGGACGCTTCATTTGCCGAAAAACCTCTTTTATCTGGTGTTGCTGGTTTCGCTCAGCATTGCGGCTTTCCGCATATATTTCCCCGGAAACGCAAAGCCCATTTCCCTTGATGATCGGATCAAAATTCCTCTGGCCCTGCTTTGCGGCGCGGTTTTGGGGCTCGTGACGGGCATCGTTGGCATCGGCGGAGGCGTTTATCTGGTGCCGCTCATCATCCTTTTAGGGTTGGGGACTGCCAAAGAGGCGGCAGCCTGCGGCGCGTTCTTCATCTGGGCGAATTCGCTGGCCGGTCTCGCTGCCCGGTTACAGCATCAAACCATCGATTTCGGCGACTTTACCCCGCTGATGTTCGCGGTGGTGATAGGCGGTTTAGCTGGTGCGTTACTGGGCGCGAACCGGTTCAATCCTCGAACCATGCAAAAGGTTCTTGGCGGGATACTGATCGTAGCCATCGTGTTTCTAGGTGAGAAAATTGCAGTCGCATAGCGCGCTTAAGTGCCATACGGAGGATTTTTCATGATCGACGTAAGCTCCAAATTCAACACGCTGCGCTATGCCAGAGCAGAAGGGTATCTCAGCGGCAAGCCGGAGACGATAGCCAGCGTCATCGCTAAGAGCGTGCCCAAAGGCGACGTCTTGGAAGTTGCACGCGCCGCCGGGATAGCAGCCGCAAAGCGTTGCAGTGACTTGATAATTTTCTGCCACCCCATCCCGCTTGACTGGATAGAGATCGACTTCGTGATGGAAAAGGAGCGCATCCGGGTCGTGGCCGAAGTTCGCGCCGTTTGGAAGACCGGCGTTGAAATCGAGGCGATCACCGCCGTGACCGGAGCGCTTCTGAATATCTACGATATGCTTAAACCTCTCGATACGGACCTCTCTTTCGGTGACATAAGAGTCGTCGAGAAAAAGGGCGGCAAAAGCAACTTTACCGACGATTTCGCCGAGCCAATCAAGACCGCAATTCTGGTGATGTCCGATTCGACTTACGCGGGCACACGGAAAGACAAGTCCGGCAAGGTGATCGCGGAATTTCTTCACGGCCAACCGGTGGCGGTAGACTGCTATGAGGTCTTACCTGACAATCAGGACATGATCGCGTCCAGGCTGAAACAACTCGCCGACGAGGAAAACTTCCAGATGATCCTGACCACCGGCGGCACCGGCCTGGGACCGCGTGATGTTACCCCCGAAGCGACCCTGACCGTGCTTGACCGGACGGTTCCCGGCATCGTCGAAGCTATCCGCAAACACGGCAAGGATCGAACGCCATACGCCATGCTTTCGCGAGGTGAAGCGGGGGTGCGCGATCAATGTCTGATCATCAACCTGCCCGGAAGTTCAAAGGGAGCGCTTGAAAGCCTGCAAGCTCTATTTCCCGGAATACTGCACATTTTTCCGATGATGGAGGGTAAGGGACATGAAGCCCCAAAGCACAGCCATGGGGGATAACATGATTTCCATGGAAGAAGCCCTGCGGATCATTCAGGCGAACACCGCTCGCCCGAGGGTTCAGGAGTGTTCGTTGGAAGAAGCCACGGCTAAGTATTTGGCCGAGGACATCCGGGCGCCGGAACCATCGCCTCGTTATACGAACTCGGCCATGGACGGCTTTGCCGTGCGCTTGGAAGATATTCGCGAAGCTGCCCCCGAGGCGCCAGCGGTGCTCAAAATCGTAGGTGAAAGCCGAGCCGGTGTTCCGTTTTCGGGATCGGTGCAATCAGGTGAGGCCATCCGCATCAACACAGGGGCTATGCTGGCTAAAGGGTGCGACACGGTTGTGCGGGTGGAGGATACGGAAGAAGCAGAAAATGAGACGGTACGAATCCTGACCACAAAAAGACATGGCCAGGATGTGCGGCATCGTGGTGAGGAATTCGGCTTAAACGATCCTCTGCTAGCTCAGGGAACAAGGATCGCAGCACCCCAAGCAGCCCTTCTGGCCGCAGTCGGAATAGAGCGCCTCAAAGTGTTCGCTCCCCCCCGAATTGCCTTGGCAGTAACCGGTTCTGAGCTGGCCGCTCCAGGCGTTACCATAGCCGATCACCAGATCCGAGATTCCAACATGATCATGCTGAAATCCGCCGTTCAGGAGGCCGGAGCAACGCTGGTTTCCGCGAACCGGGTTGATGATGACTTTCGCACCACGGTGGAAGTGGTTGAGCAGGCGGCAAAAACTGCCGATATCATCCTGTGCACCGGCGGCGTTTCTGTTGGGCGGCACGATAACGTCAAGGAAGCGGCCGAGGCGAACGGATTTGCCCCTTTGTTTTGGCGCGTCCTGCAAAAGCCGGGGAAGCCTCTCTATTTCGCGCGCAAGGGCGAGACGCTTCTATTCGGTCTGCCGGGCAACCCCGTTTCCGCCTTCATGTGTTTCACCCACTATATCCGTCCGTTGCTCGGCGCTCTTTCTGGCCGCCCCTTTGGATGGCCGACCATCTCGGCCGAGGCCACCGCCGATATAGCTAATTCCGGGAAGCGGGCGGCCATGGTCCGGGTCCGCTTGAAAAGAGACGATGACGGAGTTCATCACATCCACGAGGTGGAGCAACAAGGCTCTCACATGCTCACCTCACTTTGCTTTGCCGATGGCTACATCATTCTGGGGCCGCAACAAACCCTGAGCGCAGGGGAGCGAGGTAAGGTTTATCTATTTGATTTTCAAAAGGAAACAACATAGCAGGAAGGAAAACGTCATGGCACATGTACAAGCGATCTGCACCAGCAGCAGAAAAGGCATCGTAAAGCGTGAACAAAAGCAAGTTGTCCTTAAGCCTGGTTTTGGCATTGAAAGCGACGCCCACGCGGGCAAATGGCACCGTCAAGTGTCGCTATTGGCGGCAGAATCTATCGAGACCGTCAAGAAGACCCTGCCATATCTGAAGAATGGAGCTTTTGCCGAAAACATCATCACATGCGGTCTTGATCTGACGAATTTGAAGATCGGCGATCGCTTGCAAATCGGCGAAAATGTCATCCTCGAAGTTACGCAGATTGGCAAGCACTGCCACAACGATGGCTGCCCCATCAAAAGAGCGACTGGCGATTGCATCATGCCCCGCGAAGGGATTTTTGCTCAAGTTCTTCAAGGAGGTGAAGCCCAAGCAGGCGATCCTATCATCGCCTGAAATCGCATAAGCGGTTCAGGTTGTGATAATGATGCACATGACTACTGTCCGGTTAAGCGCGTGGTGTGGCCTGAATTTTTATGTACGCGCAATGGGTTAAGGCCGCTTTTGCCTGGTGTCGATTTGAACGTGGCGTGAGATTTTGCGGTAGAGTTCCCGATTTTCTTGATCGGGAGCGCCACCATGAACACGGGCCGAACTCTCTTCGCGCAGGTCATGGATTTCGTGCCGTGGACAAGCTTTCAGCGTCTGGTCACGAAGTATGGCGGCGATGTTCGTGTGCGCACGCTGCGTTGCACGGAGCAGTTCCGGGCGATGGCGTTCGCGCAATTCCCTGCTGGCCGCGATCAGACAAGCATCGCGGCGGATTGACGTATCGCGAAAGCCTGCGGGATATCGAAGCCTGCTTGCGCGCGCAACCGTCCAAACTCTATGGCATGGGCTTTCGCCATGCGGTCGCGAAGTCCACGCTGGCGGATGCAAACGAGGCCCGCGACTGGCGCCTGTGGCATGATCTGGCCGCCGTCCTTATCCGCCGGGCGCGTAAGCTCTACACGGACGATAGCATCGGTCTCGATCTCGACAACACCGTCTACGCCCTCGACAGCACCACCATCGATCTGTGCCTTTCGCTTTTGTTTGTTGCCGCGATCAGACAAGCATCGCAGCTATTCCCCAGGGCCGATTTTCGCTCGACCAAAGCCGCCGTGAAAATGCACACGCTGCTTGATCTACGAGGCCCCATCCCGAGCTTCATCCATGTTTCTAATGGTAAAATGGGCGACGCGCGGGCTTTG
>JARRLC010000067.1:0-28242 GCA_037387425.1 Alphaproteobacteria bacterium
ACGATCTTGTCGCCTTGCGCTTCCCATTCACGGGCAACGTTTTGCGCTAAGGCTTCAGTAGGCAGCGCCAGCGTGGCTCTCAGCGGCGTTTTCACCGCTCGGCCATCCAGCAGAATGCGCCAGCCGTCCCCCTCTTCTCCGGACACGCTGACGGTTTTATAGAAGCGCTTCGCCAAGTTGGCAAAGGGCGTCCGTCCGTTCATCATGCCAGTCATGCTACCGCCGCGTTGCGCACGGGCGAGAGATGCTCCAACAGCCCGCCGAAATCGTGTACGATGTCGTGAGCGCCTGCCCGCATCATTTCTTCGGCGCGGTGATACCCCCAGGTGACGCCGATAGCGCGTACATGCGCGGAGCGCGCCATCTCCATATCGAAGCTGGTGTCGCCGATCATGACGGTGTCATCTGGATGCGCGCCGGTTTCGGCCATAGCCTGATGCAACATCCCCGGATGCGGCTTGGACGGCGCATTATCGGCAGTTTGGATGGTGACGAAAACGCCGTCAAAGTTTTCGTGTTCTATGAAACGATCGACACCGCGTCGGCTTTTCCCGGTGGCCAGCCCTAAAAGCACATCCGGTTGCGCTTGCAAGCTTTCAATCGTCTCACGTGCCCCGGCATACATTGGGGCGGAAGAATTGGGCAGCGTACGCTGATTCCAAAATGCGTTCTTATATGACGCGACCAGTTTAGCCACCAAATCAGCATCGGCGGTGTGCACTAAGGCGGACATGGCCTCAGGAAGGGAGAGGCCGACATATCGCAACAGCCGCGAGCGGTGCGGCACGGCCAGCCCTTGCTCGGTAAACGCCTCTGTCATCGCCGATGCAATAACGTGCTGGCTGTCGATCAATGTTCCATCGCAGTCGAAAACAATGAGTTTAGTCATGAATTTTTTGCGGTTCCGTCTGATTTATTTTCCAGCCGGGTTAGCCGCTCCTCGTATTGGGCTAAGAGCTTTTCCAAAGTCTCATTATGCCGTTTCGTTTCTGTTAGCATCTCTTCAATATATTGCCGGTTTGTGATGGCGCCTTTTTTAAAATGGCCTTGACGCCATACAATAAATATCCAAATGCTGAATATTAAAAAAAGTGGCCCCCAAGCCACCCAAAATTGTATCAGCGAATCCACCATTTAACCGTCCCTCACAATGAAGCCTCTTGCAAGAGGAAGTCCCTCTACTTTGTGGCGTATTTTTGCGTATCTAGCCCTAAAAGCTCCCATGTTGTACGCATATGTGTGGGGAGTGGCGCTGTTACATCAAGCGGCTCGCCAGTTCCGCGGGGAACCACAAGCCTGTTTGCATGTAGATGGAGCTTCATCTCGATGCCGTCAACGGGGAGGTTCTTGTCGCCCTCGTATTTCTGGTCGCCGATGATTGGCGTGCCGATGATCGCCATATGTGCGCGAAGCTGATGCTGGCGTCCGGTGACCGGCTTCAGCGACACCCACGCCATTTTGTTCGCAATCCGCTCAATCACCGAGTAATGCGTGACCGCCGATTGCGCTGTGTCTTGCTCTCCAGCCAGCGCTTTGCGCACCCGTTCGCCTTCAGGGCCGGAGGCTTTTACCAGCGAGACGTCCACCTTGCCTTGCGGCGGTTTGGGGATGCCCTTCACCAGCGCCCAGTAGATTTTCTGCACCGAGCGCGTCTGAAATAGCTTGCCGAGCCGCGAGGCGACCGCGCGTTTTTTCGCAACCAGCAGCACGCCGGATGTATCGCGGTCGAGCCGGTGCACAAGGCGTGGACGCTCGCCGAATCGGTCTTCCATGCCCGCCAGCAAGCCGTCAATATGGCGGGTGGTTTTTGTGCCGCCTTGCACCGCGATACCGTGGGGCTTGTTGAGAACGAGCATTTCGTCGTCCTCGTAAAGAATCAGGCTTTCGAGAAATTTGCGGTCGGCTTTCGAGACGCCGAGCGGCGCTTTCAGTGAGGGGCGTGCGACAGCGGAGGCGCGGGTGGCAGCAGCTACCTTGGGATCAAACTCAGCGAGGCGGCGGACTTTCACTTCGTCGCCAGCCTCCAGCCGGGTGTCTGGCTTGGCGCGTCCGCCATTTACGCGGATTTGCCCCGTGCGCAAGAGCTTTTGCATCAATCCATGCGGCAGCGACGGAAAATGCGCTTTCAGCCAGCGGTCGAGACGCATGGCGGTTTCGTCAGCGTTTACTGTTTTGCAATCGTTGTGAGAGGTGCTTGTCATGATCTTTTTGGGTCTTGCAGCGGAGAAAATGTTTGCGCGTCCGCCCCGCCGGGTATGCCATGCGTATATATCATTTGGCCTGCTTATAGCACGCTCTACAGAAATACATAAGACGGCAAGCTTATCCCGCTTCGCAGGTCCGCCATACCGTCTTTGTTGAGTAGGAAACGCTATAGAGGCGTAGTTTTACTTCTGCGCCAGCGTAGCCTTGCAGGTTTTGCTCAGCTTAGCTTTGTGTGCTTTCAAACATACGCGGATATCTTGCTTGGCGTATTTTTTTGAGGTGCAGAACTTTTTGATATCGACAGCGCAATTAATGACAACGGCGCCGTTGCTCGCAGGTTTAGCCAAGGCGATGGTTGCTGCGCCAGTCGCCAGCGCAAAGGACATACCTGCGGCCAATGCAATTGTTTTGTAGCTCATCATAGCAAGAACCTCCGATTGTTAAATTTTGGGCATCAACGGATGCGGGCGACAGCGAATATTTATCGGATGCAACGCCGCATTCCAATGACACTTAACCTATCCGTCTCTGTATGCCGCATGAAAAATTGGCAATTTTGCGGGGATCAGTATGCGGCATTGTTTCGGCCTTACTTTCTGATAAGCCTTAAATTAAATCCATCCTTGCAATTCGCGGCGCACATGCGCGGTCAGGAACTTCATGCCCGCTGCGCTGTCATTTAGGCATGGCAGCATGGCGAATTGCTCGCCGCCATGCTCGCGGAAAATCTCTCCCCCACCGATGGCAATTTCCTCTAGTGTTTCCACGCAGTCGGCGGCGAATCCCGGTGTGATCACCGCAAGGCGCTTCACCCCCTCAGACGCAAGCTTTGCGATAGTCTTATCCGTGTAAGGTTGGAGCCATTCCGCGCGTCCGAACCGCGATTGAAATGTCACGATAAGTTGTTGTTCGTTCCAGCCGAGCGCCTTGCGCAGCAGCTGAGCGGTTTTCTGACAATGGCAGTAATAAGGGTCGCCTTTGCGGAAATACTCCATCGGCAGGCCGTGGAATGACGCGACGATCTTTTCCGGCTCGAAATCGAGCGTGCCCAGATAATCGCGCACCGAAGCGGCAAGCGCATCAATATAGCCTGGATCGTCGTAATAAGGCGGCGCGACGCGTAATGAGGGTTGCCAGCGCATGGTCTTCAGGGCATCGAACGCCTTGTCGCAGACGGTGGCGGTGGTCGCCGCCGAATATTGCGGATAAAGCGGCACAAGCAAAATACGCTCGCAGCCCATAGTTTGCATGTCGTTCAGACGCGATGCAATCGAGGGTTTGCCGTAGCGCATCGCCCAGTCCACCACCACGCGCGGTTCCCGCTCAAACGCCTCGGCGAGTTTCTCTGCCTGTGAGCGTGTGACAGTGCGCAAGGGTGATTCGTCCAGCTCTGTGTTCCAGATGGCGCGGTAGGCGGCGCCGGAACGAGATGGGCGTTTGGTGAGAATGATGGCGTTCAGTATAAACCACCAGAGTGCGCGATTGACCTCGATCACACGGCGGTCGGAAAGGAATTCTTTCAAATATCGCCGCATGGGCCAGTAGCTGGTGGCGTCCGGCGTACCAAGATTGACGATAAGCACGCCGACGCGGCCGTGCCCGGCCCCGAAAAGATGGTAGCTAGCACAACCTTGCTTATCGCGCTTCGGCGAGCGGAAAAGTGGCATCCACTTTTCAGGCCAGCGCTTGAGGAAACGGAAATACGTTCACGCGCTCCTTGTCCAGGAATTTGTGCAGGAAATCATTGCGCTTGTTGGCAAAGCGTCTGCGTTTTAGAAATCGCCGAAGGGGGTGAAATTCTCAGATTTTGGTGCTGAAAGCTCTTTCGGCTTGCGCTCTGGAAGCGGCGGTGTTTGCGACGGCGGCGCTGGTTCCAGTGTGACAATCTCGGGAGGATCGCCGATGGGGCCGCGCGCAGTACTGAACATATGGGAGGGCGTTCCTCGATCTTGAGCCAGCCGACGTAACAGCGCCTGTGTCGGCAGTCCGGTTTGAGGCAAGCTATTCGCCGTTTCAAATTTGAAAATGGCTGAACGGGTGCCGCGCCCAAGCAGGCCGTCCAGTTTGTTTGTGTAATAATTTCGCATCTGCAATTCGGCTTGCAATTTCAGCATATCCTGTTGGCTGACGATAATATCAGCATTCTTCATAACCGAGATCACGCGCTCAAAAGCTGTGCTGCTGACGCCGGTATTCGCAATAATATCTGGTTTCAGCCGTTTGAATATACGCCCTCGGCGCATCAAAATGCGTGTTCGCGTGTAGGTGCCAACATTGATGCCGACGACGACCGGCGTATCTGGATTGTTAGGCAAACCGGGGTCGTAGAGAATGGGGGAACCAGATGATGCTCCACCTGTATCGCATAGATGTAGTATAAGTTCTTCTGGATGGACAAAATGATTATGGATAAATTTCCATTTTATTTGTTTGAAATTCCGCTTTACTGTGCATGGGGTGGAGTATGCTAATTTATCTTGCCACTTTTTGTTATCCCAATGGAATGCGACCTGAAATATTTTATTTTTTCTTGAGGCGCGGATAACGTCCCCAACGCTTAACGGTTCAACCTTAAAATGCCCAAACCGGCAGATAGGTCTTTCCAGCTTAACGATAGCCCAGTCTGTTGGCGCTGAAAGCGGCGGTTCATTTCTAAAAGACGTTGTGCCGACAGCAATGTTGTTCTTGACATAAGGCGTGTTCCGCCCGGCGATGCCTGATGTCAGATATATCTTTCCGTAACTTAAGCGGAACGTAATGTCGTTCAGCTTTGGCAATTGGTTCTTTTTGGGCTGAAACAGGCAGTGCGCAGCCGTGGCGATCATTCCTGGCCCGACGCAAAAAGCAGTACACAGCGTTTGTGTGCTCTGCTCGTACAGCATGCCAATTTTGCTTTCGAGCGCATTATATTCATGCGGCAGTTTACGGCGGTCATCTGGCGGAAACATCGCTACTGGCGTTGTGGTCGCGCTGAGGGGCGGTTTGTCCTTAACGTTGATATTCGCGCTATGGACGGGGGAGGCCAAAAGCAACGCCACACACGCCATCGCACAGCAAATCATACGATTCACAAGTTGGCTATGTCTCATAATGGTACGTTCGCGTGATGCGTTTTTTATAAATATCAGCTTTTGTTGTCTCACCAGTGCCCCATCAAACATTACCAAACTTTAACCCGATGGAAAGAGTCATGTAACCCCCGCCCCGCTATATTTTTCCCCGAAGCACACTCCTATGCAACGACTATCAAAGGGTAGCGGAATGTTAAATATACCTATGCTTTACGACAACAAGCCGGAGGGGCAGACGCCATCGCGCGGCTTCCGTGCAAAATCGACAACGGCGGTAATAACCGCAGCCTGCCTGAGTCTAGCATTGCTTGCAATTCCTGGGCAAATGCTCATACAAGCGCAACCTGCGGCGGCTCAGACGAACAGAGCGCCTGCCAGCTTCGCCGATGTAGCCGAAAAGGTGCGGCCTGCCGTGGTGAGCGTTTACACGAAAACCACGAGTCCCAAACCGAAGCACGGCAAACGGCATTGGCGCGGGTTCCGTTTACCTGAAGTGCCGCAGGATAATCCGTTCCACGATTTCTTTGAGCGCTTCCGCAAGCAATTCCCCGATCAGACTCCACCGCATGCTGAACGCGCGCAAGGGTCGGGATTTTTGATCTCTGAGGATGGTTATGTCGTAACCAACCATCATGTGGTTAACAAAGCGACAGAGATTAAAGTCAGTTTCGGCGACGATGAGAAACTGAAGGCTAAAGTGGTCGGCTCCGATCAGCGCACGGATATCGCGCTGCTGAAGATCGAAGGCAAACGCAAATTCAAGGCGCATCTCACATTTGCCAAGACGCCTTCTCGTGTGGGCGATTGGGTGCTTGCCGTTGGGAACCCGTTCGGACTTGGCGGCACTGTGACGGCGGGCATTGTTTCGGCAGGCGGACGCTCTATCGGCCATGGCCCTTATGACTTCTTGCAAATTGATGCGGCGGTTAACCGTGGGAACTCTGGCGGTCCTGCTGTCAATCTGAATGGCGAGGTTATCGGCGTTAACACAGCGATATACAGCCCTTCAGGCGGCAATGTGGGCATTGCTTTTGCTATCCCTGCGAAGCTGGTTGAAACAGTGGTTGCGCAACTGAAGGATAATGGCAAAGTCAACCGCGGATGGTTGGGCGTCACCATTCAAAATGTCAGTAAGGGCATCGCCGATAGCCTTGGTATTAAAGATACCAAAGGTGCGATGATCTCGAAGATTTTGAAAGACGGCCCTTCGGCAAAAAGCGAATTGAGAGCGCGCGATATCATCACGGATGTGAATGGGCTGAAGATTGAAAGTTCACGTGATCTGGCTCGCAAAATCGCGGACATCCAGCCGGGCACCAGCGTGAAACTCATCGTTATTCGCGATGGCAAGGAAAAGACTTTGACCATCAAGCTTGGCACGTTCCCTGGTTCTGAGAAACTGGCGGCGATGGACACAGGCCAAGGCGGCAATACTGAGAACAGCGCTGTATCAGTAGAAGAGCTGGGGCTTCGTTTGGCTCCGTCCCGCGAAGTGGAAGGCGCTGGCGATGAAGGCGTGGCTGTAATGGATGTCGATCCAAGTTCAGAAGCCGCTGATAAAGGTATGTCCGCTGGCGATATCATTCTGGATGTGAATGGCAAGCTTGTGTCGCGTCCGTCAGATGTTGCGAAGGGCATTCATGACGCTCAAGCTAAGGGACGCAAGGCTGTACTGTTCCAGGTGCGTTCACGGCGCGGCACACATTTCATCGCGCTGTCGATTGAGAAAAAAGGATAAGCCAGCGACAAAGTCTGGATGAAGCGAATGGCGGCCGCGTGTGATGCGCGGCCGTTCATTTTGAGTAGGTATGTCTTAAGAGAGAGAAGTGTTTTCCACTGCCAGTTTCCATAAAAATGACTAATGGCTCTGTCGCAAATCATGTGGCCACTTTGATACCGTCTAATGTTGCGGATGCGGATGGATAAGATTTGAAGCCCTTTATGGGGCGTGTCAGCTTCTTGATGACGCGCGGCAGACTCATCCCGCGCTCGGCCATAATCTCTGCCAGATCCCGATAGGAAACGGCGTATCTGACGTAGAAATACGCCGCGTACAAATCACATTTTTCGGGAAATGACTGCCTTTAAAATCGATCACGGTCAGAAAACGAAATCCAAATGGCTGCATTCAATATAAAGCCATAACGTCAGCAGATTGACTCAAAATGCTCACAAAATTTGCGACAGAACCCGCAATTGTCCACTTTCCCCCAGAGTGGAATTATACGATAAACCCGCGAACAGGGAAATCGTAGCGGTTATTTTTGCGGCTATTCTTAGCTTATTGTAAGTGCTAATAGGGACTTGGTTGGCGGGAAACCATACTAAGACAGCCCGATAGCGCCAGCGTCCCGCAATGTAAGGCTGCTACAAGCAAGCGACGCAGGAATACGCTATGTTTATCTATCTTTGGGTAGCTTTGGGCAGCGCGCTTGGCGGTATGGGGCGGTACTGGCTTACCGGTCTGATGCTGGTGGAGGAGAGCTTTCCCTGGGGGACGCTGGCCGTGAACGTGATTGGTTCGCTAGCCATTGGCTTTTTCTTCACACTGACCGGGCCGGATGGCCGTATGATGGTGAACACCGCATCCCGGCAATTCTTCATGGTTGGGTTTTGCGGCGGGTTCACTACATTCTCATCGTTCAGTTTACAGACATTGACGCTGGTGAACGACGGCCAATGGTTTTATGCTGGCCTGAATATCGGGAGTTCGGTGATTTTGTGTTTGCTGGCAGTTTGGCTCGGACACATTATCGCCGCGCAAGTCAACACTTTAACCTGGATTTAAGCCATGCACTTGCCTCGTGATGCAATGCTTATGCGGATATTCATCGGCGAAGATGACAAGCACGGCTCTGTGCCGCTTTATGAAGCCATTGTGCTCAAGGCGCGCGAGATGCTCCTGGCAGGAGCCACTGTATTGCGCGGTCCTTTGGGGTTTGGTCGGTCTAGCCGTCTGCACACCACGAAAATTCTGCGCCTTTCGGAAGATCTGCCCATAGTCATTGAGATCGTTGATACTGAGGACAAAGTCCGCGGTTTCGCGAACGCGCTTAATGGCATGATCGGCAGCGGCTTGGTTACGCTGGAGAAAGTGCAGGTGCTGCAATACGGTAATGGCGGACCGCAAGCGTAAAGCTAACAAGCCGCCTCGCCTTTCCTGGCTTGCAATGACGCTTAGCTTTCTGCCTTCAGCAGTTTCACCAATGCTTCCTGCTCGCTTGAGATGGACGCGTAGGCCATGGCGAATGCCGGTGTTACGCCCACCCCCAGCTCTCCGTTATGGTCGAGGCAGATGATCCCAGCGGGAAACACGGCTTCATCGCTCAGTTCTTCCATTTCGGCGCTCACGGCCGCGCTTGCTGAAGCCTGTAGAAATTCAATCCGGCCCGTGACGCGGCGGGAAAGCCCGGCGCTGATGAGTTTCTCGCCATAGCCGCAGGTTGAAATCGCACAGGACCGGTTGTCAGCGAAGGTGCCCGCGCCGATGATTGGAATATCGCCAATGCGCCATTTGCTGACGTTATGCCCAGGATAGCCGCCCGTAGAGGTCGCCGCCGCCAGATTGCCGTGCATATCGAGCGCTATGACGCCAACCGTGCCATCCGTTTCTGGGCCAGGGCGGGGAGACACGCAAAAATACGACCGAGGTTTGGCTGTAAGCCCCGCATTTATGGCGATTTCTTCAGCTCCAGGACCGGCTACGATGCTTTCAGGCCGGTTTTGCATGAGATATTTTGCGGCTTGAACCGGATTGCGCACGCTACGTAACGTGGTGACAGCACCGAAATTGCGAGTATGGCCGTCCATAATGGCAGCGTCCATCGTCACATCCTCGGTTTCCGAAGCGATGGAGCCATGTCCGGCCTTGTACAGCGGATCGTCTTCCAGGCGGATGGTAACCGCCTCAACGATATCGATTGCCGGCGCCCCTTGCAGAACAAGTTGCAGTCCGAAGTCGAGATGTTCCCGCAAACTGTTGAGATAATCGTCTTCTGATGCCCGCATCTGGTCAAACCAGATGCCGCCGCCATGTAACGCTAACGCATATCCGGCTTTGCTCATGTATTGCTTTCATTCTGAAGACGAGGCGATGTTTATCGCTGTTATATGACGATAGCGTAATGTTCATGTCATACGCCACTAGTGGAGCAGAATTGACTTTGAGTCCCATATGCAGCGCATACGCCCACAAATGTCAAATTCGAAAGCTCCACTAGAATTATAATCTTGCGAGTAGTTCCTTAACGATTACGCTTTTGCGCAAGTCTTATCTGAACACAACGGTCGCGACGTAATCCATTGTCCGCCATTTATGGTTCTTTGGAAGCAACGTGTTGATAAGATACGACGTTGGTGAGTAATTATCTGGAACCTGTATGTTGAACATAATGCCGATTGTTCTGGCTTTTATGCGCTTCCCAAAGGAACTGCTGGTGCCCAAATAATATGTCTCAAGCGGAGCAAATTTTGGCGCCATCTGCTTCGCGACTTTTCTGTGCCCCGTTGACAATTTCTTTAGTCCGCCAGGTTTAGTCACGAACACACTGTGCAGTGTTTTTTCGCGCTCGGCCTCAGGCAGATTCATGGCGTCGATGACCATCAGCGGCCCTTCGGCCAGACCAATGTAATTGCCACGTCCTTTGCGAGCCACGAATGTATCGGTGGCGTGCATGGGCTGCATCGGCTGTTTTACGCAGGACGGCACGTTCCAACGCCTGAGGAAGATACGCTTGCGCTGGAAAGCCTGCTGTGTGGTGTCAGGGTCGCAGCCTCTCAACGACAGGAGCGACCACACAAACTCAGAGCAATACATGCTGAGATTGCCAGTCGTTTTCTGCCCCAGCGCGATTTTACCCAATTTTTTGACAAATCCCGGACGTTTGTGACGGCGATATTTGGGATCGTTGTAGTCACTGTTGAAGCTGAACTTATTCGGATAGATGCTTTTAGAGTCCTTGACCAGAAGCGTGGACCATTTCACCAAGTTCTCGCGATCTGTTTCCGTAAGATTACGAGGACGAATGATGTGCATAAACTTCAATTCACGGTAATGCTTGGAGTCTAATTTGCCGATATAGGTGCGGCTCAACGGGCTGTCGATATTATGGACGACGCCGTCCTTGATGTAGGCCACGGCTGAATGGCTAATGCCCATCTGAACGTGCGGATATGATCCTGCTCCGCCCCATTCATTGCGGAAGCTCAGTAAAATGTCGCCGGTTTTCACCAAACCGCTTTGGGCAAGCCGCTTGGCCATCCCTCGCCGGCTACCATAGATAAGGCGAAGCCCGATGTCGCCATCAGCACCCTTAGCAGCCGGATGTTTAAAGTCGATCAATTGATCTGTTGTCTTGATATCGCTGGAAAGCTCAGCGCGGGCGCGAGCAGGCACCGCGAAAAACACAGGAATATTAAGCTTCTTGGCAATGCGCGCGTTGGTATTTTCGTTGTATGTAAAGTCCTTCGCTTGCGCGTGGGGGCTGCTCAACACGCAACCAGCCGCCAGAAGTATCGCCCATTTATGCAATGATTTTATTGAGGGATGCATCCCTGCTTCTCCTGTCTTCGCGGTAACTAAAAGCCTTTATGTCATTGTTTGCCGATATTATCCAGCACACCGAAAACAGCAAGTTACAAACGGTGGAAGCTGGTGCGATCTTTCCCCGTATCCGTCAAAGCGTGTTTGCGACTGAATGAACATGCTTAGCATGCTGGTGGCTGTACGTATTTTCTCGGTATTTTCTCGCGCGCTATTTGCTGTAGAAGGATACAAAACAAGAACGATACGTCTCTTGTTCAGTAACGCGTGCAGGTAGGGGGCGTCATGCTCTGGTGCCAATGTGTGAAGATGCTGCCCATCGTTGCCCGGCTAGTATGGGAGACGGCTTTTTTCACAGTCCGGCTTCTCATAATGACTGCCTTTTTGGCCGGGTTTGTTGCTGCTGAGGCGCGCGCCGAATGTACGGGCAAGGACGGCGGCGTTAGTGTCGTTACAGCGCTACATGACGGTGAAATTCTCATTCTTGACGACGGACGCACGATTAAGCTGGCAGGCGTTCTCACACCTAAGCGCGCACGGCATGGTCCGCTCGCAGAAGCCCGTGCGACAATGGTAAAGGCGCTTTCCGCGCTGGTGGTGGGCAAACAGGTGGAGCTGCGTCTTAACGGCAGGGCGCGAGATCGCTATGGGCGGCTGATGGCGCAAGCCTTCGTGGTGAACGGCAAAGAACGCGTGTGGGTGCAAGGCAAACTTGCTGGCGATGGATTGGCGCGTGTCATCTCCTCTTGGGACAGCCATGCATGCGCTCGCGAACTCCTCACGCTGGAAGATGCCGCCCGCCAGGCTGGTAAGGGGCTGTGGGAAAAGGGCTATTTTGCGGTTCGCTCTGCTAAAGCCGAAGATGTACTGACTGGGCTTGTCGGTAAATATGAAATTGTTGAAGGGCGTGTGCAAAACGTCGCAGAGATCAAGGGCAAGGTATATATCAATTTCGGCCGGAACTACCGGCAGGATTTTACAGCCTATGTTTCTAGAAGGAGCGTTAAACGGTTCAACAAAATCGCTGCTTCGAAGACTGTGCGCTCGTCTGCTAGCAACGTTGCGTCTCAGAAAAATGGCGCGGCAGAAACAAAAGGCGCCCTCAGTCCAGCCAACACAGCCTCCAAAAGTCCAAAAAAGTCGGCGTCAGTGCCAGCGTCCACATCAGTGCCAGCGTCCACATCCACATCCACCTCCACCTCCACGTCAGCGCCAACATTCGCGCCTTCTCATACAACTCCTCCCGCCAAATACGATTTCGCCCGCCTAAAAGGGCAGCGTATCCGCGTAAGAGGTTGGCTTAGAAATTACAACGGCCCGTCGATACATGTGACGCACCCAGAGCAAATCGAGGTCGTCAAAACGCAACTCGCGCTGCCGTAACGGTTGGGGGGAGGCACACAAAGCTGAAATGGTGGTTTTGCAAGGGCACCTTTAGCTCCAACACCGTCTTGTGTGCAAAAGTCCACAGGCCTAGTGCATCGATCCAAACGGAGGTTACACCGGAGTTTGGTAAAATCGATGCATAAACAAAGAGCTAGTGCGCTGACATATGAATCTTTTGAATGTGTCAGTGCACTAGGTGTGTTTTGCTCTGACAAATGGGAACCAAATGTCAGAGCTGACGCTAAAAGCATGCCCCGCTCAAGAAATTCTGCCTTACTTGGTCGGCGAGTATTTGCAGAACCCCTTGGCGGTACGTAGTCGTTATTTCTTGATTGGCCCTGATGGGCGAATCTTCACCGTTTTTGTTTCGGCAATGTAGGCTTCTTCCACCTCTGACAACTCGATATTGTCATAGCCGCTGATCATGGTGCGGATGTAGTGGAACGGCGTCTTGCCCGTCGTCGTCATATAAATATGGACGATCACGAACATGCCCATCACGAACGCCGCTGCTGTATGCAGGTAAGCGATGATGTAAAGCCCTTCGCCCGACCATGAATAGCCGCTCCACAAATCACGAAGCAGATAGATGATGCCCGTTGACCACAACGCCGGACCGACGATCATCATGAAGGTCATATAGGCCAAAGACTGCAAAGCATTCTGCTTGCGCTGAAGGCTCTTCTTGTAGGGGTGCGGTTCACCGAGCAGAATGCCCCACGCGTAGAACCTGATTACCGAGAAAATCCCCTTTTTGAAGAGATATTGCTTCCACTGGCCAGTGGTGAAGTTCCAGAACGTGGTGAAAATCCACAGCAGCACAAGCGCAATCGCCGCGATGGTATGTATCTTCACAGCCAACCCGAACGGCAGCAGGTTGTGCGTGCCATGGACACCAAGCCCTGTGACGAACAGTACGAAGATCAACAGCGCCTGAGACCAGTGCCAGAAGCGCTCGTAGCGCGTGTAGATCATCACTTCGAACTTGTTATAACGCGGGTTCCTCGGATCTATCGTCGTTGTCGTCGTGGTTTGATCAGTCATGAGTATGTCCTTTACGGAAGCGGCGTGTCATTAGGCGCAGGATCGCATGTAGGATCACGCCGCCAAACGCACCAATGAGGATGAGATAGCCGACAAAGTCGAGCAATGGGAGACCGTCACGGCCTGGCATATAGAAACCGGTGAGGTTCGCCAGCCGTCCGTTCTTTGAATGGCATTCGCCGCATTTAAGCGCCTTCTCCTTAGGCGCGACCATGTGGGTCGTTGGCCAGTAGGAATAGGTCTCAATGAAGCCGCGTTTTCCGCTATAGGGAATGCCGCTCTTTCTCATCCCTTCCGCAATAGCTTTATCGAAGTTGTAATTGCCCCAGAACGCCTTATCGTCGTTACCCCAGAGCTGCATATACACAAGCGTGTTGTTACCCTTGTCGTAAGGTTGAAACGTGTGCATCCGCTTGAACGGCCAGATCCTCGATTTCGGATCGTTATACGAGCCGGAAAATCCGTTGATCTCAATCGGCTGTTTTTTGGGATCAAACTTGGTGTCGATGGTGGTGTATTTCATCGTGCCATCGAACCAGGCATAATGCGGCAAGAGCTTACGGTCTTCGGTCGGGTATTTGTAATGCTCTTCCTTGTGCTCGCCGTCTTTTTGGGCGTGCTTTGCTTGCGCCCGCTTTTTCTTCAGCCGCTCAGTGTCTTCTTTCGTCCAAGTCTCACCATAGACGAAGTCGCCCTTAATCGAGCGGTAGGTATGGCGGTGCTTGCCGTCGCCCTGATGGTAGTTATTAATCTGAAAGCCTTCGCCCTTCTTGTCGAGCTTGCCCGCCGTGCGCCAATCCCAATCGACGATGGTGGCCACGCCGCCGCGAGCCAACGCCGGAATGTGGCAAGTCTGACAAGCGACTTTCTTGGTGTGGCTGTTAAGCTTTATGCCAAGGATCTTCGTATTGGGGTGTGGGCTATTCCCGTGACATGACTCGCAAGAAGCAACATCCCGGCCAATGCCCGGCTTGCCGGTGCCGCCTGTATCCTTGGCGAGCATTTCATAACGGCTGCCCTGAACCATGTGATTTTTCGTGCGGTGACATTTCGTGCACGCGAAGTTCAGCCCCTTTTCATCCATATGCACATCAAGTGAGCGCGACGGATGCTTGAGCGAGCTATCGAGATCGCCGTGCTTCACGCCATCGCCGCCACCGCCGTTGAAGTGGCAGGTGCCGCAATTGGCGCGCGATGGAAGCGCAACGTTTTGCGCGATCTTGACCAGATCGAGCTTAGGCAAACCCTCAAACATGACGGCGCAAGCAGGATTTCCGCGTGTCGGCAGCGTCTTGTAATATTTGCCGGTGCTGTCATGGCAGACGAGACAGTCGATATTCTTCTGGTTTTCGACGGTGGGGTCAAAGTGATGATCAGCAGTCTCTTCCGACCAGTTATAACTGGCGTGGCAAACGGCGCACATGCCTTCGTTGCCGCGTGCGTTTGTACAAAAATTATTTACAAGATGACGTTTGCCAAGCTTTTGCCCAGTCTTAGGATGTTTATAATTCCACGTCCAGTGAAGCGACTTCATAAACTGATGGCCAGCCTTATTGTGACATTTAAGGCAAGCTTGCGTAACCTCAGAGCCATTCGCAAACGGCCCCTGTAATGCGTTAAATTTGCTGTGGTCAGCAGTTGTGTTGAGGCCGTTTTGTGCGGCAGAATCGGAAGTCGTAACTGGCTTCGGTCCGGATTCTGCGGCGGTTTCCTTTGCTGGAGGCGTTGTAGGCTCTGCCTCAGCAGCGGGTTGTGCTTCAGCCGCAGGCGCTGCTTCAGCGGCAGGTTGTGTCGCCTCAGCCGCAGGCGCAGTCTCAGCGGCAGGTTGGGTTGCGGATTCCACCACAGGTGTCGTGGTTGGCTTTTCCGCAGGTTCTGTTTGTTGGGCATACGCAGCAGTGCCGGACGCTAACGCCAGCAGAAGTGCGAATGCTCCTCCTCGAAAAGCAGTATATAAGTTGTGCACAGGCATTTTCTCCCCTTCGCTAGCTAAGCGAATGTTATCACGCGGTTGCCAATTCTTGTTTAAGAGGGCTTTGCCTTTTACGCCCTCCCCATGGCGCACGCGCGCTCACAGCCTTGGGCGGGCTGCGCGCCTCAACTTCATTATAATAATTGAATGTTTTCTTCTAATTATCAAAAAGATTAGGTTTGAGCAAGGCTAAGCGAAGTAATGCGACCGCAATGTGAACTGGCTGGTCGGCTAACCGATTGAAAAATAATAAACTACAGCATGTGCTCAAGCGTAGCGGACGCCGCCTCGCGACCTCGTCATTTAGCGATAAATGTGACAAAACTAAAAATCAGAGGTCATCATTTTTGACCGTCATCTACCAGAAAACGGAATTATCCATCTCCAGCACGAGACCGCGCTTACTCTGATCTTCATTGTACTGATACGCAGTGACAGCGCAATTACGAGATAACTCGGCGGTGTCCATATGCTCGTGCGTCCACTCTTCGATCACGTAACGGAAACACCGCATGGTTCCGCCGTGCGTTACCAGGAAGATGGTGTCGCCCTCGCGGCGGCGGAACAGCTCCTGAAGGAACAGATAGACGCGCTGGGCAATGTCGGCGAAGCTCTCGCCCCCCGGAGGGCGGGCGTAGAACGAGCCATATGTCTGCCAGTAGTCTTGCAGCCAGGGAAACGCCTGCTCCGACTCTTCCGTCGTCATATTGAATGTATAGCCCGTGTCGCGCTCGCGCAGGAAAAAATGCTGGCGGATGGTGATGCGCTTCCGTTCATCTGCGCTGTAAGCGTCCAGAAGGCTGTCCGCGGTTCCAATTGTACGCTGGTAGCCGGAATGATAGACGCAATCCGGCACACCTAAGCGCTCGCGCAGAGCTTCGCCCGTCAGGCGGGATTGTCGGTGGCCTTCCTCGGTCAGCGGATTGTTGACATCAGAGATGCGCCCAGTCGTCTCGCGCGCTTCCTCTGTCAGAAAGATTGCTCCTCTGTCAGAAAGATTGCGCCGCGTTTGACCATATTGCGCAGCGATTCCCCATGCCGGATCAGCACCAGCCGTTTAGGCAGCCCGGTATAGCCCAATGTCCCCTGCATATGCCCTCTCTTTTGGCTCACACATGACGTTCGGCCTGCGCCTGACTGCCCCCAAACCGTGCTAAGAGTTTCAGCGTTTTCGTCTCGGCCAAGCGCGATGAGCGAAGTGTACAATTGTACATAGCGACGAACGGGCGCTGCTTGATACGAAAACGCTGGAAGCTCTACTCCGTCACGTCGAGGCGCTCGCGCAGCATCGCGTTGACTGCCCCCGGATCGGCCTTGCCGCCGGTGGCTTTCATCACCTGGCCGACGAACCAGCCCAGCGTTTTGGGCTTGGCCTTCACCTGCTCCACTTGTTTGGGGTTGGCGGCGATGATTTCGTCGATAACCTTTTCGATGGCGCCGGTGTCGGTGATGGTCTTCAGCCCGCGTTCTTCCACGATTTTTCCCGGAGCCTCGCCGGTTTCCACCATGATCTCGAACACGTCCTTGGCGATGCGCCCGGAAATTGCGCCGTCCGCGATCATGCCGACCATTTCGCCGAGATGCTGCGCCGTCACCGGACTTTCCGTGATCGACTTCGACAGCCGGTTGAGCGCGGCGAACAGATCGCCCATCACCCAGTTGGCGACCATCTTGGCGTCGCGTCCCTTGGCGGCGGCCTCGAAATATTCCGCGTTTTCCTTGTCGGAGACCAAGACGCCTGCGTCGTAGGGCGACAGACCGAACTCGGAGATGAAGCGCGCGCGCTTTTCGTCGGGCAGTTCCGGTAGGGCGCTGGCCAACTCGTCCACATAGTCCTGGTCGAACTCCAACGGCAGCAGATCGGGATCAGGGAAGTAACGGTAATCGTGCGCCTCTTCCTTAGAACGCATGGAGCGCGTCTTGCCGGTCTTCGGGTCAAACAGCAGCGTGTCCTGATCGATTTTGCCACCGTCTTCCAAAACACCGATCTGGCGGCGAGCTTCATAGTCGATCGCCTGGCCGATAAAGCGGATGGAATTGACGTTCTTGATCTCGCAGCGCGTGCCGAGATCGTCGCCCGGCTTGCGCACCGAAACGTTGACGTCGGCGCGCATCGAGCCTTGCTCCATGTTGCCGTCGCACGTGCCGAGATAGCGCAAAATGGTGCGCAGCTTGGTGATGTAAGCCTTCGCCTCGTCCGACGAACGCAAATCAGGTTTGGACACGATCTCCATCAGCGCCACGCCGGAGCGGTTCAGGTCCACGAAGGAATAGTCTGGGTGCTGGTCGTGGAGGCTTTTGCCGGCGTCCTGCTCCAGATGCAGGCGCTCGATGCCAACCTCGAACGTATAGCCGTCCTTCATGTCGATGATGACTTTGCCTTCGCCGACAACCGGGAACTTATACTGCGAGATCTGGTAGCCCTGCGGCAGATCGGGGTAGAAGTAGTTCTTGCGGTCGAACACCGAGAACAGATTGATCTGCGCTTTCAGCCCCAACCCGGTGCGGATGGCCTGCGCGATGCACTCCTGGTTGATGACCGGCAGCATGCCCGGCATGGCGGCGTCCACCAACGAGACGTGGTTGTTAGGCTCTCCGCCGAATTCGGTGGATGCGCCCGAGAACAGCTTGGATTTCGATGTAACTTGCGCGTGCACTTCCAAGCCGATCACGATTTCCCACGGACCGGTCGCGCCTTCGATGAGGTTTTCTGGCCTCGTTTCTATAGTCATGGCAATGGCCTCTTCCGCTATTTCTTCTTACCCGGCGCCGTGTTGTCGGCTGCTTCGGCGAGTTGTTCTTCTTCATATTGCACGAACCAGCCGATCATCTGCCGCCACAGGGCCTCGGCGAGTTCAGGGGGCACGCCTCTTTGGGCGGCGCGCTCTCGCACATGGTTTACCACTTGCTGGATACGCCAGGGCACAACCGCGCCTTCATTCTGTTGCTTTTGTTTGATTTTCCACGCCTTATCGACATAGCCGAAGCGTTCCGCCACCAGATCGACAAGCACATCGTCGATGCGGTCAATCTCAGCGCGGATATGGTCCATGTTTTCGCATTCGTCGGGGCGGCGCTGCATTGAGGTGCTCATCGGCTAGACTTCTTCTGTTTCTTTGGTTTGGCGGCGCTGCTTTTGCTCTTGGAAGCAGCGGATTTGGCGGAAGGCTTGGCGGATTTTGCAGGTTTTGCCGCCGCTCCTTCAGCTAGCCACCATTCAGCGGGCATCGGCGCGGGACCGCAGGCGTCTTCGATCACCTGGCCAGCGCGCAGCACAGTTTCTTCGTCGAACGGACGCCCGATAAGTTGCAACCCTAGTGGCAGCCCATCCTTGGAGAACCCGGCGGGTACGGAAAGCCCCGGCAGTCCGGCCATATTGACCGTCACTGTGAACACGTCGTTGAGGTACATTTCCACCGGATCGCCGCTTGCTTCGCCGATGCCGAAAGCAGGGGTCGGCGTCGCGGGAGTGAGCACGACATCCACGGCCTTGAAGGCTTCGTCAAAGTCGCGCCGGATGAGGGTTCGCACTTTCTGCGCTTTGAGATAATAGGCGTCGTAATAGCCTGCCGAGAGCACATAGGTGCCGATCAGCACACGGCGTTTAACTTCTGCGCCGAACCCGGCAGAGCGCGTTTCCTCATAGGTATCAATGAGATCCTTGCCCGGCTTGCGAAGGCCATAGCGCACGCCATCGTAACGCGCGAGGTTGGACGACGCCTCGGCGGGCGCGATGATGTAATATGCAGGCAGCGCGTATTTTGTGTGCGGCAGGCTGATATCGACGATTTCCGCCCCGGCCGCGCGGTAATATTCAATGCCCTGCTGCCAGAGCGCCTCGATTTCTGGCGACATGCCGTCTACGTGGTATTCCTTCGGGATGCCGATCTTCAGTCCCTTGACTTTGCCCGTCAGCGCTTTTTCAAAGTCTGGCACTTTGGCGTTGGACGAGGTGGAGTCTTTCGGGTCGTGGCTGGCCATTTGGGTCAGCATGATGGCGGCGTCGCGGACTGTGCGCGTAATCGGTCCGGCTTGGTCGAGCGACGATGCGAATGCCACCAGCCCCCAGCGCGAGCAACGCCCGTATGTCGGCTTAAGGCCCACCGTGCCAGTGAACGCGGCAGGCTGGCGGATGGAGCCGCCCGTGTCAGACGCCGTCGCGCCCATGGCGATGCGCGCCGAGACCGCCGAGGCCGATCCACCAGACGATCCGCCCGGCACCAGCGCCTTGGTGCTGCCCTTCTTGCGCCATGGATTGACGCACGGGCTAAAGCATGTCGATTCGTTGGACGAGCCCATGGCGAATTCGTCCATGTTCAGCTTGCCGAGCATCACCGCGCCTGCGTTCCACAGGTTTTGCGAAACGGTGGATTCATACGCTGGCGTAAACCCATCAAGAATGTTCGAACATGCCGTGGTACGCACATCCTTGGTGCAGTACAGGTCTTTGATGCCAAGCGGAACGCCATCAAGCGGCAAGCCCTTGCCCTTGGCAAGGCGAGTGTCGGCTGCCTTGGACTGCTCGCGTGCCTTATCGGCGGTGATAAGCACATAGGCTTGCAGCGCCTCGTTAGCGGCTTCAATGGCGGAAATATGCGCGTCGGTTAGTTCGCTGGCGGTAATCTCTTTCTTGCGCAGACGGTCGCGCGCGTCGGCGATGGTGAGGCTAGTTAGTTCGCTCATGCTTTTTACTCCACCACCTTGGGCACCATGAAGAAATGATCTTCGCTGGCGGGCGCGTTTTTCACGATGGCGTCGGCATATCCGCCATCGGAGACTTCATCATCGCGGCGGGGAAGGGCCATGCCCGCCATACGGGTCATCGGTTCGACTTGGCTCGTATCCACTTCGCCGAGTTGCTCAACCCAATCCAAAATACCCGACAATTCGCGTTCGAGGTTCTTTGCCTCCTCGGCGCTCACCTTGATGCGAGCGAGCCGGGCGACATGGCGCACCGTGGCCTCGTTGACTTTCATTTCGTACCCTTCGCGGAATTTGCGAAAACAGATATGGCCGCTCACGCGCAAGACGCATGAGGCCGCTTAGCGCCAGTGATAACGCCGTGCGGCCCCAGGCGCAACAGGGGGAACAACTCACAGCGAAGAAAGCGCGAGGATTTCCCCCGCGCTTTTGTGTTGTATACTTGGTTCGTGGGCAGTACTTCAAGCCCGTGCTTCAGCCGCGCGCTCGTTGGAGTTGACCCCAAGCGCACGCAATTTGCGGTGCAACGCAGAACGCTCCATGCCGACGAATTCAGCCGTGCGCGAGATGTTCCCGCCAAAACGATTGATTTGCGCCATCAAATATTCGCGTTCGAAAATCTCGCGCGCATCGCGCAACGGCAACGACATGAGATGCTCACCGCCCGAACTGTTCGGCGAAAACGGCACATTCGAGCCGATGTCGTCAGGCAGCATCGAAGCAGTAATCAGCACTTCTGGATCGCCGCCAGTCATAATCATCAAGCGCTCAATGATGTTGCGAAGCTGGCGGACATTGCCCGGCCAGTCGTAGGATTGCAGAACCGCCATGGCGTCATCGCCGATCTTGCGTGGCGACAAACCGGTGGACATGGCGATCTGCTGCACGAAATGTTCCACAAGTTCGGGCACATCTTCGCGGCGCTCGGAAAGACTGGGAACCTTCAGCGGCACCACGTTCAGCCGGTGGAAAAGATCTTGCCGGAAACGGCCATTGGCCATTTCACGTTCCAGATCGCGGCTGGTGGAAGAAACCACGCGCACATCCACCTGCACCTTCGGACCGCCGCCAACGCGCTGAAACTTCTGCTCAACCAGCACGCGCAAGAGCTTGCCTTGCGTTTCAAGCGGCATGTCGGCAATTTCGTCGATGTAAAGCGTACCGCCATGCGCTTCTTCTAGCGCGCCAACTTTGCGGGGCTGTCCTCCGTTTTCCTCAGTGCCGAAAAACTCGGTTTCCACGCAATCCGGCGCCATGGCCACCGCGTTCACTGCTACGAACGGTCCGTTTGCACGCGCCGATACGCTGTGTAGCACGCGCGCGGTCAGTTCTTTGCCTGCCCCTGAAGGACCAGAAATCATGATGCGGCTGTTGGTCGGCGCCACTTTCTCGATCTGCTGGCGCAGATGATTGATGTGCGTGGAGCGACCGATCAGATCGTTACCATAGGCGCTGCGTTCTTTCAGCTCGCGGTTTTCGCGCCGCAGCTTCGAGGTTTCCAGACCGCAGTTTCGATATTGCCGTGACCGCTGATGATGACAACTGGCAATTCAGGATGCTGGCGTTTGATGTGGGCTAGAATTTCCAGCCCATCCATTCGGGAGCCTTGCAGCCATATATCCAGGATCACCAAAGACGGGCGCCGTTCGGTGATGGCGGCCAGCGTTTCGTCGCTGTCCTTGGCCCGGCGTGCGGTGTAGCCCTCGTCTTCGAGAATACCTGCGATCAGTTCGCGGATATCGGCTTCGTCGTCTACGATAAGGATATCAGACGCCATGGGTTTCTCCCCCTTTTCTGCCATTGAGGCGCGGTTTGGCCTGCTCGTCAATTGGTGTGCTTTGCTGTACAGATGAAATGCGTTCTATCGGGATGCTCAGCCGTACCTTCGCGCCGGTTACCTCACCGGCATCGTTCACGGCGTCTTCCAGCTCCAGTACGCCGTCATGTTGTTCGGCGATGCGCTGGACGATGGCGAGCCCCAGTCCTGTTCCTTTTTCGCGAGTTGTTACGTATGGCTCGGTCAGCCGGGCGCGATTTTCGGCGGGTAATCCGCAGCCGTTATCGGTTACTTCGATAAGGCAACGTCCGTCATTGGCGCGCACACTGGCGGATATGCTGCCTTTATAGTCTTCACCCTTTTGCCCCGATGTTTTTGCAGATTCTATTGCTTCGCCAGCGTTCTTTACAAGGTTTGTAACAAGCTGGGTCAGCAATCCCCGGTCGCACTCGATTTTGAATGACGTGTCGGGAAGGCTAACATTGTATTTTATCTCGGGCTTGCTCATCTGGAACAAGACGACAGCTTCGTTAACCAGCTTGCCGACATCATGATGCTCGAAGACCGGCTTGGGCATACGCGCAAAAGCTGAGAATTCATCGACCATGCGGCCAATGTCGCCAACATGGCGGATAATCGTATCCGTACAGCGGTCGAAAACTTCGCGGTCGTTGGTGATGAGCGAACCGTATTTGCGGCGGATACGCTCGGCGGAGAGCTGAATAGGTGTGAGCGGGTTCTTGATCTCATGCGCCACGCGGCGCGCCACATCGGCCCACGCCGTGGTGCGCTGAGCCACCGCCAGCGCCGTGATATCGTCAAAGGTGATGACGAAGCCGTAATTTTGCGGCTCGCCTCCTTCCTGCGTGACGCGAACGGAAAAGGTCTGGTCGGAGCCTTCTCGGCGAAAGGTGATCTGCGATTGCACGGCGGCCGCCAGCGAATGTTTGGGCGCCTTGGCTGCGATGGCGGCGAATTCGGGAATGGCATCTTCTATCGGTTTGCCGATAAGTTCGCGTTCTTCGCGGTGCAACATTTGCAACGAGGACATGTTAACGAGCGTAATCACGCCGTTAGCGTCCACACCGATCACACCCGCCGTCACGCCGGAAAGCACGGCCTCGGTAAAGCGGCGGCGTTCGTCGAGTTTGGTGTTGGCTCCGATGAGCGCGTTACGCTGGTTGCGCAACTCTGTGGTCATACGGTTGAATGTAGCCGATAATCGCCCCATGTCGCTGCGTGGACGCTCCACCTTGACCGCCGCACTGAGATTGCCGCGCGATACATCTTGCGCAGCGCCGATCAATCGCCGGATTGGCGCCACGAGGCTGTTGGCGAACGAAAGCCCGATCCAGATCGACGCGAGCAAAAGCGTTAACGCGATCACGACATACATGATGGCGAACACCATTTGTACGCCCCCACGGCGATCACTCAGCGCTTTGTATTCGTTCACGTTGGCTTGGTTTAGCTTTTTCAGTCCCCTAACGCCTTGCGCGGGTTGGCCGGGCGCAAAGATGCCTGCTTCGCCAAACTTCCCTTCATTCGCGGCGTTGAATTGCGCCTGCGTGGGGGGAATAAAGGGAAAATCGCTTGAGGTTTTTAGCGGAAGTACAGGTTCGCCTTTGGAATTTACAAGATAAGCAAAGGCCAATCGCCGTTCCAGCGCAAGAGCTGTACCGAGTGTGCGGAAGCCTTCCGGATTATCTTTGAGAAGCTGTATATTGGCTTCTAAATCGCGCGCCATGGCAAGACCATGGACATGTAATATCTTGCTGTGCTCGGCCAGATAGGCATTCGCGACGCCGACAGATTCCCCGATAATTGCTCTGGTCCGCTTGGAGAAGCGATCCAATCCACGATCAATCGAAACGTAAGCGAAAATAGCTAGCAATACAGCGGGGAACACAGCCAGAACCCCGAATATCGTAACGATGCGAACATGCAGCCCTGCGCCCGCTGCCTGTCTCCTGCGCGCATACCACAATCCGATGATCTGCCAGGCGACCATGCCGATCATCGTTAGGATCAGTACGGCGCTTACGATCCAAATAAATACGAGAACAGTTGTCGTAAGAGCGATCGGGGTAAGGTTGGTCAGCACAAACAGTGTGAGCAAGCCCCACACCACCGACAACGACACCAGTATTAACCCGGCGCGGAATACCCGGCGACGGCGGCGCGTGCGGGATGGATCGTCGTCTGCGTCATCATAGGGGGTGCCGAGCGGCGCGCTGCCGCTTTTGCCAATTTGGCGGATCGCCAGCCAAAGACCAAACAGCACAGCGCCAATACCCGGCGTCCACAAGAACACGATCCTTGCAGGCAGAAACATGCTTAGCGCCGTGAGACTGGCCACAATGCCTGCGCCAATCAACAAGACCGGAACAATTTTACGGCTATGACGCTCGAAAAAAGCAGATGTGGCGGTTGCGTCAGCGGTAATTTGCTCATCACCGGCTGTTGTCGCCTGATCAGCCACCGAGGAGCTTTCTTTACCCTCGGGTGTCTCAATGGAAGCGTCATATTTAGACAATGCAAACTCCCTGTAGGCCAGCGCCATTCCTGGCCGTCAGTGATGCAGCATAAACACCCTGTTGTAATTCGGAAACAGGTTCTGCGACAACTACGGAAAAATTGTGGCGAACATGGCACATATACGAACTTGTCTTGTTCTCGTGTTAACAAAAATGAGCGTTTCACTCACATTTTGGCCACAGTAGCGACCAGTAGACGCACTGTGCATAAAAATTGCTTCCCGCACCGCGTTTTTCGTCAGTGCAGGGCCGCTTTTGCGCGATAGGGTTAATGTCAGGGTTGTTTTGAGGCCGTACGAAAACGCGTTACGGGTGTACTGGCGTCATCCATTTCGCTATCTGCGGGCATGGGACCGGGATCATCCGGCGGACGGCTCGGTACGAAAATGCGCGTCTCAAGCGTTCGTGGAGATTTTGCCGCAGCAGCGGTAGCCGTCGTTGCAGCAGGTGAAGGCCGCGTTTCGCCGCTTGATGAGGAAGCAGGCGTCAGCTTCGCCTTATTCTCGGTGCCGCCAGATGTTTCAGCGGGCAGGGCAGTGCTGGCAGACTGCTCCGCCACTGTTTGCGCAGAGGTTTGAACGCTCGGCGTCGCGTCAGCAACAGCCGGTCGCACCGCTTGGCTTTGGACGTTGGCCGTTGCAACAGCAACTTTTGCAGACTTAGCTGTATCTGTTGCGGTATCGCGCACTGTTACATCAAGCGTAAGTGCCTGGGCCGTGCTCGCTTCTGTTTCGCTGGCGCTTACGGCGCTGGCGTCGCTTGCACTTGGCGCAACACGCACGATCCCTTCAAAGTCACCGCCAAGCGCGCTGATTTCTTCAAAGAAATGGTCACTTCCCACGGATTTTGGCTTATCAGCTGGCACGCGCCATTCGAAGGCATCGAGCTTGCCGGTCACTGGCGAAATCGGCGACCATTCCTCGGAGGCGACGCCATCGGCGATCCATATCGCGTCACGTGGCGCACGGACGGCGCGGGCCAGCCATTCGCGAACACGGCCAGCATCGCGCTTTTCGCCGCCTTCAATGCGCGCCATCAGCGTGCAGACACGGGCGGTGGGATTAGCGGCCAGGAGCGGCTGTAACGCGAAGCGGGCTTCCTCCCACTCGCGGGCGTCAATGGCGGCATGCGCGAGTGCGATGCGCGCTTCCGGATGGTCGGGCGTCAGAATGATCAGCGATTTGATGCGCGACAGCCGGTCTCGTGGGGAATCGCCGGGCCGGACATAGGCATATGTCAACGCAAGATCGGGATGCGGTGTATATTGCCATGTCTTGGCGAGCACCCTCGCGGCTTTGTGGGCGCTGTCACGGCTGGCCAGAATGCGCCCGGCGATATGTGCGGCGGGCACGAAACCAGGTATCAATCTGTGCGCTTCCAGCGCCAGTTCCGCAGCCTTTTCAGGCTGGGTGTCTTCCAGGTCGAGTGCCTGGGCGGTGAGCAGCACTGCTCGGCGGCGGTCGATGGTTTTGCGGTCGATATGGCGGTGTTGACGCGCCGTGTTGAGTGTTTCCAGCGCCCCATGCCAGTCGCGTTCGCGGCACTGCATTTCAAACAATGAATGCACTGGCCACGGCAAAGCCGGATTGAGCGCCAATGCGCGCGCGGCGAATTGTCGGGCGGCTTCCATCTGGTTATCGTGGCTGGCTTCCAGGAACAGGCCGCGCAAGCCTAAAAGCTGCGTCTCAGGCTTTTCGGACATCGCTTCGAACACGCGTTGCGCAGTGCGGCGGTCGCCGCTCAATTGCGCTGACTGCGCCAGCAAAAGCTGGGCGAGCGGTTCTTTGGGAAGGGCGCGCTTTGCGCTTGCGGCAAAACGAGCGGCAAGCGCCTCGTCACCAGCCCCCACTGCGAAAATGCCCTTGCGCAGCGCGTCATACCCGCGCGAAACCCGTTTTTGCACCAGATGGCGGCCGAAACGTCCTGGGCCGCCCAAAATCTTGCGCGTCACATTCAAACCGAACAACACGACCAATACCGTCAGCACGATGAGAACCGTGGCCCTGAATAACGGCACGTCGATATGGTAGGATTGCCACTCGATCACTAGCAGGCCGGGACGATCAGCGAACCACGCCAAACCTAATACTGTAACCACAATGAAAAACAGATATGTGAGCGCCCTTACCATCAGCCATCCCTCTTGGCGTTATCGGTACGGCCGAGCGCTGCCAGCAGACTGGCTTCCACGCGGCTCAAGGTCTCGTCGACGGCGATGCGCGATTGCGCGTCGTTCTGCCAAGCTTTGAAGGCGTTCGCCGCGTCCCCTTTTAATTGCGCGATTTCCTTCAGTACGGCTTTCAGATCGCCATTCTTAAGCCGGACTTCAGCGCGGGCCAAAATGGCCTGGGTTGTATTGCCCGGCACTTCGCCCACACGCCGAATGCGGACAACCGACTTCAGGGAAGCCCAAAGGCGGCTTGAGAAAGACTTATCGGCGGGGCGGTTTTCCGTCTCAATGGCGGCGTCAACACTCGCAGAAAACGATTTTCGCAGTTGCGCGAGATTTCGCACGCCTTTTTCGCGGACGGCTTCCAGCGGAGCCAGATCAAGCGGCACCGGCGTCATGGAAGCAATCGTCTGTAATTCGGCGGCGAACGGCTTGCCTTCGTTGACAGCGCGGCGGAGATTATAAAGCGCAACCGCCAACGCCGAAGCCTTGCTGTCGGTTTGCACTACGGCTTGATCTCTGGCGACTTGGCTTAAGCGGCCTTCCAATTCGGTAAGCTTGGCGCGCAGAGGATTAAGGCTTTGCTGCATGGCCTCGGGCGAGACGCCAGGCGGCGCCACAGGCGCTGGAGCGGGAGCAAGCGTTGGAGCAGGCTTCGCCGCGATGGCAGCCAAACGGTCATCCATCCGCTTTGAGAGCGCTGCGATTTCCTGTTTCAGGCTATTCGCCTGGTCAGATAGCGCCTTCAGACGTGTGTCAGCCTGCGTATTGTCTGCGCGCGGCGCGTGAACGGCTTTATCCAGCGCGGCAAGGCGTTCTTCTTGCTTGGCGAGGGCCGCTTGGAAATCTTGAGCGCTGCGTTCGGTAAGCATGGGGAGCCGGTCGCGCAAGCCGCCAGCGACATAATAGCCGATCACGAGCGCGAACAGACCACCCAGAACGCCAGCCGCCATATGGGTCATGAAACTTTGTACGCCAACGTCATTGCCCGCCACGTCAACCGGGGGCGTGTTATTCGAAGCGCCGGCATTGGCCGCATTTGCTGCGAAAGCGTCGCTTTCCTGTTTGCGATCAGATGCATCCGCCCCGCCGCTTGCGCCGCCGTCTGGCGTTTTAACAACACTCGCAGCCTCTGGCGTCACGTCGGTGGCTTTAACATCCAACGTCATATGCGGCCGCTGACTTTTACCTTTTTCCGGCTTGCCGTTTCCGGATTCGTCGTTCGTCGTCATGGGTTTTCAGTTCCACAGCTCGCAGCTTATAATTCGCTCTTTGTCCCAACATAGGACAACAATGATTAAAGTTTGCCAACCATTGTGTTAAGCGCATTAAACATGCTCACCCTTAGCGCGCCTCGTCGATTAATGCCAGCAAATCAGCCTCAGAAGGCTTGTGTGCAACGCGTATGGTGATATCTGCTATCTGTTGTAACGGCGCGGCAACAGCCTCAGACAAACAATAACATGTAAACGGAGGATATTCTTTAGGTCGTTTGGCCTGCTTTAAAAGCTGCGCGAACACTGAAGCCGTGCGCGGCGACATGAGAATGACGCCATCAACGCCTTCATTCAGTTTTTCCACAAGCTGACGCGTGGCGGCCTCTGGTACTTCACGCGTTTCATAGACAATCTTCCGGCAAACGTCGAAACCGTGGTCGGAAAGCTGTGCTTCAAGATCGAAAGCCAGATGTTCTCCCGTGAGGTAAAGGACTATCCCATGCCGCTCCCGCTTAGGCATTTTTAAAATAATATCCGCCAACCCTTTTGCCGTCCCCGGCCCTGTGCGCACATCAGAAAAACCGAGATGCACAGCATATCCTGCCGTCGCTTCCCCAACG
>JARRLC010000068.1:0-12400 GCA_037387425.1 Alphaproteobacteria bacterium
ATAAATCCTGCTTGACGCAGCAAGTCGATATGCCGAGTGATCGTTGGCGGGCTAAGATTAAGCTTTTCAGCGATCAGATGCATGCATACGCCGACCTCACAGGGATCAGCGGAATACTGGTTCGCAAAATTCTCTTTTGGTTGCTTCAGCAACTCCAGGATCTCCATCCGCACTTCGCTTGAAAGCGCTTTTATCTGAATGCCTCGTTCAATCATCAGTTGACTCACTTCGATAGTTTGTTAATTTGCTAATTAACTAATATACAAAGTTGCTGATTTCGGAGGACATGTCAATGTTGCAGCTTGATCAGACTTTCATGTTTCATGATCAAAAAGTAGCTTGGGGAAGCATCGGTGCTGGCGATCCGCTCATCCTGCTTCACGGATTTCCATGGTCCTCGCAAGCGTGGAGACGTATCGCCCCTCATCTTTCGCTCAAGCGACAGGTTTTCTACTTTGACATGGTAGGATGTGGCCAGTCTGAAAAACGGGACGGGCAGGATGTAACCGCGAATGTTCAAAACGATTTGTTGGCTGCACTTATCGAACATTGGGGGCTTTCCCGTCCGCAAGTCGTTGGCCACGATTTCGGTGGTCTTGCGGCGCTTCGCGCTCATTTCATCAACGGTGTCGAATTCGGAAAGCTATATCTACTCGATGCGGTTTCCGTGTTGCCGTCTGGTTCTCCTTTTTTTACTCATGTGATGCAGCATGAGGTCGCTTTTGTTGGTCTGCCTTCTTACGCACATCAGGCGCTATTCCGTGCCTATATTCAAAATGCGGCGCACAAACCACTAAGTGACGAGGCCGTCAAAATTTACCTGGAACCCTGGCTCGGAAAAGATGGTCAGTCTGCTTTCTATCGACAGATAGCTCAGGCAAATACGAAGTACATTTCTGAACTTCAGCAAAAATACGCGAAACGACCGTTCGAAGTGCACCTTGCCTGGGGTGAACCTGATAGCTTTCTCCCGATTAGTCAGGGGGAAGAACTGAAAGAAAAACTGTGCGCCGATACGATGACTAGAATTCCAGACGCCGGTCACATCGTTCACGAAGATGCTCCTGAAGCAGTTGTCAGTTTCCTGCTAAACCACTGAAATTATGGGCAAGGATATTCATGGCATGGCTGCGTTTTTACGCGGTCTGCTTGAGTATCGTGGTGGCGGCCTTAACCGTGGCGTCTACTGTGCCGCGCGTATCGATCTTGTGCCACTCCTCAGGGACAGACGCGCTTTGTATTTGCTCGGCCACCACCTGTGGCGTGGCGTCCGATGCATCCCCAGAACGCAATGTCACACGCGCCATCATCTGCACCGGATCGGCCTCAAGCCAAAGACCGCAAAACGAAACGCCCGCGCGCTCAGCCATTTGTTGCACGCGTTCGCGCCAATCGGCGCAAAAGAATACCGCATCAAGAATAACCGAATGCCCGGCGTTCAGCACGGCTTCTGCCCGCTCAATGATGTGCTGGTAAACGACTTCCCGCGATTCCACCGTGTAAAATGCTGGCGGAAGGTGGTGAAGCAAATCCACGCCGTGATACAGCTTGCGCTCCACATCGCTGCGGATGTGAACGGCGCCGGGGATAGAACCAACCTCCGGCACGATGGCGCGCGCAAGCGTCGTTTTTCCGCTGCCTGAAAATCCGCCGACCGCCACCAGCCGCGGTTTGGAGGGCGAAAGCGCATCTGCGGCCAGGCGGGCGTAGCTGTGAATGCTCTCGATAGTTTCGGCATGTGCCTTCGTATCTTTGGCCAGCGATAGCCCATGAATGCCCACCATGGCGCGCACCCCCGCCCTCACGGCGATGAACATCGGCAACAGCGCAAGCCCGCCCCATTCGTCAATAGGCACATCGCGTTGGAAATACCGGTTGAACACCGTGTTGGCTTCGCGTCGCAACCCCCGGTGCCACAGATCCATCAGTAGAAACGCCAGATCGTAAAGCACATCGATGTTGGTGAGTTTGTCGTCGAACTCGATAGCGTCAAAAAGCACAGGTTCATCGTCAAACAGCACGATGTTCTTAAGGTGCAAATCGCCGTGGCAGTGGCGGACATATCCCGCTTCCTCGCGGGCAAGCATCAGGCCGCTGAGATCATCCACCGTTCGCCGCAGCGCTTCAATATGCGGATGGCATTGAAGCCCCGTTGCCATACCGTTCGCGCCGCAAAGCGTGGCTTCCAAATCTCCGACGACTTTTTGAAACGATTCCACCCACGGCGTGTCATATACAACATAAGTATTGGAGTGAAATTCGCGAATTCTGATAGCTAGGCTCGTCAACAACACAGAAGAAAGCTGATGCGTGGAGGCCAGATGGTCGAACAACAGGTTGTTGTCGAACTGCCTCATAACAACCAGCCAGTCAACAGGAACCCCGCCGCCATCGATCGCAAGACCGCCACTCTCTTCGCGCGTAACAGGAACCACCGCTAAATAGAGTTGCGGAGAAGTTAACCTGTTGATCATCATCTCGCGCTTGCAGAACTCTTCGCGCTTTGAAAGCGTTGAGTAGTCAAGATAGGGGAACTTAACCGCCCGCTTTAATTTATAGGCGCGATTTCCGCTGAGAAATACAGAAGCGCAATGGGTGTCGATCCGGATAACTTCAGACGTTTCTCCGCCATACGCTTCTGGAGACATGAGAAACGCAATCGTTTCCGCTTGATCGTCAGGTTTTGTGTCTGCCAAAACCATCTTTCCCCATGAGTGTGCGTTCAGGGTATACGTCTATTTTAATATCAAATTGCTTTATGGAACTAGGCAAGGAAGTGAAAAAATTCTTCATTGTGCCACAACTTGCTAATAAACCATTGAAATGTTGGTGAATAAGGGAAAGTGAAACAAGCATGATTCAGCCGTGGCTCAATGTAGTAGGCGTTGCTTTAGACTTCGCCGGTGTGCTGATCCTGGCCTATGAATGGTGGATTGCGCTTAAATCTGAACAACATGAGGCTGAGCTTCTGGCTCGCGAGCAGCTTGTCAAGAGGCCACCCTCAATACAACCGCAGCAAACGAATCCTCATCAGCCTGTATTTGATCACATGCACGAGCAGCGACGCTTCCAACAACAGCAGAAACGGACAAAAGCTGTGCGTGGCATGCGTCTAAGCTGGTTCACCACGTCTTTCGTATTGATCGCGCTTGGATATTTACTCCAATTTATAGGAAGCCTGCCGGTGCTTAACTTTTAGCATCAGTCTTTTTCTTGGGGCAAAACCGGCAGTTCCTCAGTCTTCAGTCATTAATCCTTCAGCACCACTAGCAAGTCTTTGGCTTCGATTGGACTGCCGGGATGCACCAGAATTTCTGCAATGGTCCCATCGCATGGGGCATGCAGCGCCGTCTCCATTTTCATCGCCTCGATAGTTAGCAGGATATCGCCGGCTTTGATCGCTTGGCCAGTTTCGACTGGCAGCGCCGCGATAACACCCGGCATCGGAGCGCCGATATGCAGCGAATTCCCTTCCTCCGCCTTCCGGCGTGGCGGAAGGCTGGCGACGGCGGTGCGGTTCGGCACACGTACCGTGCGCGGCTGGCCGTTCAGCTCGAAAAAGACATGCACCATGCCGTCTTCGTCTGTCCCACCGACCGCCTGAAGCACGATCACTAACGTCTTGCCCCGCTCGATTTCCACCGCGATTTCATCGCCGGGCGCCATACCGTAAAAGAAGACCGGCGTCGGCAGGATCGAGACCGGCCCGTATTTCCGCACCATGCCAGAGAAATCAGCGAAAACCTTCGGATACATTAGATAGGACGCCACACAGGTATCGCTTGGCGGTTCCTCGCAATGTTTGGCTGCCTCCGCACGCACTTCGTCGAAATCAGCGGGAGGTAGAAGCGAACCGGGCCGGGCGGTGTTGGGTTCTTCGCCTTTGAGCGCCTTGGCTACCAGCGCCTCGGGCCATCCCCCTGGCGGTTGGCCCAGATCGCCGCGCAGCATCTCAATGGCCGAGCCTGGGAAGGCGATTGCCCGCCCTGGCGCCAGAACATCCTCGGCGGTCAGGTTCTGCGCCACCATCATCAGCGCCATATCGCCCACCACCTTGGAGGACGGCGTTACCTTGACAATATCGCCGAACAGATCATTAGCGGCGCGGAACGCCTTGGCGATTTCATGCCAGCGTGTCTCAAGCCCCAGTGAGCGCGCCTGTTCGCGCAAATTGGTGAACTGTCCGCCCGGCATCTCATGCAGATAGACTTCGGAAGCTCCGGCTCGCAGATCGCTTTCGAATGCTGCATAGCTGTAGCGCACCGCCTCCCAATAGAAGCTAAGTTGCCGGATGGTTTCCGGATCAAGGCCGGTGTTTCGATCGGTGTGACGCAGGGCCTCCACCAGCGACCCCAGGCAGGGTTGCGAGGTGAGGCCGGACATGGCGTCCATTGCTGCGTCGGCGGCGTCTACCCCGGCTTCGGCAGCGGCCAGCACGGTAGCGCCGGAAAGTCCTGACGTGTCATGCGTGTGCAGATGGAGCGGTATGCCTACCTCTTCCTTCAGCGCCTTAACGAGCACGCGCGCTGCCGTGGGTTTGAGCAAGCCCGCCATGTCCTTGATGCCGAGAATATGACAGCCTGCCGCTTCAAGCTCCTTGGCAAGGCCGACATAATAGGACAGCGAATATTTCGCGCGGTTAGGATCGAGAATATCGCCTGTATAGCAGATCGCGCCTTCGGCCAGCTTGCCAGTTTCGCACACTGCATCAATGGCCACGCGCATGTTTTCGACCCAGTTCAAGCAGTCGAAAATGCGGAACACGTCCATGCCCGCTTTAGCGGCCTGATCCACAAAGAAGCGTACGACATTGTCAGGGTAATTCGTATAGCCGACGCCGTTTGCTCCGCGCAGCAGCATTTGCAACAAGATATTCGGCGCCCGTTCGCGCAAAGCGGTGAGCCGTTCCCACGGATCTTCGCTCAGGAAACGCATGGCCACATCGAACGTTGCCCCGCCCCAGCATTCGAGCGAGAAAAGTTGCGGCAGTCCAGTGGCGTAGGCGTCTGCAGAAGCGACAATGTCGTAAGTGCGCATCCGCGTCGCCAGGAGCGATTGATGCGCGTCACGCATGGTCGTATCGGTGACGAGCAGGCGCTTCTCGCCCTTCATCCAATCTGCGAATTGTTTCGGGCCTAGCTCGTCCAAAAGCTGCTTTGTGCCCTTAGGCGGCTTTTGGGTTCCGAAATACGGCGCTTCTGGTTTGCGCGCCTCGGCTGGAGGTTTTACGCGATCACGGGTTTCCGGATGGCCGTTGAGCGTCACATCAGCGATATAAGTCATCAGCTTAGTGGGACGGTCTCGGCGTGAGGGAACCTGGAACAGCTCTGGCGTTTCGTCAATGAAACGCGTCGTGTAGTCGCCTGCCTTGAAATGGGGATGATCAACTAGCGCTTCCAAGAAGGACAAATTGGTAGCAACGCCACGAATGCGGTATTCCTTCAGCGCACGGCTCATGCGCGAAATGGCCTCGTTGGCGCTTGGCGCCCATGCAGTGACCTTTTCCAGGAGCGCATCGTAATAGCGTGTGACGACCGCGCCAGAATAGGCAGTGCCACCGTCAACACGGATGCCAAAACCGAAAGCGCCGCGATAGCCAGTGATGCGGCCATAATCGGGAATGAAATTATTCTCAGGGTCTTCGGTTGTGATACGACATTGCAGGGCGTGGCCGTTCAGGCGGATATCACTTTGCGTCGGAAAGCCCGTCTGCTCAACGTCACCGAGGCGGCCCCCTTCGGCTATGCGAATTTGCGCCTTAACGATATCCAGACCAGTGACGTACTCAGTTACCGTGTGTTCGACCTGAAGGCGCGGATTGACTTCAATGAAGTAAAATTTGCCCGTGTCCGCGTCCATAAGAAATTCAACGGTGCCCGCTCCGGAATAGTTCGTGGCGCGGCCGATCCGCAGCGCGGCCTCGCAGAGCGCAGAACGGTGTTCGTCATTGAGATACGGCGCTGGCGCGCGTTCCACCACCTTTTGGTGGCGGCGTTGAATACTGCAATCGCGCTCAAAAAGATGCAGCAGATTGCCGTGCTGATCGCCGACAAGCTGTACCTCTACGTGGCGGGCGCGACGCACCAACTTCTCAAGATAAACTTCGTCCTTACCGAAAGCAGCTTTGGCTTCACGCTTTGCGGAGTTTACGGAATTAATGAGCGTATCTTCGCTCTCGATCGGCCGCATGCCGCGTCCGCCACCACCCCATGACGCTTTGAGCATGACCGGATAGCCAATCTCTGCAGCAAGGCGTTTGATCTCCTCTGGATCTTCAGGGAGCGGCCCCGTTGCAGGCATCACCGGAACGCCGACCGAAATGGCTAGATTGCGCGCGGATACTTTGTTGCCGAGCATGCGCATGGTTGCGGGCTCAGGACCAATGAAGATAATCCCCTCAGCGGCGCAAGCTTCAGCAAATTCGGGGCTTTCGGACAGAAATCCGTAGCCGGGATGGATAGCGTCCACGTTGGCTTCGCGCGCAACACGCAAAATTTCGGGGATGGATAGATAGGCTTCAAGGGGGCCGAGATGTGCAGCCGTGTCAGGACCGCGGCCCACAAGATAGGCTTCATCAGACTTGAAGCGGTGGAGGGAAAGTTTGTCCTCCTCCGCGTAGATGGCCACTGTGTTGATCCCCAGCTCGGTGGCTGCGCGGAATACACGTATAGCGATTTCGGAACGGTTGGCGACAAGAAGGCGCCTAATGGATGTAGGTTTTTTGGCAGCGTTATTGGTCAAGGGCTAGCTCTTGATCAGGGGTTCAGGACCAGAAAGATGTTTCAGAAAGTTTGGCACAGATTGCTTAAAATTATCCCCTAGTGCGGCTTTACGCAATTACCTTTACGCACTAGGACGTTCTGCCAGAAGTTCTGCCCCATTTGTCGCAAGCGTTTGCAGTACTTTGATACTTAACAGGACCTAGCAAGCTATTGATTTTTGTGCAGCTTAGCTTGGAAAGCTTAAATCCAGCTTTGTGCGCTACAGCAAGTTTGTCATGAACGGAATGGAACTAATTGATACTGCGTCACTTTCTTCGAATGGGCATTGGTTAGCCAATCATCTACCGTGTGTTCGCGCTCATAACGCCTTGCCACAAGGAATAAAATCGTTTGTCCAGCGTAAAATAGGCGGACGCTTTGACATTAGTGCAGTAGTGTCGTAAGAAATTACGAACCACCACGTGAGGTGAGATAAAATGCTAATACACCCATCCGTTAGAGTGCCAATACAACCATTCGGCACTTCTATTTTGCCTCAGCAAAAAAATACAGTAAAACACAGGCGAGTTGGCGCTATACTAGCATGACTGAAAAAATAATCGCAAAAAACCTATACAAGATTTTTGGGGATCATCCTGAAAATGCTATGGCGCTTATACGCGAGGGGATGGATAAGGACGCCGTTTTCGAAGCCACTGGCCATGCGGTGGGGGTGAACGATGCGAGTTTCACCATCCACGAGGGTGAGATTTTTGTCGTAATGGGGTTGTCCGGTTCGGGTAAGTCAACTTTGGTGCGCCTTCTCAACCGGCTGATAGAACCAACGAGTGGAAGCATCTTGTTCGACGGCGTAGATATCGCCACTATGTCAGATCGGCAGCTGATTGAAATGCGCCGCACGAAAATGAGCATGGTTTTCCAGTCTTTCGCGCTAATGCCGCATCTAAATGTCATCGATAATACCGCTTTTGGCCTTGAACTCGAAGGTGTTGAACAGAGCATACGCCACGAGCGCGCAATTGTGGCGTTGGAACAAGTCGGCCTTGCAGCTTACGCGGACAACTATCCGGATGAATTGTCAGGTGGCATGAAGCAGCGCGTCGGTCTTGCGCGCGCTCTCGCCAACGATCCGCAAGTGCTGTTGATGGACGAAGCCTTTTCTGCGCTAGATCCGCTAATCCGTACTGAAATGCAAGATGAACTCGTTAAGCTTCAGGCGGAACATCAGCGCACCGTGGTGTTCATTTCCCACGATCTTGACGAAGCTATGCGCATTGGCGACCGTATCGCGATCATGGAAGGTGGTAGCGTAATTCAAATCGGCACGCCTGAAGAACTTTTGAATGATCCCGTTAACGATTACGTGCGGTCGTTCTTCCGCGGCGTTGATATCTCCAAGGTTCTTACCGCAGGGGATATCGTCCAGAAATTGCCAACAACCTTGATCGATAGAGCAGGCGCTGGTGTTTCCACGGCGCTCAATCAGTTGCGTCGTGATGGCCGCGATTTCGGTTATGTCCTAGGTGGTGACCGCAAGTTTCATGGCGTTGTTTCAGTTCAGTCGCTTCTGGACGCCAAAAAGAGCGGTGTGACCGGCATTGTCAAAGCTATGCTGGAAGATGTCCAGAGCGTAGAGGCCAGTACGCGGCTGTCAGATCTTCTGGCGGTTGTTGCGAAATCGCCTTGCGCTGTGCCTGTGGTTGCCGAAAACGGACGTTATATCGGCGCGATAACCAGGGCCAATCTTCTGGAATCGCTGGCCAGAACCGACGAAGACCAAACCTCCGATACAAATGGAGAAGATATAAACGCCGAAAAGGTGGTGGAATCACATGCCTGATACTCAACCGAAGGCCGTTGCGGCGGCTAGCGATCCTTGGGGCACGCCTCCTGCTGCGCAAACGCCGGAAGAAGGGGGACCTGCCTCTGCAAATCCATGGGGAGGATCCTCGCCGTCCGATGCGTCGCCCGATTGGTTGACGCCGGATAACGTGCCTGTGCATCATGATTTTGATATTTGGCACCCCTTTGGGGACGCTGTAATACCTCTGCAAAGCTGGGTGGAGACGGCTCTAGAATGGCTGGTTGTTCATTTTCGTCCAGTGTTTCAAGCCATTCGCCTGCCGGTTGATGCGACCCTCTCCACAATTGAATTAGGCTTACGTATAACGCCGGCTCCAATCTTTATCGTGATTTTCGCCCTGCTCGCGTGGCAGCTTTCGAGCGTCCGTCTGGCTATTGGGTCAGTCATGTCACTGATATTCATTGGGCTTATCGGGGCGTGGGACGCGGCGATGATCACGCTTTCGCTTGTTATGACGTCGGTCGTCTTCTGCGTTATCATAGGTTTACCGATTGGTATTGGGCTTGCGCGCAGCGATAGAGCTTCAGCGGTTGTTAGGCCAGTACTTGATGCTATGCAGACAACGCCAGCCTTCGTGTATCTGATTCCGATCGTAATGCTATTCGGCATCGGTAATGTGCCAGGCGTTGTCGCTACGATTATCTTTGCTCTGCCGCCATTGGTACGCTTGACGAATCTGGGCATACGCCAGGTGCCAGCAGACCTTATTGAAGCCTCTCGTTCGTTTGGCGCCAATCCGAGGCAGCTCTTGTTCAAGGTGCAGTTACCGCTTGCAATGCCAACGATTATGGCTGGGCTGAACCAAACCTTGATGCTGGCGCTGTCCATGGTTGTGATCGCTTCAATGATTGGCGTTGGCGGTCTTGGGCAGATGGTGCTACGCGGTATTGGCCGCCTCGACATGGGGCTCGCAACTGTAGGTGGTGTGGGGATTGTGATCCTAGCCATACTACTTGACCGCATGACACAGGCTCTTGGCGTGGAGACGCGTGCGCGTGCTTCTCGTCATTGGTACGACAACGGACCCGTTGGTTTCGTTCGTCGTTTGATAAAGGTGGCTTGAGGAACAAGTCTCCAAACATAATCCTATATATATAAGGAGGGACATATGGTGCGCATCCCATTATTAGCCCGCGTGCTTCTAGCTACCGCACTTGTAGCCATGCCTGCTGCGGCCAGCGCTGCTGATCTGCCAGGCAAAGGCGTCGTAGTTAAACCAGGGCAAACCACGATTGATGGTGAAAACTTCCAGACCATTCTTGTGATGAAGGCTCTGGAAAAGCTCGGCTATAAAGTTGAGGATGTGAAGAATGCCAAATATCCGGCGTTGCACATCGCCATCGCTAATGGCGATCTCACCTTCATGGCTGACCACTGGAAACCGTTGCACGCTGCTTTCTATAAAAAAGCTGGCGGTGACGAAAAACTATCCCGCACAGGCGCTTACATTCCTGGTTGTGCGCAAGGCTACCTGATCGACAAGAAGACGGCTGACGCCAATAAAATCACTAATCTTGGCCAATTCACCGACCCCAAAATTGCTAAGCTTTTTGATGCAAATAGTGACGGCAAAGCAGACTTGGCGGGTTGTGTCCCAGGTTGGGGTTGTGAACGCGTTATTGAACATCAACTTGATGCCTTTAAATTGCGCAAGACCGTCACGCATAACCAGGGCGAATACTCAGCTATTATTGCTGATACGATCACCCGTTATAAAGAAGGTAAGCCGATCCTGTATTACACCTGGACGCCTTACTGGGTCTCGGGTGTTCTTGTACCCGGTAAAGACGTAATCTGGTTGGAAGTTCCGAAATCAGCGCATCCCAACAACGTTGATACCAAGTTGCCTAATGGCAAAAACTACGGTTTTGAAGTGAACACACAGATGATCGTAGCTAACAAGGAATTCGTTGAGAAAAATCCGGCTGCGGCAAAACTGTTCGAAGTGATGCAGATCTCCGCCAACGATATCTCGGCGCAGAACCTGAAGATGAAGGAAAAAGGCCAAGGCAACTGGAAAGCGTGTGAAGGCCATGCTGACGCGTGGATCAAAGCACACCAGAAAACTTTCGACGGCTGGATCGCTGAAGCTATGAAGGCTGCGAAAAAGTAGTCTCACTGCCTTAAAATGGCGGATCTTCCGTTAACGCAAAATCCAACAGCGGCAGGCCATATGTCTTGTCGCTGTTTTTTTACTGACCGGCTTGTCCCACAATCTCACACGCGTGCTGGCGGGGCCTAGGGGTGGAATGAGGCCATCTCAAACGGATCAGCGTTCTGTTTCTTCAATTGTTTTCAGTCTCTTGATGGCTGGTTCGTGTCCCATCAAGGCAGCTTTATGGTACCACTCTTTAGCGGCCTTGAGATCAGGCTGTATGCCTATAACTTGAATGTCTTTTAAAAATTGCGGATCATAGGTTTGCCCCATAGCGAATGCGCCGCGTGCACTTCCCTTCGAGGTTAAGTCCATAAAAATCAATCGCGCATAAATAATATTGCCGTCGGCGATAAATTTACCGCCTTTAGCTAGCGATAATGCTTCGCTTTCATGAGAAATTTTGAGTTCTATAGTTTTGTTGTAATCATTATTTTGCTGTCTTGATCGGTTATTTTTATTGATACTATTTGTGGATAATTTTTTAACTCCAGGAGGCGATGTGTGTGAGCCTATTGTGATGTTTGCTGTGCGCTCAATTGGCGGAATATTGTCTCCCAGATAGAGAAACACACGAATAGTAAAACTTCCTTCATAGTTTTTGGGAGCTGTAATTGTAACGTATTTGTAATTGGCTATAGGTACGACGTTTGAATTGCAGTTCGTAAAGCCTGAAGATAGTTTAAACCCTTTGGGGATGTCCCGAAACATTAGGTATGTAAATTGTGCGTCTGCACCTGACATCGGGATTACATTTAATGGCAGTTCTATATCTATGGGAATAGCAACTCCTGCCGGTCCACTTACATCTTTTACTTGAAAAGCAATTGTGGTGTACTGGATAAGGAGGATGTTCCGGTCAGTTGCATGGCTTTGATTGACGGAAATGACAAACGGTAACGAGGCTGCCTCTGCTTCCATTTTGTAAAACGGAAAATTGCCAGATAGATTGAATAAAGCCGCCGTTACAATTGATAATGCCCAACATTTCACCCCAAATTTGCGCATATGGATGCTCCCAAATCTGATAAGTGTGCGAAAAAACAGTGATATTTACAATTATTTACGTATTATGTGATAGTATAAAAAAGGCGATTTTGCGATTGTATACGATATTATATCTTAGGCGCCTGAATCAGAAAGTATAACTATTGTGCATCTTGCCTTGATCGGCTGTTATTTTGTAAAATCGGCAAATAATTAAGCATGAAAATTTCACCGCATGCGTATATCTAGTAGCTATCATTGTGAAATTATTGGCGTATACAGCGCCACTACAAACTTAGCAAATCACTGATTTAGGGAGAAGCTGCTGGCCAGTCAGGTCGTTTTCACTTGCTGTCCTTGCAGGTTCAGGAGGTGCTGCGACAGGGCTTGAGCGCTAGTGCATCGATCCAAACGAAGGTTACACCGGAGTTTGGTAAAATCGATGCATAAACAAAGAGCTAGTGCACTCATGCATGAATCTTCTGAATGCGTCAGTGCACTAGCGAACGCCTCCGTCAAAGCATCCCCCAACCCGACACCTCAACGTACACGTCTCACATAAACCCATACGGATCGACATCCAGCACCACGCGCAGGCTCCCCTTTTCAGGCGGCATCCGCGTCAACCACTCGCGCAAATAGGCTTGCATATCAACCTCACGCGCGGCCTTC
>JARRLC010000069.1:0-12558 GCA_037387425.1 Alphaproteobacteria bacterium
AACGCCATGCGTCCACAGACGGTCTACGTCTCGGCCACGCCGGGCGGCTGGGAGCTGGAGCAAACCGGCGGCGTGTTCACCGAGCAGGTCATCCGCCCGACCGGCCTCACCGATCCGCCAGTGGAAATCCGCCCAGTCAGCACCCAGGTAGACGACCTGATCCACGAATGCCGCGAGACGGTGCAGCGCGGCTATCGCGTGCTGGTGACGACGCTGACCAAGCGCATGGCCGAAGACCTCACCGAATATATGCACGAACAGGGCGTGCGCGTGCGCTACATGCATTCCGATGTGGAGACGCTGGAGCGTATCGAGATCATCCGTGATTTGCGTCTAGGCGCGTTTGACGTGCTGATCGGCATCAACCTCTTACGCGAGGGGCTGGACATCCCAGAATGCGCGCTGGTGGCGATTTTGGACGCCGATAAGGAGGGCTTTCTGCGGTCGGAAACCTCGCTGGTGCAGACCATTGGCCGCGCGGCGCGTAACGTCGATGGGCATGTGGTGCTTTATGCCGACAAGATAACCGGCTCGATGGAGCGTGCGCTGGCCGAGACCAACCGCCGCCGCGAAAAGCAACTGGCCTATAACGCCGAGCACGGCATCACGCCGGAATCGGTGAAGAAGAATATCGGCGATATCCTATCGAGCGTCTATGAGCGCGACCATGTAATGGTCGGCGCGGGACCGGGCTTCGCCGAGGGTGACGCGTCATTCGTCGTTGGACACAATATGGCGGCGGTGATCGAGGACATGGAAAAACGCATGCGCGAGGCGGCGGGCAATCTCGAATTCGAGGAAGCCGCTCGCCTGCGCGACGAGATCAAGCGCCTGCGTGAGGTGGAGCTTGTGGTGGCGGATGATCCGCTGGCGCGGCAGGAAGAGGTGGAGACGCGCGCCGGGAAGGCAGGCGGTGCGAAAGGCGGCGGCGCAAAGCGCCCGAAAGCGCGGAGTTCAGCGGGCAAACCCGGCACACATGGCGGCGGCAATCCGGCCTCACGCCCTCATAAGCCGAGCCTCGACGAAATGGGGCCAAGCTCAGAACGCGTGGCGCCACGAGGTAAAACTTCAAGAACAAGAACGAAGCAATAGAGCCAAGAAGAACTCGCGCCAGGAATGGGCAGAAAAACAAGATCACCCACAGATAGGCACATCGTGGCAGCCGTCTGCGGTCGCCGCATAGTCAACGCACGAAATATGGCTTGCCACACGCTCATAATTCTTCCGTAGCGCCCAGTACGGTTATCAGCTCAGATGCGGCAAGCCCGCCATGGTGGCCGGAAAAGTCGTGATGCAAAACGCCCGGTTCTCGCCAGTACACGAAATGTCCATCAAACGGGAGCACCAGAATATCGCCCAAACGGCGGCGCAATTCCGCGCCCACGCCGCTAGGACCGAACAGCCCTTGAGTGACAGCGTCGTCTACGGTCATCACGTGGGCGATGTCAGTTAGCGCTTCTGTTAGCTGAGTGAACGCTTCTTCCCGCCTCTCAGATTTGACATGCATAAAGAGATCGCGCGGCGAGCCTCCGGGGTAGATGACATTGCCCGTGGGGCTGGTGGACAAACAATCAGCCAGTGCGGGAATGCGCTCGTTGATGTAAAATGTATCCTCTATCGGGGCGCTGACCTGGCCGTGATCGGCAGTGAACAGATAGAGCGTATTCGGGCTGTTGAGGTTCCGTAAAAGCGCATCGAACGTTGCCCAAAAACTTATGATCTCGGCATCGAAATATGGCGTGCTGGGACCGTAACGGTGGCCGATATGATCAATGCCTCCCCAGTAGACATTGAACCACGCTTTGCCTTTCACTGTGGCGAGCGCTTCTTTTAACTGCGTCAACGATTCAGCAAGGGTGGAATATTCGTACAGCTCCGCCCCGGCATTGAAAATTTGGTTGACGGCTCCTTTCGCGTAACTCTGATTTTCAAACAAAAGCGAACGCACGCCTTGCGCGGCAAGCCGCTGGTGGACAGTTTCATGCACGGCGAACAACGCACGAGGATCGTAGCCCTTTTCTAAGCACGCATCGCTTTGGCGTTTGCCGAGCGGGGCGAAAGGCAGGCTTTGGATCGTCTCGCCATAGGCGGGAACATAGAGGTTCCACTCATAGCAAGCGTGCTCAGCAGGCAGCACGCCCAGATTTATGGTGGAAACGGCGGCGCTTGTTGTGCTCGGAAACAGCGAGGAGATGGGCGTTAGCACGCCGTTTTCCGCGATGCGGCGCATGGGCGCGATATCTTGTAGATGGTCCTGCCAGAATTTCCAGCCCAAAGCGTCGATAAAGAACAGCACGACTTTTTCAGGTTGCGGATAGCTGCCGCCAAAGCAATCGACAGGCAGAAGCGGACCATTCTGCTCGCCTGTGAGCATGGTATAGATCGTGTTGGGAATGTTGCCGAAAGAATAAGTATATTGCGGCTTAAGCAAATTTTCGCCAAGCGGTTCGAACGAATCCAGCGGACGAGTATTCAGCATATGAAATCCTTTTTGCGTTCAACCGCGGATACGACTTGGAAGTTGTTTCGATAGCTATTTGCTTCCAGTCTTCTTCCGCATCGCTTTGAGCGTCGCTTGGGTTGGCCAGCAATCCAGTTTAAGGCGTTGTTTTTTCTGGAAAGCGCCTACCGCCGCACGAGTTTTCATGCCGGCCTTGCCGTCGATCTTGTCTTTATAGTACCCCAATGCGGCCAGATGACGTTGCATTTCTTCCAGATGCTTGGTTCGCATTTGCGTAACGCGTCCCCACGGAATTTCAAAACCGCGTTTTGTCGCGATACGGTCCGCCAGCGACCCGACGAAAAGCACGTAGAGGTCGGAGAAGTTGTAATCCTTAATCACGAAGTAATTCTTCGAGATGAGAAACGCAGGACCATAAAGCCCGGACGGCAGGATAAGCGATGTGGGAGCATCCAATTCCTCAGGCGACGGTTTGCGGTTAAAGGTGGGCTTGTAGCCTGCTTCCAGCCATTCAGCCAGCGGGCGGGTGTGGTTTGGCTCTGCGATGGTGCAATCAATGCCGCGCTTTGGCAGATGCGCTTCATATGACCAGCGTTTGCCCGTCTGCCAGCCCTTATTATGGAGTTGCTTGGCGGCGGAAGCGAGCGCATCCGGCACCGAGCGCCAAATGTCAATGCGGCCATCGCCGTCCATATCCACGCCGTGCTTGTAAAGTTCTGATGGCAGAAACTGCGTAAGCCCCATAGCGCCCGCCCATGAGCTGCGCATGTCAGATTTTTTGGCGTAGCCGTCTTCCAGCAGTTTCATCGCGTAAAGAAATTCTTTGCGGAAATGCTCCTTGCGTTTGCCCGTATAGCCTTGCGTGGCCAGCACGCGTAGCGCGTTATGCGGCAACCGGTAACGGCCAAAGTCGGTTTCGCGCCCCCAGATCGCCAGCACAACCTCGCCCGGCACGCCGAATCGCTTTTCGATCGCCTTGAGCGTGTCTCGGTGTTTAGCGGCCAGCTTGCGACCATAGCGGGCAAGGTTCCTCAGGCGGCTTTCCTTCAGATATTCCGCCGGGGTGCTGACAAACTCAGCCTGCGCACGCCGATGATGCTTGGGGCGGCCAGGAATATCCAGATCAGGCAGTTTCAGATTCGGCTTCAGCCCTTGCGTCGCGGCATCGAACGTAGCACGGCTGATGCCTAAACGCTGCGCGTCAGGCCAGAGGCTGGCGAGCCATGTCTTAAAGTTGACGTCCGCTGCTGCTGTAGGTACTGGCGCCAGCATCATAAGGGCCGTTGCGACAACAATTAACATCGCGGCGGCGCGATATCGCAGAAAAGCGGGCGCTGTATTGCTCATGGTTAGCATGGCGGATGCGCTAGCGGACATAGGGAAACCCTTTCTTCGCTGTTTTGCCCATTTGCTTTAGCAGCCGGAATATGCTGCGATTCATTTGTTCATAACGCGTTTTAGCGATCTTTTTCCAACATTTGTCCTTCTTCGCCGCTCGGTTTCGAACCAGTGGAGAATGCAGCCTGCTGGATTTCGTTTTCTGACCATGATCGATTTTAAAGGCGCCCACTACCCGAAAGATGTGTTTTGTACGCGGCGTATTTCTACGTCAGATACGGTGTTTCCTATCGGGATTTAGTAGACATTATGGCCGAGCAGCAGGATGAGGCTGCCGCACTCGCTGCATAATTGCGACCGGGGATAGGCTTGCTGCAACTGGGTTAGAAAATTGCAACAAAACTCGTCAGCGCGCCGGGACGCACACGCTCTCATCACGGAAAGGGAGGAAATTACACCGAATGCCGAACACGGCGATAGCGCCTGGCCTGTCTACTGCCCAGCGCTAGCCTGAAGGGTGGGTTCTGAGCTATTCGCAGCATCGATTTTGCCGAGCATGTAAGCCCATTTCGTGCGCGTGTTCTCAACAACATTCGCCATGATGCCGCGCAACTTGTTCAGCATTTGGCATTTTTTATTGGTCTGCGAATCACCGCCCCCAGCAAGTGAGGCGAGGCTTACGTTATTGGAAGCGCCCTTTCCCAGCTGCGACACTTTCGTTAAGAGAGCTTTGTTAAAGGCATCGAAGGCGGCGATTTTTTTATCCTTCACAAAAGGCGTGGCTTTGGCGACGAAATCGCGGTCTGTCCAGTTTTGGCGCGCCTTCAGCGCCCGGAGCTTCATCTCAAAGCTTTTCTTGTTCGCCGTATTTATGGCGGAAAGCTGGGCGCTGGCCTCACTGACAACAGCGACAAAAGCCGCCCTGTCACATTTCGAAGCAGAACCGGCATTTGCCACTAATGGGAAAAATATCACCGCTGCTGCGCCTGCGCCAAGAAGCCATCGCATTTGGTTACTGCTCCTAAAAAAGCCCCGGAAGGGATGCCCCCTGATGAGGTAAACCCTCAATTACGCTAATCATAATAATCTTAACTGTTGCTAAATTATGACGCGTTGAGCCCTGTGATACCGAATTTATTGCTACGTGGAAATCCTTTCGGCACATTTTTTCCGGCTTGTGCACGGCTTCCTTGCCATTCTTCCAGCTCAGTGAAGGTGCGGGTGCGTGATCCTTCCATCCAACGCAGGCCCTCCGCGGCGCGGAATACGGTCACGTCGGACAGCCCGCCATCGCGCAGTCGTTGCAGACGCACGCCACGTCCGCGGGTCAGTTCGTTAACCTCGGCGAGCGGGAAAACCAGCAGCTTGCGGTTATCACCTACTGTCGCGACCATATCGCCAGCAGCGGCGATACAGGCAATTGCGGCATCAGGCGCGGTGATCGTCATGACCTGCTTGCCTTTGCGGGTCTGCGCGATCACTTCATCTTCGGCGATGATAAAGCCGTTAGCCGCTTTCGACGCAATCAACAGCTTGCGGCCCGGTTTATGGACAAACAGATCCACAATTTCGCTGGCCTCTTCCAGGTCGATCATCAGGCGCACTGGATCGCCTGCTCCGCGCCCGCCTGGCAGGTTCGAAGCTTCCAGCGTGAAGAACTTGCCGTTTGAGGCAAACAGAATCAGCTTATCGGTGGTCTGCGCGTAGAGAGCGCGTTTCAGCTTGTCGCCGGTTTTGAATTGCAGCTTGTTGAAATCGTCCTGGTGGCCTTTTAGCGCGCGTATCCACCCTTTTTCCGACAGCACGACGGTAACCGGCTCGCGCTCGATCATGGACTGTTCCACGTCCACATCGATATCCGGCACGGCATCGGAGCTAGTATGACGACGGCCAATCTCGGTGTGCTTGCCGAAATGCTTCTTTGTGGCGGTAATTTGCTGCGAAATCTGCTGCCATTGCTGTTCATCCGAGGCAAGAAGCGCGATCAACTCGGCCTTTTCAGCGGACAGTTTTTCGTGTTCGCCGCGAATTTCGATTTCTTCCAGCTTGCGCAAAGCGCGCAACCGCATGTTCAGGATAGCTTCCGCCTGCACTTCGGTAAGCTTAAACCTGCGGATCAACTCGGCCTTTGGCTCGTCCTCATAGCGGATAATGCGGATGACTTCATCCAGGTTGAGATATGCAACGAGATAGCCTTCCAGAACCTCCAGCCGGTGCTCGATATGCTTGAGGCGATTCTCGGAGCGGCGCACCAACACCACCTTGCGGTGAGCGAGCCATTCGCCCAACACGTCGCGCAGGCCCAGCACTACAGGCACCTGACCGCGGCTCAGCACATTCATGTTGAGCGAAACGCGCGTTTCCAGATCGCTCAGCTTAAAGAGCTGTTCCATAAGCACCATGGGGTCCACGGTACGGGTGCGCGGCTCCAGAATCAGGCGGACATCCTCGGCGGATTCGTCGCGCACATCTGCGAGGAGCGGCAGCTTCTTGCTCTCGATCAGCTCGGCGATTTTCTCGATAAGGCGCGATTTCTGCACCATGTACGGAATTTCCGTTACCACGATGACATAAGCGCCGCGTCCGGCCTCTTCCTTGTGCCAGCGCGCGCGCAAGCGAAAAGCCCCGCGCCCGGTGCGGTACGCCTCAATTACGGACGCTTGTTCATCCACCAGCACGCCGCCAGTCGGGAAATCCGGACCGGGCACGAATTCCAGCAGTTTCTCAACCGTGGCGTCCGGGTGCTTGATGAGATGCAGCGCGGCATTGCACAGCTCTTCCACGTTATGTGGCGGAATGGATGTCGCCATGCCTACCGCGATGCCGGATGAACCGTTCGCTAGCAGGTTAGGGAAATTCGCTGGCAGAACCACCGGTTCTTTTTCCGAGCCGTCATATGTCTCGCGGAAATCAACCGTGTCTTCGTCGATGCCATCGAGAAGCGCGGCGGCGACATCTGTCAGGCGAGCTTCCGTGTACCGCATCGCGGCGGCGTTATCGCCATCGACATTGCCGAAATTGCCCTGCCCGTCCACCAGCGGATAGCGTTGCGCGAAGCTCTGCGCCAAGCGCACCAACGCGTCATAAACCGACTGATCGCCATGTGGGTGATACTTACCGATCACATCGCCGACCACGCGCGCGCATTTTTTGTAGCCCGCATCGGGATCGAGCTTCAAAAGCCGCATTGCGTAGAGCAAGCGTCGATGCACCGGCTTAAGGCCATCGCGCACGTCAGGCAGCGCGCGATGCATGATTGTGGAAAGCGCATAAGCCAAGTAGCGCTCTTCAAGCGCTTCATTGAGCTTCACCGGCTCTACCGATGGATCGAGAATCGAATTGTCTGCCATGGCATTTGCATTAACGATTAGGGGCCAATCGTCAAGTGTGACAAATTACAGCTTCCATCGTTTTTGTTAAGCGTCGCTGCTCAGACAGAAATTACATGCCCTCGACAATCGATAGGAGAAATGTACCAGAATCCGCACATCTCTGATTACCAAGTTTTATATTATCGAACTGCATGCTTCCAACATAAACCTTGATTATGAAGGCGTAGAGCGTATCAACATAGATGCGCTGCTCTTTACTTATTGATTTCAGACCCTTTTGCTTCTTGATAAATTTATCCTGATTTATCTTTGCAAGTTTCTTATATCCGCATGTAATTGCACGCGCCGAAATAAACGCATTTTCTATTACTGCCTTGGCGGTCGCTTCTGGGATAAGCGCCTTCTCGTTGTTCTTGAGATTATCCGGCAACAGGGTTTGCACGCCCTGTTTCATGACCCATGCAAGTTCATCAGGTTCTAAAAATGGCATGCCATTATTGATTTTCTGAACCGCCGAAATAGCGGCTTTCTTCATCTCTCCAGCCTGAGCGCTTGAGCTGATACTTACGAAAAATAGCGAAGCGACAACACACCCAGCAACCATCACTTGCCGAGCAATAACGCCGAGAACTATACGCATTTGATACCTCTGGTTAGGTGGGACTGCAGAAAATTTTGTAATGATGAACTTCGTCTAGCAGACAATAGCGGTCATTTTTAGCTCGATCCAGAGCGTTACGTCACTAACCATTTCGTGATCACCGCGCGGCTCTCCGGCAACTGTTGCCCACGTGGCGTCAGCACATACTGCTCCATGAAGAACCCCGTGAGCCGCAATCCGTCAGCGATATCGGCGGGCGAGGCCGCGATAGCGCCGCCAGAAAGCAAAAAACCGGGAAGCGGCAGCATCAAATGCGCATAAGGCGCGCCCGCCTCCGCTGAAACCGCGCGGCCAGATTTCGGCGACACATAAATGAGCCCTTCGGTCGCGCCCGTCGCCGCGCATGAAGCAAGGTCCAGCCCGAAGCCCAACTCGCCCAGAAGCGCCAATTCCCATCGCACCAATATTTGCGGCCACAATACGGCTTCGTCCAAGTGCTGGAGCATCAGTGCCGCCAGGTCGAACAACGCTGTATGCGGATCACGCTCGGGCAGCAGACTGGCCAAGCTTGCCAGCGTGGTAATGCCCGCCAGCGCCAACCGGTCATCAAGAGCGCGCGCTGCGAACGGCTCGCCCATCTCCACCGTAAAAAAGCCCAGATGCTCAGCCAGACGCGCCCGCCATTCCACACGCAGTAAATTGCCAGTCTGCAACAGCGGACGCAGTTTGCGCGACCGCCCGCCACGCACCAGCCCCAGATGGCGCCCCTGCCCGCGCGCCAAAACTTCCAGCACGACGCTGGTTTCGCCGTGAGGACGCACATGCAACACGATGGCTTTGTCATTCCATTCCATGACCGCAAATTGCCCGCGAAACGGTCAAGTTTCCAGCTTAATCACCTCTTGAGCAATTAGAAGCAAATGCGTGTCATATTTTACAGCGAATATCGGCGAAAGTGTTTCAATTCGCGTTCAAAACTTGACGCATGCGCTACGTGGCTATAGCGACCATGTTAACAGGCTCCGTCAACGTACCGTATTAACTAGAGTAAAAGGAATGACATCATGTCCGGCAAGCGCATCACACACGCCATGGTCCTAGCAGCGGGCATGGGCACGCGTATGCGCCAACTCACAAACGGAACGCCTAAGCCTTTGGTTCGACTGGGAGGGCGGGCGCTTCTCGATCATGTGCTGAATGGGCTCGGTGACGCTGGCGTGCGCAATGTGGTGGTCAACGTGCATTACCTGGCGGATCAGATTGAGGCGCATGTGGCTGACCGCACGCATCCGCGCATTACCATCTCGGATGAACGCGGCGAACTGCTCGATACTGGCGGAGGTGTGTATAAGGCTTTACCCCTGCTAGGGGAGGACGCGTTTTTCGTCCATAATTCGGATTCGGTGTGGGCTGAGCGTGGCCCGAGCACGCTCGTACGCATGATGGATGCGTGGAACCCGGCGACAATGGACGCGCTCTTGCTGATGGCACCGAAGTCTGAAAGTTTGGGGCATGATGGTCTTGGTGATTTCGAAATGGACGAACAAGGCATTCTCACGCCACGCGGCGGCAGAGAGCAACAAATGCCGTATATCTATGCGGGCGTGGCGATTTATCATCCGCGATTGTTCGCCGAAAGCCCGGAAGGCGCGTTCTCTGTCCTCAAACTGTGGGACAAAGCGCGCACTGCTGGCCGTCTAGCGGGGATACGTCACAATGGGATCTGGATGCACGTCGGAACCCCGGAAGCTCTCGCTGACGCGGAAAAGTGCCTCGCCAGTCGCGCAGCTTGACATATTCGGAGGCGACGCTTCGCCGGGGAGAATTGCACGCACGGAAGCAGCAGGCCGCATCTTCACCATTGCGCAGTCAGCGCCGTTTCTCGATACGCTGGCGCGCGCCATCCTTGCCGGAAACCTGCCTCGCGACGGCGGCAAACCGCCCAGCCCCGCCGACATCGCCGACACGTTGATCTACCTGCCCAACCGCGCTGCCTGCCGCGCCATGGCGGGAGCCTTCCTCCGCGCTTCGGGCAATAACGTCACGCTGTTGCCACGCATGCGTCCGCTTGGCAGCGCTGAGGAAGATGCTTTGCTGCTGCTCCAGCCAGATACCGCAGAGGCGGGGGTGGGGGCGGATGGCATGGGATACGATCTTGATCGCCCGGAACTGCCGCTTCCGCCCGCAGTTGGCGCGCTCGAACGCCGCATGGTGCTGACAAAGCTTATCCTCGCCTGGGCGGAGCGGTTGCGATCCGCTGACGACCTGGACGACGAGGACTTTAGCGACGACGAACTCGGCCTCTCCCCCTTACGCATCGCCAGCACGCCAGCCGCCGCCGCCGAAATGGCGCTCGACCTGATGCGCCTGCTCGACGAAGCCCAGACCGAAGGCGTAGACCTCGGCCGCATCCGCGAACTGCTGCCGGAGCGCTTTGCCGGACACGAGCAGCTTTCGCTGTCGTTCCTCAAAATCGCGGTGGAGACGTGGCCAGGATATCTCACCGCCACAAAACGGCTCGATCCGGTGGAGCGGCGCAACGGCATCATGGCGCTGGAGGCGGAACGTCTGCGCACGATGCATGCCGATACGCCTGTGATCGTCGCAGGGTCCACGGGCAGCATTCCCGCAACGGCCGCGCTTATGCGCACGGTGATGGAGTTACCGCGTGGGGCCATCGTGCTGCCAGGGCTGGATATGGCGCTTGATACGGCCAGTTGGCGCGCGGTGGCGGAGCACCCGGAACATCCGCAGGCGGGGCTTTTCCAGTTACTGGAGGGGCTGGGCGCAAGGCGCAACGACGTGGCGACGGTGCACGGCGTTGAAACAGCGGCAGGCGACGCGGAAAACGCAGACGCACACCGTCTGGCCTTCCTCAGCGAAACGATGCGCCCGGCCTCCACCATGGGCGCGTGGCCGCAATATATCGCTGGAGCCGATCGCGAGGCGGTCCGTGACGCACTGGCGGGCGTATCACTCATCGCCGCCCCCACCGAGCAGGACGAAGCCGCCGCCATCGCTCTGATGCTCCGCGAAGCCGCTGAAACGCCGGACAAAACCGCCGTGCTCGTTACGCCGGACCAGACGCTGGCGCGCCGCGTTTCCGCCGAATTGATGCGCTGGAACCTCGCCATCAACGGCGCCACAGGCGAGCCTTTGCGCACCACCCCGGCAGGCGTCTTTCACGATCTGATCGCAGAATTCGCCGCCACCGGATCGCAGATCGCGCTTTTGGGGCTGTTGAAGCATCCGTTCACGCGGGTAGGGCTGCCTGAAGGTCACGCGAACCGCGCTGCAAAGCTGTTGGAAATCGCCGGTATGCGCCAAACTTGGTGCGGCGACGGCCTTGACGAACTTTCGCGCAGCCTGCATCTGGCGAAAAAGGCGAAGCCGCGCCATCCCGCCATCGATTTGTTCTCGGAGGACGATTGGGAAGCGGCAAGCGACCTCCTGCACCGCCTGAAAGAGGCTATGTGGCCGCTCACGCAACTGGCGCGCAGTGGTGCGGTTCCGTTCGCGGAGATGGCGAAGGCCCACGCAGCGGTTGCCGAGGCGCTCATGCGTGGGGAAGAACCGGAGACGGACGAAGCGAAAGACGCCGCAACCGACGCCTCCCACGTGCAACTTACTGCATTCATGGACACGCTCACCGGTGACGCGCCCGCCCCGGATGTCACGCTGGCCGATTACCCAGCGCTGTTCCGCAGTCTAATCCGCCTGGAGCGGATGCCGCCATCGCCGTCCACACATCCCCGGCTTAGCATCCTCACGCCCATGGAGGCGCGCACCGCCACCGCCGATCTGGCCATCATCGCCGGGCTGAACGAGGGCACATGGCCTGCCGCTGCCGCCCCCGGACCGTGGCTCAACCGCGCCATGCGGGCCGCCCTGGGCCTGCCGCCGCCCGAACGCAGCATTCGCCTCGCTGCGCACAATTTCGCACAAATGATGGGCGCACGCGAAGTCATACTCACCCGCGCGCTGAAGTCCGACGGCGCGCCCACCGTCGCCAGCCGCTGGCTGATGCGCATGGAGGCGCTGCTGCAAGGGCTGGGGCTGGAAAACGCGCTCGCGCCGAAACATCCGTGGCTCGCCTGGGCCGCCGCTCGCAACGCCGTCGAGCTGAGACCCTCGCCGCCAGCGCCCGCGCCGTGTCCGCCGCTTTTCGCGCGTCCGCGCCGTCTGAGCGTGTCAGCCATCGAAACGCTGATCGCCAATCCGTATGCGATTTTCGCGCGGCATATTCTGGCGTTGTCGCCGCTGCCGCCTCTTGAGGGCGAACCAGAAAACAGCGACCGGGGCCGTTTGATCCACGAGGCGTTGCATCATTTCGCGCGCAGCTATGACGCCGAGTTGCCGCCCGCCATCGTTAACGAGCTGCTCGCCATGTTCGACGAGTGCGCCCGCTTGTTCGATGGCCACGCCCGCGTCAGCGCGTTCTGGCGTCCTCGCCTGGAGCGTTTCGCGCGCTGGTTCGCCGAAACGGAAGCCGCGCGGCGCGATGGCGCACGGGTTTTCAGCGAAGTGTCCGGTGAACTGACGATGGACGCGCCGGGCGGGGCCTTCACGCTCACCGCGCGCGCCGAGCGCTGATTGCGTCCGAAGGGCATTTCAAAGGGCTGGGCACGCGCGATGTTGTCAAGCTGGCGTATATCTCGGCGCGCGGCGGCGATCCGGCGGGCGAGGAAAGGCCGCTGGAAAAAGTCGCACCCGGAGAATTGGCGAAGTTGGCCCGCGTTGGACTGGCCGCGCTTGTCGCGCGGTTCGACGCGCCGGACACACCTTATGCAGCCATGCGGCGCGCGGCCTTCACCAGCGGCTACAAA
>JARRLC010000070.1:0-13781 GCA_037387425.1 Alphaproteobacteria bacterium
CCCAACACCGCGATCGCCCCCGCCGGCAGCTCCAGCCGCGCCAGAACCTGCCCCGCACCCAGATGCAGCGCCGAAATCACACGATGCGCGCCGCTATAATCGAGCCCGTAGCGGTGGTACAAACCGTAGCACTCATCCGCACCCATTCGATCCGCACACGCAGCCTGAAGAGCGCCCAGATCAAGCCGCGGCAGCTCACTGACACCACCCGGCCAGGCGCTTCCCTGGCTGTGCACAACCTCTTCGCCGTCCGCCTCGGTCTCGCTGTAAATCTGATAGGCAATGCTGCCGTCGTCTTGCGGCTCCAGAGCAACATGCACCTCAACAGGCTGATCTTGAACCTTGACCGGGCGTATCCACGCCACATGGCTGAGCTTCATTCCCGGACTGCCTTCGCCGCCGCTGGCGTGTGCAATAGCCTCCCGAACCATCTCCAGATAGGCGGCGCCGGGGAGCGTCTTCTCGCCAGCAACCACATGACCGGTAAGGAAGAATTCATCGCCGCTGAGAATTGTGCTGTAGCGCCACCCTGAGAAATCGGAGGTATTGCGCTGGACAAGCGGATGCAGCGCCAGAGCGCCCGTTCCCACGCCCGACACCGCTGCCGCTCCACCCACCGCATCCGGCACCCAATACCGCTCCCGCGCGAAAGGATAAGTCGGCAAAGCCAGCCGCTGATGACGTTTGCACGCAAAAAGCTGGCCGTAATCCAGCGCATAGCCCTGGACATACAAATCCGCAATCCCGTGCAGTTCCTCCAGATATTGCCGAGCCGTCACCGCCTCGTGGACCTGCGCAATGCACTGATCGCCGTAGCGCTTCAGCGAGATCTTTTCCCGATGGGCCTTCTCGTTCAGCTTGGCCGCGTACACCTGCGGCGCATCGCCGTTTTTAAGCCACTTCGCCGCAAGGCTCACGAATTCGCTGGTGCTACTTGCGACGCAGGCCCAGCGATGGTTGAAATGGCGGCGCCCCATCAGCAGCGTGAAGCTCAGATTGGCGCAGTTGACATCCGGGTTGCGTTCGCAGTACTCGCGCAAATTGCGTATCTGCGCCTGCAATTCCTCTTCCATACGCGCCGACAGGACAAACAGGTAGCCCGGCTTTTCCGCTGGCGGAACCTCTTGAACCGGCGCTTCTTCGATCACCAGATGCGCGTTGGTTCCACTAAAACCGAACGCGCTCAACGCCGCCCGCCTCGTCTCACCGGGTTCTACGGTCCAATCACGAAGCGCTGTGTTTACGTAGAACGGGCTGCCTGCGAATGCGATATTGGAGTTGCCAGTCTCAAAGTTTACAGAAGCCGGAATTTTCCGGTGTTGTAGCGATAGCAGAATCTTAATGATTCCGGTTACGCCCGCAGCCGCAGTCGTATGGCCGAGATTGGATTTGATCGAACCAATCGCGCAATAGTCCTGCTTGCCAGTATAGGCGCGAAACGCCTTGGTCAGCGCTTCATATTCGATGGGATCGCCAAGCTTGGTGCCCGTTCCATGGGCCTCCACCATTTGTATGCCAGCCGGATCGATAGCGAACGTATCGTATACGTAGCGCTCAAGCCGCTCCTGAGACAGCGCGCTTGGAGCGGTAATGCCATTGGTGCTGCCGTCCTGATTGATAGCGCTGCCACGGATGACGCCGTAAATGTGATCGCCACTGGCTAGCGCATCGCTCAAACGCTTGAGCACAACCACCCCGACTCCCTCTCCGGGCACGAAACCATCGGCGCGGTCGTCGAACGTATAGCATCGCCCTGAGGGCGACAGCATCGCCGCCCCATTGGCGATCTTGTAGACATTCGGCGTGCACATAAGGAAAACGCCACCAGCCAGCGCCAGTTCGGTCTCCCCGTTCCACAGCCCCTGGCAGGCCAAATGCGTTGCAACAAGCGAGCTGGAACAAGCCGTATCCACGGCAATGGCCGGGCCTTGCAGATTAAGATGATACGAAATCCGCGCGGGAACGATGGAGGCAGCGCTTCCCCACATGGAATGCGCAGGCGGCGTTGCCGGATATAAATCGGTGTATTCGACATCACCACAACCGACATACACACCGCAAGGGCGCCCATCCATCGCGACGCCAGCGTAGCCAGCATCTTCCAGCGCGGTCCAAGCCTCTTCCAGGAACAGACGCTGCTGAGGGTCCATATAGGCCGCTTCAATCCCGGAAATATTGAAAAACATGGGCGCAAATTCATCGATCCCGTCGATGAAGCTGCCGCTCTGGCAAAAAGACGTTCCGTTTAAATGCTGCGAAAGATCCCAGCGGGTTACATCGCTGACAAGACACGTGCCGCTCTCCAGATGGCTCCAAAGCTCATTCAAATTCCGCGATTGGGCGTAGCGGCCGCTCATGCCGATTATGGCGATTGGCTCGTGCTGTCCCTCAGGCAGGGGCGCCGGATCAGGAAACGCAGTGGCCTTTCGCACGACGTTTGGCGCGTTATCTGCAAGCGCGCTGGCTGCGTATTGTGCTTTTGGAGTGTACCGCTCTTCGCGGCTTATTGCGGCTGGTCGCAGAGACGCGATATGGCCCGAAAGCTGGTGAACAGTCGCGTAGTCGAAAATGCAGGTCGTGCTAAGCTCTATCGAAAGTTTTTCATTCAACAGGCGGATGAATTTGACGCCCAGAATGGAATCTAGGCCAAAGCCGGAGAATGGCTGTCCGTCATCGATATCTTCTTCGCTGACGCGCAGTATTTGGGAAAGACAGTCCAATACCGCTGGTTTGATCTGTTCCACACCCTCTTGTGGATCAGCTCTGCGGGAACAGGTTTGCGGTTCGGCAAGAGTTGGAGCAATTGGCGTTGCAGGCGCGACGACGGGTTCTTGCACACGGATTGTCGGCTTAACTGGCGCGACGCCCTGCCGGATAATCCCATCGCTCTCGCCAATGATGATCTGCTGTCCGAGATCTTGCGCATCGCTCGCCGCAAATCGCACCGCCCGGAACCCCTCGTGTTCGAGCACAAAGCTCCAGGTTTCCGGGGTGAGTACCGGACATCCCGGAATCCGAAGCGCTGGGTCTTCATATGCCCACCAGCCTTCCAGGAGACCGAATGTCAGGTGGTTGAAGAGGCGGTTATCGCTAAGTTCATTGAGAAGCAGCAGACCGCCGGGACGTAATACCGCCTTGGCGTTGCGTACGCTGCGGCGAATATCCGGAGTTGCATGCAAGACGTTGGTGGCGATCACCAGATCGTAGCTGGAAACGGCAATTCCCTGTGCCGCAACTGGCATGGTTACGTCGAAAAGACGGCAGGTAAGATACGGAACGTCCGGGCCGTATTCTCGCTCCGCATGGAACAGAAACGCCCTGGACAAATCCGTATAACAATATTCCTCAATTCCATGTTGAAGGGGCCGTAGCTTTTCGAACACCGAGACGCTGGTTCCGCCGGTTCCAGCACCGATCTCTAAAATCTTAACGCGGGCGGTGGGGGCTGCATCAAGGCGCGCCTTTACGGCGGCTGCGACGTGATGCGCTAAAATCCCGTTAAAATGGTTGGAAACCGGATTTCCCCGATAGATGCCTTCAACCAGTTCCATGGAGGAATCCGGGAACATGATATCCGTTGCCAGCACCTTTCCGGTGAGGATTTCCGGCAGCGCTTTGATCGTGGCGCTAACCAACACCGCGTGATGCTTCAACGCTTCTTGCTGTAGCCAGTTCTGTTTCTGCTCCTCCCACTCGCGCAAGAGCGCCTGGATATCGGCTTTCCCCTCCAAAACGGTGCATTGCTGGCCGTCAAGCCTGATATAGCCGTGTGCGCTCAGCACTCTCAGGCTTTCATCAAGCCAGCGCTCATAAACTTTGCGAAAGCCCTCAGGCCGCCGCCATTCTCCCTCGCCTTCACTGGGAAGCACTTTTAAAGACTGCAATTTACCATAAAGCAGACTCAGCAATATGGTGTTCATCTGTTCACGGCCTGATGTGATGCCGGGTTTCACTGTTACAGTCCTCCAAGCAATCCATAATGTGGGGGAGTATCCGGGCCGTCCGAAGCCTTCGGGGCGGGATACAAGTTAATGGTTTCGAAGGGATTCATCCCTTCCACTTCGAAGGATTTCGTTAGCTGCATCACGCCAAGCTGCGGCAATGACGAGCCCAGGAGAACATCAAGCGCCCTCATTCCGTCCCCCGGCTCTATAAGGCCAACGCCGAGTTCGTTGAGCTGTCGTACTTCGGGCATCATGGCGTTCTTCTCCGCCGCCCAGTAGCCCCAGTTCACCACCTTCACAGGACAGGACATGTCTTGCGCCAGTTGATGCGCAAAAGCGTCGTTGAAGGTGCAACCAGCCGCGTAATGCGCCTGTTTCGGGTTCTTGATGAGGGAAATCATCGACGAAAAAAACAGCAGGAAATCCAGCGGATCGCTGCCAAAGACCTGGGCCAGACGGACGCTAACATTCACCTTCGCATAAAGCGCCGCCTTGAATTGGCTCTCCGTCATGTCCGCCAAATCGTGATTGCCGAAAACCATGGCTGCATGGATAACGCCATGGATAGCGCCATACTGGTCGAGCACGGAGGATCTGAGCGCCTGGAGTTCGTCCAGCTTGCCTGCGTCGGCCTGGAAATAGAGTGGCGCGGTTCCACTCTGGGCTAGGCGCTCAAGCTTGGCCTCGATCTGCGCGTCCTTTTCCCGTCGGCCCACCCAGATAATTTTCGCGCCATGGCGCGCGATCATATGCTTGCTCCACGCCGCACCGATATCGCCAGCGCCACCGAGAACGATGTACACACCGCCATGACGGTATGGCGCCTGATATTCGCCCACCGGATGGACCGACACCAAATGCCGGCGGTACCATTCGCCATACCGATAAACTTGCGCATGACCGCGACGGTCGGGCGGAAGCGCCAGCAGGTCGCTCATAGGTACGGCATCGACAGACGGAACATCAGCCAGACGGATTTTCCAATTCGGGTGTTCCTTAGCGAGGGAGCCGATCAGCCCGTGCAATCCGCTATGCGCGGCATTGATCGCATCACTGGCGCTAAGCGCTTGCGAACGCTCGGTAATGACATACCAGTTCAACTCGCGCTCGCCGTATCCCAGTGCGAGCAACGCCTTGATGAGGTGGAAACACGCCAGAACGCCATTCTCTTGGTCCTGGATCACTTGATTGCCGTCCGCCTGCGCAGACTGAGGCTGGTACGGCGCATGCCAGATGACATGATCGATCCAGCCGTGCGCGCTAAACTTACGGAGAATGGTTTCCGTTGCAGCGAGTTCGTCGGATTGCAACCGCAGAACATCGCGGCCATCAACGCCATCGAGCGCCGGTATGCCCTGGCCGACCACAACAAAACGTCCGTCTGGAACCGTTGAATTTCCTCTGTGCTTATCTCTCACCGGCTCCCAGATAGGACTTAGCAGCAGCGTTTCCGCACCGCTATGGCCGTTCATGGCGCAGCGCGGCGGTGAGGATGGCTCTGGGCTTTCCGTTACGCGCTCCTCAGCAGCATTGCCCTTCCCATCGCGAGATGCTGCTGAGCGTATCCAGTGGCGTCCCTTGGAAAACGGATATTCCGGCAACGATACAACTTTGGAAGGCGTAGGTTCCACAAGCGCCGCAAGCTTAAAGACATAGCCCTGGCAATAGAGACTGGCCAGCGCGCACAAACCTTCCCGGAACTTCGTCGTTTGCACGTTTGCAGCCAGATATTGCGCAGCAAGAGTGTCGGCCTCCTGTTGCAAAGCAGGATCTGGCCTAAAATCCGCAGGCGCCTTACCGGAAAAGTAATTCGGCGGCGCAAGCCTATCCGCTTCGCGGAGAATGCCCACCGCTTCCTCTGCGCTGTCAGCAATGAAAGCTATGCGGTGGTTAAAGTGATGACGCCGCTCCAGCAGAGTGTAGCTGATACTGGCGAGAGTTGCGCTATCGTCCACGCTCACTTCGAAAAACGCAATCATATCCGCGATTTTCTGCCTCAGCGCTTTTTCTGTCTTTGCGGACAGCACGAACAGATGGCAGGGAAGGCTCGCTTGAGCTTGCGTCGGCTCTGGATCGCTCCCGGCATACTCTTGCACCACCACATGTGCATTGGTGCCGCTCATGCCGAACGAGCTGACCGCCCCCATCCTCGCCCGGCTGTGACCGCGCGGCCAATGCCGGTTTGCTACGTTCACGAAAAACGGGCTGGCCTGGAACTGGATGAACGGATTGGGCGTCTCCCAGTGCAGGCTCGCCGGGATGGTCTCATGACGCATGGCCTCGATCAGGCTAATGACGCTGACCAACCCAGATGCCGCAAGCGTATGGCCCAGATTGTTTTTCGGCGACGTTAGCGCGCAGTATCCGGACCGCTGGGTGAACGACCGGAAAGCCTCGATAATCGCATTGACCTCAACCGGATCGCCAAGCTTGGTTCCTGTTCCGTGCGCCACCACATAATCGATCTGCTCCGGATCAATCGCAGCCTTACGGTACACGGACTCGATCAGCCGGGTTTGTGAAATACCGTTGGGCGCGGTGATACCGTTGGTTCTGCCATCCGAGTTGACGCCGCTTCCGGCTATGACTGCATGAATACGGTCATTGCTGGCCTTGGCTTGCGACAGGCGTTTCAACACCAACACCGCCACGGCCTCCCCTGGCACCATGCCATTGGCCCGTTCATCAAAGGCATAGCTGGTCGCATTTGGCGACAGCATTCCGGCTTCGTCCATCTGGCGGCAGAGATGCGGCGTCAGGAACAAATTCGCAGCGGCAACGATTGCGGTGTCGCATTCATCGTTGCGCAGACTTTGGCAAGCCTGATGAAGCGCCACAAGACCGGAAGAACAGGCCGTGTTGATCGATAGCACCGGCCCCGTCACATCTAGGTGGTAGGCAAGACGTCCGGCCAGGATACCGTTGTGGTTCGAGGTGATCGCACTTTCAGGGTCATCAAGGCGCTGATAGTCGCCATCCTCAATGCCTGTGAAAATCCCCGTGCAACCTGCCGAAAGTTGAGCCGCGCCATAGCCTGCGTCCTCAAGCGCCTTCCAGGTCTCCTGCAGCAGCAAACGCTGGCGCGGGTCCATGCTGTCAGCTTCACGCGGGGATATTTCAAAAAACAGCGGATCGAACTCGCTGACGCCCGGCACGAAGCCGCAACGGTATTCGCTCTCCGTCCAACCGCCATCCCGATCAGCAGGCGCCCTGGTGATGGCATTTCGCCCTTCGGCCAGGATGTTCCACATTTCCGCGATACTACGCGCGCCGGGAAAACGTCCGCTCATGCCGATAACAACGATAGAATCGTCGGCAGATGTCTGCTTCGCTGGTTTCGTAAGTTGCGTGGATGCAGGGTGTGCCACTTCTGCGGAATATTTGGGATGTTCCTGCGCTGCCGTAGCGGCTTCCCGGTAGCAGGCTTCCACGGCTTCGCGATGCTGCTCCGTAAAGTGCTGCGCCAGCCGCCCAAGCGTCGGGAAGCTGAAAAATATCGATGGCATAACCTCTATGCTGTAACGATTGCTCAGCGCGACAGAGAACGCCGCCATATTGATTGAGTCAAAACCAAAACCGGCAAGATTGCGGTCGAGCGCCAGCCGCTCGCGCGCCACGTGCAGAAGCTGGCTGGCCATATTCAGAAGGTCATCTTCCACGCGGGCCAGCAATGGTTGTTCGCTGAGGTTCTCCGTATGAGGTGCGACAATCGGCTCAGCAGACGAAGTTACACCACCGCCGCCGCTAAGTTTCAGCAGGCGTTGAATTCTCGCGCCTTCACCGCACATAACCAGATATTGCGGACCAGGCTGCCCCAGTAACGTCTCGAAAATCCGCTTACCTTCATCGGCTTCCAACAAGCGCTGCCCGGTCGATTTCAGGTAGAATTCTGTGCTTTGCGTATCCCCGATCTGCATGCCGCCGCCGCTCCAAAGCGGCCAATTGATCGCCTGTGTCCTGCCGCCAAATCGTCTTTCTTGCCGCCAGCGGGCATGGGCCATTTGGAACCGGTTGCCCATTGCATAGCTGCACGCACCAAGATCGCCAATGACGGCCGAGGACGACGAAAAACAGCACAGAAAATCAATCGGCTCGCTGCGCAGCACTTCGTCCAGCACCAGCGTTCCCCGGATCTTCGGTTCCAACACGTTCAGGAATTGTGTGAGGTCGTTATCATGCAGGTTCTGCCAGCTTTCAGCGCCAGCGGCATGAATGACGCCGTGCAGCATCCCGAAACGCGCCTTCAGCGCCTCCAGGCACGCCTGCATGTCGGCCTCATCGCAAACATCCGCCTGCCAGTAAACGACTTCACCGGCAGCCGCCAGCGCGTCGAGCTTTTTCTGCTTAGCTTCGTTCAGTGGAGAACGTCCGGTGAGGACTATCCGGGCGGCATAGTTTCGGACGAGATGTTCAGCAAACAGATATCCAAGCCCACCCATACCGCCGGTAATCAGATAAATTCCACCTTTGCGCAACACTGGCGGCGAGGCGCTGATATCAACCGGCTCAACCCGGCAAACGTGACGTTTGCTATCCCGGTAGAGGCTGCTCTGAATTTTTTCGGCTTGCAACTCCGCCCAGGTATTTTCCGCCCACCGCCTCAGATCGCCCAACTGCACCGGACGTTCCGCCGCCTCATAGATGACAGCCACAGCCGTGTCCGGCAGCACCATGCTGGCTGATCGCTCCAGGCCGATCAGAGCTTCCCAGTAGCAGCGCTCTTGGCCGTCATCCCCTTGAGCCGCTAATATGAGGGCTCCGGTCGCCATGCGGCTTTTGCCTATCGCCTGGATTATGCAAGCGGGGGGCGAAAAATCGCTGATATAGCGCTGATCTTCGAGCGGCCACCAGTACAGCACGGCATCCGCCTTGCCATACGCGGCCTTGAGGCGCTCAAAGAGCTTTTGGAAACTTTGCGGATCGCCGCTAACAACGTTTTCCCCCGACGTCTGCGCATATTCCGAAGCTGCATCTGCCACGAAAACCAGCCGAATTTGCCGGTCCGTCGCCTGGACGAATTCGTTAAGAGCTTGCCGGGTTTCCTTACGCGATGCAAAACAGATGAGCGTTTCAATAGGCCGATTTGCCGCAAGCCCTGAGGGCTGCTCAGTCCAGCGTTCTTCAAAATACATCACGTCCGCTGACGTGGAGAGGACCCGCGACGTCTCACATTGATGCGCCTCAACCAGACGACCGTTCGCTTTTTGCTCGCCATTTCCCGGCAACCAATAGCTTTCCCGCGCGAATGGATAGCTCGGCAAACTAATCCGCTTCGGTTTGCGTTCGCCCCACAACGCATTCCAATCGACCTGCCCGCCCTTCACCCAGAGTTGGAGCACTTCACTGTCATGACCATCCGCAATCAGCTCAGCGGCTTGCACCTGCGGCGCGACACTCGCGGTATCCTGATCTTCCGGAGACACTACCCCCCGGTAGATGTCTCCTGCTTCTGCTGCGCCCGACACAAAGGCTCCCAGCTTGCGCTCAAGCTCATCAAGCGAGCGCGCCACAATCCCTAAGCGCTCCTCCATCGCGCTGCGCCCAACCTGGAGCGTATAGGCGATATCCGGTAGGCGCGCCGGCTGGGAATGGGACCGCCGAAGCCAATCGAGAAGACGCTGTGCGCTGGCATGCAAGCGGTCGTCATTTTTCGCAGACAGCACAATCAAGGTCGCCGGCCCCTCAGGGACATCATCAGACGTAGCCGCCTCTCCGCCGCCGATCCACTCCTCGACGACCGCATGCGCATTCACGCCGCCAAATCCGAACGAACTGACGCCCGCACGGCGTGGCTGCATCTGTCCGTCCGCATCCTGCCGGGTTAGCCAGTCCTGAGTTTTATCAACGATGAAGAACGGGCTATCGGTCAGATCAATACGATGGTTCAAGCGCTGAAAATGCGCCAGCCCTGGCAACGTCCGGTGTTTCATCGCCAGCAGCACTTTAATGATGCCTGCTATTCCAGCAACCGGTTCGAGATGCCCAACATTGGCCTTCAGGCTGCCTAATCCGCAGGACTGCGGCCCCACTTCGCAATCGAAATGCTTAGCAAGACGCATAAACGCCGTTTTCAACCCGTTGATTTCAATCGGATCTCCTTTTGGCGTACCCGTTCCATGCGCCTCGATATAGCTGATGCTATCGGGCGGGATCCCGGCGCGTTCATACGCTGTGGCGATGACATCCGCCTGGGCTTGCGGATTAGGATAGGTCACTGTGCGCGCCTGGCCACCGTGATTGACAGCGCTTCCGCGAATGACGCCGTAAATCCGGTCACCATCCTCAATGGCATTATGCAAACGTTTCAGCATGACCAGAGCCGCCCCTTCGCCCCTGACATAACCTCTTGCACTGTCATCGAAGGTGCGGCACAGCCCCTCTGGTGAAAGCATGCCCGTTTTCGAAAACGAAATGTAATAGGTGGGGCTGCAAAGCACACTGACGCCCCCCACTAACGCTTGATCGCATTCCCCTCTGCGCAAAGAATGAACCGCCTCGTGCAAAGCCACGAGAGAACTCGAACAAGCCGTATCGATTGGAATACTAGGGCCATGCCAGTCAAAAAAATGGGAAATCCTGTTTGGAATCAGAGCCGTATAGGCCCCGGTGGACATGTGCCCTTCGATGACCTCCGCCTCTTCGCTCAGCCGTTCGCGGTAATCGAAGTTCATAACCCCGACGAAAGTGCCGGTACGGCTGCCGGCTAACGACTCCCGAGTATAGCCAGCGTCTTCAAGGCAGGACCAGGCAACTTCAAGAAGTATCCGCTGTTGCGGATCCATTAGTTTCGCTTCTTTCGGCGAAATACCAAAGAATATTGGATCAAATTTATCGACATCATCAATAAAACCGCCCCATTTACTGACAGTTTTATTTGCCTCGCGCTTAACAGGGGAATAGTAGCGACTGACATCCCACCGTTCGCCCGGCACCTCACGAACGCTGGAGGTAAGTGTTCTGAGGTTCTGCCAGAATTCCTCGCAATCAGCAGCGTCTGGAAACCGTCCGGAAATGCCAATAACTGCGACGTCTTCACTGGGGGTAATGGATTCTAGCGCCCTCCCATGAAGGCAGTCGACATTGTCTTCTTCAGAATGAGTACGCGCAGATTTACTCATCGCTCCCATCGCTATCTAATGCAACCACACAGCACACGTAGCCCATTACTGAAACCTTAGATTTTCAGCAATGATAATCAATTTTTTATGATAATTCAGTAATACTTTTGTCCGCAAACGGGTATATGTAAACAAATACCAAACAAATTATAATGCAGAACAAATACACTTATAATAATATAACAATATAATACTTGTGAACAATGCATCATATATTCACCATAGAATATTTCTAGCGCATCATAAACACCTACATTAAAACTCATCCTAAAGTGACATCAACTTCACCTGGACAGCCCCTTGATATTGTGAAATATTCGCTACCAGAGCATCAGCATACGCACATTAGTACATCCCCATCCTTGATTCAAATCAAATTATTAAATTAAAGAATAACTAAAGTACTATTTTACCATATTCACAGCATACTTAATAATAAATGCAATATTATAAAATTCTGATTCAAATATATATCGCGTACATTCTTATTATGCGTATAAGTATAGTTTTATATGTTAATTTCATGATATATATGTAATAAAATTGCATAATGCATACTTGTAATTATGTAAAATATAACATATGTGTATATAATAATTAGAATTTTCTAATATCAAATGCTGATTTATTGGAAATATATTATATTTTTTAGTTATTATATTGAAACAATAACTAAATATGTTGTAACGTGTTATGATGGGTCATGGAGATGTGTTGTTAAAATGTCTATAATGCGCGTGTGCACTACAAAAATACATTCGTGTGCATCAGCTGGAGATCCATATGATGGCATGTGGTAACATTATACCATATCAACAATTGACTCTCCTTATGCGGAGTAAATACCTTTTACTACCTGATGGAGCGGCGAGCTATATACCTACGCACACCAAGAACAATTTTATAACAAATCTGTTTTTGCAAATAAAAATCTAGAGTTAAACTTGCCATGTGAAGGTGTTGCGTCATCATGGACTTGATAACATACATATTAAATGAAGCAAAAAACAAGCGCATCGAAAAAATGGATGCGGCAAGACTTATTCACCAATGCAAATCCTTCCCCCAGCCACATGATGCCCCCCATCTCCATCCGCTTCTCCACCGGAACACCTCGACGGTTTTTGAGCTTGGCTTCGGCACGACCCTGCGGGGGAATGAGTTTTTCCTCGCCGACCACGTGGTCCAGGGCAAGCGCGTCTGGCGTCGCCTACCTCGAAATGGCCCGCGAGGCTGCCTTGCGCATGGACGACGCAGCGGCGGAGGCCGGGGAAATCGGGGTGCGGCTGACGAACACCGTCTGGGTGCGTCCGGCGTTGGCGGAGGACGGCGTACCGCTGGAGCTGCGCATCGCTCTTATCCCTGACGATGACGGCGGCAGGCTGGCCTTCGAGATTTACAGCGGCGCGGACGAGAACAGGGTTCACAGCCAGGGCAGCGCCGAGCTGTTTCCGCTGCCGGAGACGGAGCATCTCGACCTGGAGCGCCTGCGCAGCCAGTGCGATCGCGGCGTTCTGACGGGTGCGGCGTGTTACGCCGAGTTCGCGGCGGCCGGGCTGAGTTACGGCCCGGCGCATCGGGTGATCGAGGCGGTGCATCTGGGCGAGGGGCAGGCGTTGGCGCGGCTGGCGCTGCCGGATGCGCAGGAGGCGAGCCTGGCCGACTATGTGCTGCATCCCGGCCTCGCGGATGGGGCGCTCCAGGCGATTGCGGCCCTCAAGCCACGGAACGACGAGGCTGGCGGCGGCAAACCTTCGCTGCCATTCGCGGTCGATGAAGTGGAGATATTGAGGCCGTGCGCCGCTCGGATGTGGTCTGTGGCGCGGTTTACGTCTGGCAGTGGGGCCGGTGATGCGGTGCAGAAGTTCGACATCGATCTGTGCGCCAATGATGGCGCGGTCTGCGCGCGTTTGCGCGGTTTTAGCACGCGGACGCTGGACGGCGCGCCTGATCACGCAACTGCTCCGGCAACGCTGCTGTTCGAACCGGCGTGGCGCTCTGAGCCGGTGGCGGCGGGGCAAGCGCCTGAATATGCTGAGCGTTTGACGCTCATCTGCGGTGTTACGGCGGATGCTGCGGAGTTGGCCGAGCGGCTGGGTTGGCGCTGCGAGACGCTTCCCGCTGACGATTATGCGGCGCAAGCAGAGCGTCTGCTGGCGGAGCTGCAAGCGTTGCAATCGGGCGGCGCGTCGTTGATCCAGGTCGTAACAACATCGTCTGGTCCGCAGCAGCTCTCGGCGGGGCTGACCGGGATGCTGAGGACGGCGCGGCTGGAGATCCCGAAGCTTACCGGGCAGATGATCTGCGTAGAGCCTGACGAGGATACGGCAAGTCTCGCAGCGAAGTTGGCGGAGAACGCACGTACCCCGCATGACGCAGAAATTCGCTACACGGATGGCGCCCGTGAAGTCGCGGGCTGGCGCGAACTTGCCGCCGCCCCCGAAGCCGCGCCTGCGCAGCCATGGCGCGCTGATGGCGTCTATATGATCACCGGCGGCCTCGGTGGCCTGGGGCTGATCTTTGCCCGTGAGATCGCCGAGCAAGCGCCGGGCGCGACGCTGGTGCTGACAGGCCGTCGCGAGTTGGACGACGCGGGGCGGCAGTCGCTACGCGAGTTGGAGGCGCTGGGCGCTCGCCCCGAATACCATTCCGTAGACGTTGCCGACCGTGCGACGGTTGAGCATTTTCTGCTGCAAATCCAAGAGGATCACGGCGGGCT
>JARRLC010000071.1:0-12017 GCA_037387425.1 Alphaproteobacteria bacterium
CCAAATTCGCGCATTTTGCGGTAAAGCGTGGAACGGCCGATGCCAAGACGGCGCGCCCCCTCGGTAATATGTCCGCGATAGTGGCCAAGCGCCATCCGGATGAGATCGGCCTCGATTTCTGTTAGCGAACGAATTTCGCCGTCCTGTGTCAAGATTGGGATACCCAGCGCTGCACCATTCGATGAAGGCAGTGTGATAGCGTCGGCGCCCGGCCAATTGCCGCCAAGCATGGCTGGTCCGTTATATGGCGCTTTAGCTTCGGAGTAAGGCGCGGACGACGGCGCGCCGTTCTGGGGACGCAGACCTGCCGCAATTTGCGGAAAATCCTGCACCATCAATTTATCGCCTTCCGCCAGAACAACGGCGCGATAAACCATGTTTTCAAGCTGACGGACATTTCCTGGCCATGCATAGCCATGCAAAAGAGCCTTGGCCTGTTCGTCGATGCCCTCGACATACTTCCCAACATCGGCCGAAAAGCGTGCGGTAAAATTCGACGCAAGCTCATCGATATCGTCCTGGCGTTCGCGCAGAGACGGCAGCCAGATAGGAAATACGTTAATGCGGTAATAGAGGTCTTCGCGGAATTGCTTGGTTTTTACACGCTCAATGAGATTTTGACTGGTTGTGCAGATCAAGCGTGGATACCCGGACGTCGCATCATCGCTCTTCGCGCTGTCAGACGGTTCCAGCAGCGTCACCAGTTCATCTTGCAAGGATAAGGGAAGCTCGCCAATCTCATCAAGAAACAGCACGCCGTTGCGCGCCTCGGTCCAGGCGTCGGCCAGATAAGACTGCCGGTTCGACCATGCCGCCGCGCTGGCCGGATCGGCGCAATGGATCATGACAAATGAATGACCCGAGCGATCGCTATCGCCGTGAATGGCCTTGGCGAACATTTCTTTACCCGTGCCGATCTCGCCTTCCAAGAGCACCGGCATTTCCAGATCGGCGGCGCGTCTGCCCAGCATCACGGCACGTTGCATTTCGAGGGCGTTGCAAATCACATCGGAGAAACTCAAGCGCCCATCGACCTTGCGGGTAATGCGGGCTATCTCGCCTTCCAGCGCGCGAACACGCAGAGCGTTGCGCACCGCAATCGTGATCCGCTCGGCTGTAATCGGTTTTATGATGAAATCCGAAGCACCCGCCTCGAATGCGACCTCGGCGCTTCCGACAGCTTCAGCGCCTGCAAGCACGATGATCGGCACGTTAACCTTTTCGCGCAATTGCTTCAGCACTGAAATTCCGTCGCCGTCCGGCAAGTGGAGATCAAGGACGACAAGCGCAACTCGTCCCAGGGCCTCTTCGCCAGCAGCGATGATCGCCGTAGCCGCGTCAGTCGCTATGTGACAATGCAGCCCCAATTTTGCAACGGTTACTTCAAGTAGTGCGTTCGTTTCAGGATGATTTTGCGCGACCAGGACATAACTTTGCATGACTTATACTCAACAACAGGGTTGCGCGTCACTCGTACTCAGCGATGCAGTTTAGGCTCAACAACTCATGATTGTATACGCGAAGCGTAAAGACGTCCTGAATCGCACAGACGTTTCCGAAAACCCTTGTACTTAAAAGAGAAAATCATGCCATCATGCTTGATGCAGGATGTGCCACATATGTTGGATGTGCGTTTCAGAATGTGGGGCAGTGACAATAAGTCATACAGATGGGGGGCATCCTGGCATTAATGGTACTTGCATTGTTCCTGTTCCTTCCCCGCATTGGAAACGCTACATTCGTTTAGAGGCATTTATTATGAGTGAGTGGGAGCCCAGGGAAGAAGTATGCACTTCATCGTAACATTCGTGTTTTTGGTGCTGGCGGTTATCAATTATTTCCAGCCATCGCCATTGTGTTCTGTTCCAGGGACTTTCGGATTTCTGAGCAGCATGTGGTTCATGTATTTGATCATGGCTATAGCGCATTTATGCATCTGGTTAACACTTTCCTTTAAAACTCATTCAGAAAAATGTGGCTGTTCTACTGCGGAGACCTCAACGAATGTGTAACTCTACTATGGCTATTGGCGTCTGAGTTGTGATAGGTTTGTTGCGTTGATGAATCACAATTGCGAGGAGGAAAGCGGCATGCGTGAGAAACAAGATTTTAAGGTGCTGGCAACAAGATGTGGAAGTTGCGGATGCGGTTGCCCGACAATTATTGAAACCGAGAAAGATGAGTTGATCGTAGTTGGGAAACTCGACAGCACGACATCAGAAAATACTACGATTCGGCAGTATACCGGTGATGGCGAGATGGCTGTCGTTATCCCGAAAACTTTGCTGATTGAAGCGGCGAAAGCGCTCGCTAGCGAGTAAGCGAGCAGCTCGTCAGGGTAATATTAAGAAATATATGATAACGCGTTCAGTTTTGTTGGTGGTGCTGAGCGCGTTATTTATTTCTTAGGTGGCGTCGTCTCCAGGTTTTGTAGATAAGCTTCATAGCCGCGCGCTTTCATTTCGCTTTCCGGCACAAAATCAAGCGATGCCGAATTGATGCAATAACGCAGTCCGCCACGCTCGCTTGGGCCATCATTAAAGACATGCCCCAAATGCGCGCCAGACTTTGCCCCATGCACTTCTGTGCGGACCATGCCAAACGTGCTGTCAGTTTTTTCAGCCACAGCGCTTTCTTCTATTGGTTTCGTGAAGCTTGGCCAGCCTGTGCCTGAATCGAACTTATCATTCGAAGAAAATAACGGTTTTCCCGTAATGATATCTACGTAAATTCCGCGCTCATGATTATTCCAATGCGTGTTTTTAAAAGGCGGTTCTGTTCCTTCTTTTTGCGTAATCTTGTATTGTAGTTCTGAAAGAGGCTCACCTTTATAATTTTGCATGTGTATCTCCATTTTTGTCTGAGCGCGTATTGCCAGTGAAGCGATGAAGATCGCCGCAAACACTGTAATCAAAACAATCCCGTTACGCATGGTTTCCTCCTAGTTTTGTTTTATCGCGCTTTCACGAGCGGAAAAGTGGTGTCCACTTTTCCTGAAAGCGCTCTATTTTCCGAATGTGAAGGCATATGCTTCAAGACCTGGCTTTTCGGCAGTCAAGGTCAACACACCGTCGGTCACATCTTTTAGCCTTGCGAGTTCGTAAAGCCTGTGTTCGGTGACAAGCAGGGTTTCACCATGGATATCCGGGCTATTGTTGGGCCCCGTTCCTTCCAGATGAACGCGGACCGTCACGGGTTTTCCATCACGGCTCCCCAAAACGAGGAACACTTTTCCCGCCAGAAAGCGCAGCTTGAGTTGGGCATTGTCTCCAGCCGACACAATGTTGTCGCCTTGCGTTTGCCACGCGCCTTGCAGGGCCCATTCGTGACGTCCCAAAACTTGCGGGAACGTATAGGTTTGTTCAGCCTTACGGCTTTCAGGGCTGACAAAATTCGCGGCCCGGCTCGCGCCCAGATAAGTCTCAGGCGTTTGGCCAGCGCTTGTCATGCTGACATGTTTCCCGGTTTCCTTCTTCGGGGCGATGTTCAATAGAGTGCGGATTTTGTTCTCGGTTTCGACATAACCGCCTTCACCGAAATGGCGGTCCACAAGATTGCCATCGCGGTCAATCAGATAATGCGCGGGCCAATAGCGATTATTGTAATTCCTCCAGGTCGCAAAGTTATTATCCATGGCGACAGGGTAGGGGATAGCGAATTTCTTGATCGCAGCCGCAACATTATCGGGATTGCCCTCGAAAGGAAATTCTGGAGCATGAACGCCGATGATAACCAACCCCTGATCCTTGTATTTCTCATGCCAGCTTTTGATATAAGGTAAGGTTCTGATGCAGTTTATGCAAGAATACGTCCAGAAATCTATCAGTACGACCTTTCCTTTTAGCTGAGAAATCGTCAAGGGTTCGCTGTTAAACCATTTCGTGATGCCAGTAATTTCAGGGGCTTTGGCCAATCGAGTCATTGCGCTAATAACTTCGGGCGCAGAAGTACTGGTTTCAGTGTTTGCTGCAGCCATAGTTTTGGATGGCGACGAAACAGCCCACGTGCCGATATTGAAGCCAAGCAAGCCAAGCATGGCGAAGAAGATGATCAAAACGCCCATCCCACGCCGAAAGAGGGACGCATGTTTCGAGATGGCGCTGATATATCCGGCAAGCTGTCGCCCAAAGATGGATATGATCAGCATGGGCACAGCTGCCCCAAGAGAGAAGGCGAAAATCGTTACCGCTGCACCAAGATCGGTTTGGGATTGAATGACCTGCAACAAAGCCGCCGCCAGAAGAGGACCAGCGCAAGGCGTCCAGATAACGCCGATCAAAGCACCGATCAGAAGCCCGCCCCACGGCCCTTCGCTATGCCTGCCGCGACTGAGGTTTTCCGCTCTGTTCGCAATGCCGTTGGTTAATGACGCAAAGCGCCTCTCCAAAAACGGCACTGTCATTGTGATCCCTAACAGGAGCAGCAGAGCGAATGCAGCATATTGTATGGTGTCTTGTTGTATGCCCGTGAGAGCTAAAATTTGCCGAGACAAAAGCGTGAACCCAGCAAAACTGATGACAAAGCCAGCGATCACCCAATAGGGGCGCGCTCGGCTGCCAGTGGCGGACGCGGCAAGAATAAATGGCAAAACAGGAAGTATGCAGGGGGATAAAACCAGCCCCAAACCTTCAACGAAAGCCAAGGCTGTTTGCGGGGAAAAGAGGGGCATAGGAAAATCCTTTCGTGTAGGAGCTTTCCCGTAGTTACGCACCGCAGGAGCCTATTGTTACAGCCGCTTATCCTGCTTTTTGCTGGATACAGTTCTGGTGCGTTTAAAAAATGTATCCCGATCCTTTTCTATTTTCGCGCCATCAGCCACTGTGGCAATATGCACGCGCAAAACACTTTGCGCTTCAATCAGAGCCTGCCTGCGCCATGTTTCTGGTTGGATAGAATGTCTGAATGTCTGCCTGCATTTGTTTGAGTAAGCCGCTCTCTTCTGTTTAGAGCGATGAGTCCACATACAGAGCCAACGCACATAAACGCACAAATTTGTGATGTGAAATGGCTTGTACCTACATTTGAATAGTTCTAATGTGCAACAAGCATTTAATCGGGAGAATATTATCGATATGGATACGCAAGCGAAAAACAAATGTCCTGTCATGCATGGGGCCACGAACCGGACCAAATCGAACCGTGATTGGTGGCCCAATCAGTTGAACCTCAAGATTCTCCATCAAAACTCTAGCCTCTCCAATCCGATGGGCGAGGCGTTCAATTATGCGGAAGAGTTTAAGAAGCTCGATCTGGCGGCCCTGAAACAAGACCTGTATGCGCTGATGACCGATAGCCAGGACTGGTGGCCAGCCGACTATGGTCATTACGGGCCGTTTTTTATCCGGATGGCGTGGCACAGTGCGGGAACCTACCGCACAGGCGATGGTAGAGGCGGCGCTTCTTCCGGGACACAGCGCTTTGCACCGCTCAATAGTTGGCCGGATAACGTGAACCTCGACAAGGCGCGCCGTTTGCTTTGGCCCATCAAACAAAAATACGGCAACAAAATCTCCTGGGCTGACCTGATGATTCTGGCTGGCAATTGCGCGATTGAATCGATGGGCGGCAAAACCTTCGGCTTTAGCGGCGGACGCGCAGATGTTTGGGAACCCGAACAAGACATCTACTGGGGCGCCGAAAGCGAATGGCTGGGCGATGAGCGCTATAGCGGCGAACGCGATCTGGAAGATCCGCTTGCCGCCGTTCAGATGGGCCTGATCTATGTGAACCCGGAAGGCCCCAATGGCGAGCCGGACCCGGTTGCATCAGGCCGGGACGTTCGCGAGACCTTCGCGCGCATGGCCATGAACGATTACGAAACCGTTGCCTTAACCGTCGGCGGCCATACTTTCGGCAAGTGTCACGGCGCGGGCGATGCCTCGCTTGTCGGTCCTGAACCTGAAGCCGCGCCTATAGAACAGATGGGCCTCGGCTGGAAAAGCAGCCATGGCAGCGGCAAGGGGGGCGATCAGATCGGCAGCGGTCTTGAAGGATCTTGGACGCCAACTCCAACTCAGTGGGACAATAGCTATCTGGAGATGCTGTTCGGCAACGAGTGGGAAGTGACAAAAAGCCCGGCGGGCGCATGGCAATGGACGCCGAAAGAAGCTACGGACAAGAACCAGGCTCCAGCCGCCGACGATGCTTCGAAGCAGGTTCCGATCATCATGACCACCGCAGATATGGCAATGCGCATGGACCCGGTCTATGAGCCGATTTCGCGGCATTTCTACGAGAACCCGGATGAGTTGACCGATGCCTTCGCCCGCGCGTGGTTCAAGCTGACGCATCGTGATATGGGCCCCCGCTCACGCTATCTTGGTAAGGAAGTTCCGGCGGAAGAGCTGATCTGGCAAGATCCCATCCCGGAAGTCGATCACGCGTTGATCGATGCAGCCGACATCGCCGATCTTAAGGGCAAAATTCTGAGCAGCGGGCTGTCAATTCCTGAACTTGTTTCAACCGCATGGGGTGCGGCTTCCACCTTCCGTGGTTCCGACAAGCGCGGTGGAGCGAACGGGGCGCGTATCCGTCTTGAGCCTCAGAAAAGCTGGGAGGTCAACCAGCCGGACCAACTGGCGAAGGTGCTGGGTGTTCTCGAAGGCATCCAGAAAACGTTCAACGATGCCCAGACGGCTGGGAAAAAGGTCTCGCTTGCAGATCTGATCGTTTTGGGCGGAAGCGCCGCCGTCGAACAAGCTGCGAAAGCTGCTGGCCACAACGTGGAAGTTCCTTTCACGCCGGGTCGCATGGACGCTGCGCAAGAGCAGACCGACGTGGAGTCTTTTGCCGTGCTCGAACCTATCGCGGACGGCTTCCGCAACTACGAGAAAGCTCGGTACAGCGTTTCGGCGGAGGAGCTTCTGGTTGATCGGGCGCAACTGTTGACGCTGACCGCGCCTGAAATGACTGTCCTCATCGGCGGTATGCGGGGTTTGAACGCAAATACGGGAAAATCGCAGCATGGCGTTTTCACCAAGCGGCCGGAAACGCTCACCAACGACTTTTTCGTGAACCTGCTCGATATGAGCACGGAATGGAAGCCGGCTTCGGACGCAGAAGCCGTGTTCGAGGGACGCGATCGCAAAAGTGGCGAGTTGAGGTGGACCGCAACCCGTGTTGATCTCGTCTTCGGTTCGAACTCCGAGCTTCGAGCCCTCGCGGAAGTCTATGGACAAAGCGACGCGCAAGGTAAGTTCGTGCACGACTTTGTGACCGCTTGGAACAAGGTAATGAACGCGGATCGCTTCAATCTTGCTTAATGGTCTAAACTTAGCTGAGTGGCGTTTCGTGGAATTGCCTTGCGCAAACCGCGAGACGCCGCTCCAGCGTATAATCCATGTACCTATTTATTTGCCCACCTGACGGTTATATCTTCCCAAATCACACTAAAACGATCAGCGAAAGCACCTCGTCGTGTTCCCTCAACGCTGTCTAACGTGCTATAAAACCGGGCAATGACATATGCTACAATCTGTGACGCATAACCATTGAATGAATTGGCCTTTTTCACACGCGAGTACCACCATGCTTAAGCGAATGCTGATCATGCTTGTTACCACCGGCGTCGTTTTGGGTGGTATTTTCGGATTCCAGATCTTCAAAGCCAACATGATCAAGAAGGTGCTGTCCGCCCGCAAGTTGCCTCCGCAAACGGTCTCTACGGTAACTGCCTCCAAGAAGGAGTGGCATGAGCGGCTTGAAGCAGTGGGCAATGTTCGCGCGATAAATGGCGCCGATTTGAGCGCCGAAGCGCCGGGGATAGTCTCGGCGGTTCATTTCAAGTCTGGCAGCGACGTGAAACAGGGCGATCTGCTTATCGAACTGAACTCGGAGGCCGATGTAGCGCGCCTGGATGCTCTAAAAGCAACCGCCGAATTGGCCAAGCTGACATATGAGCGAAACGCAGGCCTTTTGGACAGGCAGTCTCCGGCGATGAGCGAGGCGAAAGTCGATGCCGATAAAGCAAGTTTGAAGAATGCGAATGCGCTTGTCGCGCAGCAAAAGGCGACGCTTGACTTTAAATTCATTCGAGCGCCGTTCCCGGGGCGTCTTGGCATTTTGCGGGTGGATATTGGGCAGTATCTCGCTCCGGGGACACCGATTGTGTCTCTTCAGCAGCTTGACCCGATCTTTGTTGACTTCTATCTGCCGCAACAAGCGCTGGCGAAGATCAAACCCGGATTGACCGTCACTGCTCACACCGACACATATCCAGAGCGCAAGTTTACGGGCAAAATAACCGCCCTGGATTCAAACGTTGATATGAAAACGCGTAACATCAAGGTTCGCGCGACGTTCCCCAATCCGGACAAGCTGTTGTTGCCGGGGATGTTCGCCACTGTCGATATAGATCTGGGGAACCCACAACGCCTCATTACTTTGCCGATTACTTCTATCGTCTATAATTCGTATGGGAACATCGCTTTTCTGGTGGAGAAAAGTAAGGAAAAAGACAAGAAAGGTAAAGATAAGCTTGTGGCTCACCAAGTTTTCGTCAGCACTGGGCAAGCGCGTGGCGGGCAAATCGCGATCCTCAAGGGCGTGAAAGAAGGCGATGTCGTCGTCTCAGCGGGGCAGATCAAATTGAGCAACGGCGTGCCGCTAATAATTAACAACAGCGTTCAGCCATCCTCAGAGCCTAACCCCAAGGTCACCAACCAATAAACAGGATGCGCAGTTATGCGGTTCACCGATATTTTCATCCGCCGTCCGGTCCTGGCAATGGTCGTTAGCCTGCTTATCCTCGTGTTAGGCTTACGTGCTATGACATCGCTGCCGATCCTGCAATTTCCACGCACCGAAAACGCCGTCGCCACCATTACCACTACTTATTACGGCGCTGATCCTGATGTGGTCGCCGGATTCATCACCACGCCTTTGGAAAACGCTGTCGCGCAAGCCAACGGCATCGACTACATGACTTCAAACAGCACCAGCGGCGTTAGCACAATCACCGCATATCTCCGGCTGAATTTCGATACGAACAAAGCGCTCACCGAGATCACCACAAAAATAAACTCGGTGCTAAACAAGCTGCCACCAAATACTCAGCGCCCGGTTATTGACGTCAAGGTCGGCCAGACTATCGCCGCCATGTATATCGGCTTTAACAGCGATGTGCTGACCCGCAACCGTATTACCGATTATCTCAATCGTGTCGTACAACCCAAACTTCAGACGATTGAAGGCGTGCAGACAGCCAAAGTTTTAGGTGGCCAGAACTTCGCGCTCAGGGCATGGCTGGACCCGACGAAGCTTGCCGCTTACGGACTAACTGCCGCTGATGTTAGTAATGCGCTGAAGCAGAATGATTATATTGCCGGTCTGGGCAACACCAAAGGCGAGATGGTGCAGATCAATCTCACCGCCTCCACCAATCTGCACAAAGCAGAAGAATTCGCAGATCTGGTGTTAAAACAAACCGGCGCTTCGATTGTGCGGCTTAAGGATGTTGCCCGCGTCGAACTTGGGGCCGACAATTACGATAACCAGGTGATGTTCGACGGAAAGCCAGCGGTCTATATCGGCATAGAAGTTGCCCCGGCCGCCAATCTGCTTGAGGTCATCGCCCGTGTACATGACGTTTTCCCAGGTATTCAGGCGCAATTGCCGCAAGGGCTGAAAGGCAAAATCGTTTACGATTCCACCAAGTTCGTGAACAGCTCGATTGATGAGGTCATCAAATCCCTTGCCGAGGCCACGATCATCGTCACGCTGGTGGTGTTTTTGTTCCTTGGCTCAGTGCGCTCTGTGCTGATCCCGGTGGTGGCCATTCCTCTGTCGCTGATTGGCAGTTTCGTGCTGATGCTGATGTTTGGCTTTTCCATCAACCTGCTGACATTGCTGGCGCTGGTGCTGGCTATCGGATTGGTCGTGGACGACGCCATCATCGTGGTCGAGAATGTCAACCGGCACCTTGATGAGGGGATGAAACCCTTTCCCGCTTCGATCCAGGCCGCGCGAGAACTTGGCGGGCCGATCATCGCCATGACTGTCGTTTTGATTGCGGTGTATGTTCCCATCGGCTTCCAGGGCGGATTGACGGGGGCGCTGTTCACCGAATTCGCATTTACGCTCGTGGCCGCCGTGACCATATCGGCGGTGGTGGCGCTAACGCTATCGCCGATGATTTGCTCGCGCTTGTTCAAGCCGCACAACGGTCAGGAAGATGGCTGGCTTGTGCATCGGATTGACCGTGTGTTCGAAGCCACACGCCGTGGATATCAGCGGTGGTTGCATGGGAGCTTGAATTATATACCGGTAACGATCGTTTTTGCGGCCATCATACTGGGCAGCATTTATTTTCTTTACGCCACGGCGAAGAGCGAACTTGCGCCAAATGAAGATCGGGGCGTGATTATCTCGTCATCGACAAGCGCTCCGAATGCCACGCTGCAACAAAAGCTGCTCTACTCGCGTCAAGTATTCGACACATTTGATAAATTTTCTCAAACAGACCATGTCTTCCAGCTTGAGTTTCCGGGACGTTCCATCAGCGGCATGGTGCTGAAGCCTTGGGATGAACGCGACGAAACCGCAAGCCAGCTTCAGCCAGAGGTGCAAAAAGAACTCGGTAAGATCGCAGGCGCTCGTATAGCTGCGTTTCAACCACCGCCATTGCCCGGCGGCAGAGGAATGCCGGTGCAGTTCGTTCTCAACACCACCGATTCGTTCAAGCAACTCGATATCGTTTCTAAACGTTTCCTGAAGGCGGCGCGGGAAAGCGGTATGTTTATCTTCCTCGATAGCGATCTGAAGATCGATGCGCCGCAATCGACCGTGGAGATCGACCGTGATAAGGCTGCCGCGCTTGGCATGAAAATGAGCGATGTCGGCAGCTCCATGGCGTGGATGCTGGGCGGCGGTTATGTGAATTATTTCAGCCTCGATCAGCGCTCGTATAAGGTGATACCGCAGGTTCAACGCTCTGACCGGCTGAATACTGATCAGATCCTCAATTACTATATTGGAACTGTGGACGGCGTGCCGGTACCGCTTTCGACGGTAGCGAAAATTACGACAAAAACGGTGCCGCAATCGCTCAACCATTTCCAGCAGCTCAATAGTTCGACGGTCCAGGGCATTATGATGCCCGGCGTTAGCCAGCACGAAGCGCTTACATATTTGCAAAATCTTGCCGCCCGTATCCTGCCGCAAGGTTATTCCGTCGATTATGGCGGGCAGTCGCGCCAGTACATGCAAGAATCGAGCAGCTTCCTTGTGACGCTTGCTTTCTCGACGATCATCATTTTCCTGTCGTTGGCGGCGTTGTTCGAGAGCTTCCGGGCGCCTATCATCATCCTGGTGTCGGTGCCTATGTCGATTGCAGGCGCGCTGATTTTCATCAGTGTGGGTTACGGCGGTGCAACGCTGAACATCTATTCTCAGGTGGGGCTGGTGACGCTGATGGGTCTCATCAGCAAACACGGCATCCTTATTGTGGAGTTCGCCAACGAGCTGCAACGCGCGGGCAAATCGAAGCGCGAGGCTGTTGAGGAAGCCGCCGCGATCCGGCTGCGGCCCATCCTGATGACGACGGCGGCTATGGTTCTCGGCACAATCCCGCTTGTGACCGCCAGCGGCGCGGGAGCTGTGTCCCGCTATAATCTGGGCTTAGTGATTGTCGCCGGGCTGACGATCGGCACCCTGTTCACCTTGTTCGTGGTGCCAGCGTTTTACATGATCATCGCCAGACGTTTTGAGAAGACGGCCGATACGGTAGATGAACCCGCAGTGAGCGAAGCTCAGCCCGCCGTCAGCAATTAAGAGACCTGTGACGAGCGCAGGCTATTAATAGATGAACGAACAGCTTGCTTGGCCGGAGTATGTGCGCTCCCTGTCAGGTGAAATGGTCTGTTTGAATTCGTAGGTGCCATTATAGTATTCATCATCGTCTGCTTTCAGTTTCACTAGCAGGATGAGATCGTCATTATTTAAATCAGGCTCGTAAAACCAGAGGCGTATTTCTCTATCGTGAAGCCATTGCTGGCCGAGGTGCAATGTGCGTTCGGAGG
>JARRLC010000072.1:0-11610 GCA_037387425.1 Alphaproteobacteria bacterium
CGCCATTCACGCGATAGCCCAGCCGGTGGTGTTCTCCGCCATCGCCAGCGGATGATTTGAAGGCCAGCACACCTTCGAAGTTTTTGGGCAGCGGCAATTTCGCCGTGCTGCGCGTCATCTGCAAGATAAGCCCGCCCTCCTTGGACGTTGCCAATTGCGGCGGGGGGTTTTCAATGACGTTCGGCTTGCCAGGATAGAAGCGAATTTTTGCAATATCTGACGAGTTCTGCTGGAAGTTCTCCAGGTGGAGCGTCACCGTTTCCCCTGAGACTTCGAAGCGGGCAGGCCAGGGCGCAGGGGCAGGCATGGCGTTTCGCGCGTCGGCGATGCGTTTTGCGTGGGGCGAGGCTTGCGAAGGTCCACCGTTGGCGTCCACGAACAGGCTGAGACGCACATTCGTTTCTTCCGGCACGCATACTTCTTTGCAGGCAAGTAGAGTAACATGCGCTTTGATATCAACGGCAGGGGCAGAAAGATCTTGCGGTATAGTGATATCGCTTAGCAGTAATACTTCGCCCGAATAGCCGTAATCGGTAATACCCTCAATTGCGACAATTTGTGGCAGCGGCCATTGCAAGCGGCCTGCCTTGGTTCCGGATGGCAGCGACCAATTGACAACGGTCGGCTCGCCCGCGTCTCCCGGATTGCGCCAATATGTATGCCAGCCGGGCGCGATCATCTGCCGCACGGCGACGGTGACCGTGTCTCCTGGGCGCACGGTGGTCTTGTCGGCAATAAGCGTGACTTGCACCTGGTGGGGGCGTTTTCCTAGCTGCTGCGCTGCTGGCAAGGGCTTCGATTGGAATTGCGCCAGAGCCGGAAAAGACAGGAAAGTACTGAGTATGGCGGCGATCAGAAACGTCATGGCCATTAGAAAATTGTGTATAGCGTTTTGCTTCATCGTTCACCGCTGTTCATATATGCTGTTCGCATTTGGGCGGGTATGCCACTATGCATATGTAGTTTCAAGCTTTCAGGAAGGCTCCCTTACCAATGCCATAACGCAGTACGGATTTCCCGTCACAGTTTCTTGAGGCGCAGCGTTGTCCGTGCGGCAAGTGTCAATAAGGGTAAAAACTTAGAATCATTCGTATATTAACTATTCTTAATTGCCAGGGTACTTTATCCACTGGTAAATGAGTATTGCGTAATTTTTGCTAGTTTTGATGTGGTAAGAAAAATAATGCTGTTATAGCGTCGTTTTTCTGAAAGACTGACTTTGATGTTGAGCCCATAATAGTAAATCTTTGCGTTGATACACTTTTCGCATGTGCTAAGACGCCCTAAAAACGCCCCATTATAACGAAAAGTGTTGGAGTCGAGGCAGTTCGTAGAGAACGTGGCGTCGGAGAGTTGCGGTTGCTCCTTAGCCCGTTTAAATTACAGTCATATAATTTTTTAGCCAAGGGTAGCCGTTGCCGAGGCGGCTGAGTGAACATGAATCGTCGCAACTTCATCAAGCTTGCGAGTCTTTGTTCTGTTGCTTCTTTGTTAGCGGGACAAAAGGGATACGCACAATCAAATAATCCGGCGCGATCTGTGTCGGCGGCCTCTGTAATTCCAGAGGGTGAAAGTAAAGCTTTTTCTGAGCAATGGCTTTTTACGAAAGCTCAGAATTTAGCGCACGCAGCTTATAAAAAGCCGAAACTTGATCTTCCCGAACAACTTGAAAAGCTGAACAGTCAGCAATATCAAGCCATCCGTTATAAACAGGATGCAACCATCTGGAAGAATGACAATCTTGGCTTTCAGATGCAATGCTTTCACACCGGCTTCCAATACGAAGTCCCCGTCGATATGTACTTGATAGACGGCGGAAAAGCCCAACCTTTCAAATACTCGCCATCCCTGTTCGAATTTTCCGCCCCCGTTACCGCTCCGCCAGCCGACAGCAAGGGAGGATTTTCCGGATTGCGTCTGCTAGCGCCTGTCAATCATCCAGGCTCTTGGGAAGAATTCTTGATCTTCCAGGGGGCTAGCTATTTCAAAGCGCTGGCGACATCGCAGACGTTTGGCATCTCCGCGCGCGGCGTATGCATCAACACTGCGCAGAGGGGCGGCGAAGAATTCCCTGTGTTCCGCTCTTTTTGGGTGCAGAAGCCAGCTCCCGGCGATCGGCAACTGCTGATGTACGGCTTGCTTGACGGGCCAAGCCTTACAGGCGTGTACAAATTCCGCGTTGAGCCTGGGCGTTCAACTGTGATGGATGTCGAATGCACGCTTTTCCCGCGCAAAACGTTGTCGCATGTCGGCATTGGCCCGTTGACGAGTATGTATTACTACGGAGCGGCCGATCCCACCCGGCTCGACGATTACCGCCCCAACGTCCATAATTCCGACGGGCTGTTGGTTTGGACTGGCGGAGGCGAATGGCTCTGGCGTCCGCTCGTAAATCCGGAGCGGTTGCAATATTCCGTCTTCGTTGACCGCGATCCCAAAGGGTTCGGCCTGATGCAGCGTGAGCGGAGTTTCTACGCCTACCAGGATATCGGTGCGCGTTTCGGCAATCGCCCCAGCGTGTGGGTGGAGCCTTTGGGGAACTGGGGCGAAGGCGCTATCGATCTCGTCGAACTGCCTACCCGCAGCGAAATCTACGATAATGTCGTGGCGTTCTGGCGTCCCAAGAAGCCCTTGGAGAAAACCGGGGGCCATTACTACCACTACCGGCTCCATTGGGGATGGGAGCCGCCAGTACGCAGCACAGAAGCCCATGTCGTCGGAACTCATGTGGGCTCGCAAGGGAAACCAGAGAACCGGCGCTTCGTTGTTGATTTTGTCAGCGGCAGTTCATGTAACGGTTGTAATGTACCCCCATTCAGTGCAGATGTCCGGGCCGGTGAAGGCGAGATCAAAAATATAACCGTGCAGCCTAATCCGGTGACAGGCGGACAACGCGTCATGTTCGATTACCTTCCGGGCCGAACCCAAGTCACAGACTTGCGTTGCATATTGAAACAAAATGGACAAATAATTTCAGAGACCTGGGTTTATCGCTGGTCTGTGTGATTGAGATATACGCTATGAAAGACAACACTGCCGCCGCCGAGGTGCCGCCCGTACCCGCCGAAGGGGACTCTGGAATATTCCCCACGCAGGATTTGTGGCACTTTGATATAAAAACGCGGCGCAAGGTCCGACCGGACTGGGTGGCAGTGTTTCGTAGATTTTTCGTCTTTTCTGGCGTGGCGCTGATCACGTTTTATCTCACCCGCGAATTGTGGCTCGTGTTGGAACTTGGCGGTTTCGCTGCGCTGGAGCTGGTGCTGATCGGGCTGTTCGTTATCAACATCTCCTGGCTGGCCTTGGCTTTCATGACGGCGTTTTCCGGTTTTCTGGTTATGACGCTGAGGCTGAAACGGTCGATTGTCGATGTGCCGACCGACGAAGACGCCAAAACATTGCCCAAAGGGCGTACGGCTATTCTGGTCGCAACCTACAACGAGAAGCCGGAACGTATTTTCGGTATGGCGCTTGCCACCATGAAGGAGCTGGGTGCTTCCGGTCACTCCGAGGCATTTGACGTCTTCATTGTCAGCGACACCACCGACCCTGATATTTGGGTGCACGAAGAAGCGGCTTTCAAAGCCGCGCGCGCGCGTTCTGGCGATGGTCCGCGCCTCTATTACCGCCGTCGCCCCAAAAACTCTGGCAAAAAAGCTGGCAACATCGCGGACTGGTGCCGTCGCTGGGGACCGGCATACGATTACATGGTCGTGCTGGATGCGGACAGTCTGATGACAGGCGAATCGCTCGTGAAATTGGCGCACGCCATGGATCGCTCGCCAGACGCCGGCCTCATTCAGACCGCGCCGGTCACGTTGGGGCGCAACACGCTGTTCGCCCGTATGCAGCAATTCGCTAGCGGGCTTTACGGGCCGATGATGGCCACCGGTCTTGCTTTCTGGCATCGTGGCACCAGCAATTTCTGGGGGCACAACGCCATCATTCGCGTGCGCGCCTTCATGGAATCGGCGGGGCTTCCACAATTGCCCGGCTTGCCGCCCTTTGGTGGACAGATCCTCAGCCATGACTTTGTCGAAGCAGCTTTGATGTGCCGCGCAGGCTGGCGCGTGTGCATGGTGCCAGAGCTGAAAGGCTCTTACGAAGAAATTCCGCCAAGTCTTATCGACTTTGCCACGCGTGACCGTCGTTGGTGTCAGGGTAATCTGCAACATCATCGCGTTATGGTGGCCAAGGGCCTGCGCCGATTGAGCCGCGTTCATATGGTCATGGGCATCATGTCCTATTTGTCGGCGTTTATCTGGCTTTTGTTCCTGGTGGCGGCGCTGGCGCTGACCGTGCAAGACCTCACATATAAGCCCATTTATTTCGGCACCGATCAGACGTTGTTCCCCACTTGGCCTATGCAGGATAGCGAACGCGCGCTCAGTCTTTTGTTCTGGACGCTGGCGCTTTTGCTTACGCCTAAGCTGTTTGGTTATGTACTGGCGCTGTTCAATAACAAAAAGCGGCGCGGTTTCGGCGGCGTTTGGGGGCTTTCCGTCAGCGTGATTGTGGAGACGGTGTTGTCGTCTCTGTTCGCCCATGTGATGATGTTGGTTCAATCCGCCGCCATTATTGACATCCTGCGCGGGCGTGACAGCGGATGGAACCCGCAATGTCGTGACGATGGTTCGCTACCGGTGAGCTGGGTTATCCGCTATCATTTACTGCATATGTTTTTGGGGGCGGGGCTTGGCATATTCACATTCATGTCGTCGCTGCCGCTGTTTTTGTGGCTTTTGCCAGCCACGTTGGGGCTACTGCTTTCCGGGCCGTTATCGGTGTTGACGGCTAGGCGCAAATGGGGGCAGCGCTTCCGGTTCATGGGGATATTCGCTATCGCCGAAGAACGCCGCCCACCTGCTATCGCCATCGCCGCGCGCCAAATGACCGACAAACTCTCGCGCGATTTCTTCAAACGCGAGGCCATTGCGCAGCTTGCTCACGATCCGCAATTGCGTCACTTGCATCGCCAGCTTATCGAGCTGCACCCCGTCACTCGTGAGGCCCGTATTTCGCCCAGCCTTGCCGTGGGGCGCGCCAAGTTGGAAATCTCGGACGATTTGCAAGAATTGCTGCGGCTTTTGAAACCCAGCGAAAAGGCCGCGCTGCTCTCTGATCCTGAAAGCCTGGCGCAACTGGAAGCCATGATTGCGCATTACATCAAGACAGTGGCGTCGGGTAAAACCGTCGGTCCCGTTTCCATCGCCGAACCGCATTGAAATGTAAGCTAATTTCCATTCTTCAGCCGAAGCCATGGACAGTTCGCTTTGTGCGCAGGCTCAAGTTGTATTATCTAATACGCAGGCCACAGCCTATTCCGGCGTTTCAGCTTGTCTTTGTTGAGAGCGTTTGTGTTCCAATTTGGAACCGCTCTTTAAAAACATGCTTCCTTGTGACAATGGTCCTTGCAAAACGCCTCATCGCGACAGATAAGAAGATGGCTGATCCTTACTGGCGACGCGCCTTGGCACTGGGTTTGAGGCATCGTGTTGCAGGCTTTTTCGAGCTTTTGCGGCATTTTTGATCGTAACAGTCAACAAAACAGACGGCGCGCGACACTTTGTTCGCCCCCTTGTTCCGTGAGGGCACAAGTATGATCACGGCTTATGTGCACAATAATGGCTATCTGATGCCTGTGACTGTGGGAGAGAATCAGCCTCTGCCAGCAGACGCCATTTGGGTTGATCTTCTGGCTCCCACGCGTGCTGAAGAAACCAGCGTGGAAAAGGCGCTTGGCATCAATCTGCCCAGCCGCGAGGAAATGAGCGAGATCGAAATTTCCAGCCGCCTTTATCAGGAAAACGGCATGCTGTTCATGACAGCTACTTTAATGGCGCATACGGAAACCGATATTCCAGTGTCTGAACCGGTGACCTTCATCCTTACAGGAAAGCGCCTTATCACCATCCGTTTTTCGGGGCTGACGGCATTTTCGTCGTACACTTCCTATGTGCAACGCCAGCCGGAGTCCAACTATTCCAGCGATGCGCTGCTTGTTGGGCTTTTGGACTCCATTGTTGATCGCATCGCCGATATTTTGGAACGTGTGCAGCGCGAAATGAGCCAAGTATCAAGCACGGTCTTTGCGCAAGAAAAGGCCGACTTTGAGGAAGCGTTGCGCGCTATCGGTATGTCTGAGGCTCTCACAACGAGGGCGCGGGAAAGTCTGGTGAGCATTGGGCGTTTGCTGACATTCCTTAGTCGGCCCAACGAAACCAAGATCAGCAGGACGATGGAGCGCTCGCTCAAGACGCTGTCGCGCGATGTGATGTCGCTCAGCGATCATTCCACGTTTCTGGCAAACAACATTACGTTCATGCTCAACACGACGCTCGGCATGATCAACATCCAGCAGACCGATATCATTAAAATCTTTTCTGTCATGGCGGTTGTATTTCTACCGCCTACGCTTATAGCAAGTATTTATGGAATGAACTTCCACTTTATGCCTGAAATTAGCTGGAAGTACGGATATCCTGTGTCTCTTGTATTGATGCTTATCTCAGCAATACTTCCATACTTGTACTTCAAATGGAAGCGTTGGCTTTAACCTTCTGCCCTCATTTCGCCGCGAAAATTATGTTGCGTACAGCGCATTTCTTTGGCGCCACCAGTGTGAAACTGCCTATGTCGGATGGCCCATGGGTTGAAGATGCAAAGAGAGCAGCGCCATGACAGGTATGTATCAAGAAATTGAAGACACTACGGATGTTGTGAATGTGGCTCACGACTTCGCCGCAAGCATGAATTGGACAGCAACCTCTTTTTACGCTCTGATCTTGCTCGCTATTGCCCTTGCGCCGACAACCGCCTGGGCGAAAAAAGCCTGGGTTCCGCCAGGAGAGACGAAATGCCATGGTTTCAATTTCTCAGGCTGGTCGATTGATCCCGACCCGAAGGGGCTTAATGTCCGCGCCGGACCTTCGATAAAGGCCAAAATTCTCGGAACCCTGCCGTCATATGCGTTCTATGGTAACGAACGTTATGTTGGGCCCGAGTTCGATATCATCGGCTCAAAGAACGGCTGGTTGCGCATTAAGAATGGGCGGGATTATGCCGCCCTCTCTTATGAATTCAAGCCGCGCAAGACCTATTCAGGTGTTGGATGGATACACGGCAGTCGCGTTCGTTTCGCTGTGCAATCAGGTCTTGGCTATCAGCGCCCAGATAAGACAAGTCCTCAGTTGCTCAATATATCCAATGACTGGTTGACCGATATGGGGGCAATCACAAAAGTTTTGGCCTGTCAGGGTAAGTGGGTGCTGTTGGATTACAAAATTGAGAGAAAGCGCACGGAAACCGGGGGGCTGGACGAGTATTCCCCGGCGGAACAGAAAAAAACGCGTGGTCGGGCGTGGTTCCTGGGCGTATGTCCGAGCCAGGAAACCACATGCGATGGCGTCACCCCTGACACCAAGCCCTAAGGGAGCGGGCAGTACATGCCTACAAAAACGGCTCGGCGCGCTTAATCAGATCGTCAAGCCCGGCTTCATCTGGATTGCGCGGCTGTCCTGGGTGGATGATCGACAACGGGCAATTCTCGGCGGCTTCCACTAACTGCCGGTATAGCCCTGCGTTGATATCCTTGATGTAAGCCTGCTGATTGTCATCATACGCAAACATCTTGTCGTTCAGGTGGATGCATTCATTGCATGTCGAGCAGCGTATCGTTTCGATATAGGCATCGTCGGATGAGGGGGCTGCTGGCGCCTCGGGTTGCGGTTTCGAGGTTGCGGGTTCTGAACGCGCTTGCGGCTCAGGAGCCTCTATTAATGCGGGCGTAGGTGCGGGCGCAGGCCTTTGGCTTCGGTCATGCCCATTAATATTTGAGTAACCGCCGCGCAGACCGGCAAGTTCTTGTAGTCCCAGCCACATCTTCGTTGTGCGCCGTACGCTTTGAACGATTTTTTCGTCCACGAGCACTTTGTGCAAGACGCCGTCCGCATCCGCCATCAGCAGATACGGGACTTTTTGTGCAGCCGCCTGTTTGTCCATGTCGAGAAAGTCGGACAGCGGAACCATCGCGTCGCTCCAGTTTTCGCGGGGGACGCGCGCGAAGTGCTTGTAATAGCGGGCATCGCAGGCCACGAAATCGGCCACGGTGAAAGCGAGCGTTGCCTCAATGCTATGATGCTCAGCGTCTTCGTAAGCGAAGGGGTAGGTCGGCCAGCTCCGCTCAGCTTGCGGTGTGTCCGTCAGATGATAGCGCGACGGCCAGTCGTCGCCCGCCAGCGGATCGTAGGTGAGGGCCGGAAACGCGCGGGATTCGAGCGCGGCAGCTGCCAGCATATAAGGCGGCAGGCTGTGATCCGTTCCGGTTGCTCCGCCCGAGTATACGCTGAACAGGGCAGGCCCCGGATGAGCGAAACCGTTCGCCAGGCTTTCCCGCATCCTAGGCAGTTGCGAGCCAGGCGCCTGAAATACATAGAATTCGCCCAGGCTGATCGCCGCGTTGACCATCTGCCGGGAGCGCACGGCGGGTGAAATATTGCCGCCCGTGAACGCCGGAATGGCCAGAATATCATCCGCTTGCACTAGAATTTTTGCGCGCATCCCGCCTGCGAAAGCATCCTGCAGCGTTTCAGCTTCTGATGGCTGAATGTCGGACATATGCGTCAAGATCAGATAGTCGGGCAGCAGGCCGAAATCGTCCGGGTCTAGATTATCGATGCTATATTCCGCGAAAAACGGAACATGGAAGCGTTCGTCGAATTCGCCTGCGATTTCAAGGCCCGCCATGGCGATGGCTTTTGACAGCTCCACCATTTGCGGCAGCCGGTCGCGATAGGCGGCCATGGCGTCGGCGGTATTTTCGAAAACGAAGTTATACGGTTCGTGCTGGTCATCCCCTTCGGTCAGCGGTGGGTAAAAACGCTGCGATTCCAAAGTTGTGAGCATCCAGCTAATGCGTTTGCGGCGGCTCTCCGACAGCGATTTTTTTGACGTGGTCCGCAGCAATAATTCTGAGAGCGCGTTGAAATCGAATGTGGTGCGCTGCGTTGTGCCCATGGCGGCTTCGAGATTGGCCGGGCTCAAACCTTCCGGGGAGCGCACGAAATCGGCATGTAGAATGCGCGCCAGCTTCACGACCAGCCGTCCGGCCATCTCGCGGAAGTGCTGGGCCTTTTGCCGGTGGACCGTTTCCCAATAATGATGGAAAAGCTGACAGGGCATTGCGATGTTGCAGTCGGTGACCATGCCATCGATTTTGATGGCCTTGCGTAAACGCTCGATGCTGTCGCGATACAGGCTGGCGTTTTCGCTCAGCATGTGTTTGGCCGCGATTGTCATCAAGTCTTGCAGGCCGCCGCTGCCATGAGTGGCTGCCGCCACGCGGATTTCGCGCTCAAACCGGAGGGCGTGGACGTAGATGGCGCTGTCCTGGGCATCGTCGAATTCGTGGCAGACGGCATCAATAAGCGCGCTCAGCGGTTTTGCGGCGTCTTTCCCGCTGCTATTGCGGAGGAGCACCAGCGGGAAATCGTAACGCAGCCGGGTCAAATCGCGATGACGCGCGAAAAGGGCAGGGGTCAGCCCTAAGTCGTCGATAGTATCGAGCGCGCCGCCTAGCCGGGTTCCGTTGTGGTAAAAGGCGCAATCTGCTTGAAATCCTGCACGCATATACATGGCGTTCCTGCCTTGAGATGCTGATATGTCAATTTTGCTCTTGTTATTCTGCGGCCTGTGTATGCTCTTCTTCTTCCGCTTTTGCTGTTTCGGGCGGCCATACGGTGAATTTGTCGAATTCGCTATCTAGTCCGGCTTTAATCAGCTTGGTCGTGCGCAAATGTGGTGTGCTTCGGATATCTTCGTAGCAAGGCACATTTGGATTGCGGTACAAAATGCCGACAGGAATCGGATCTTCTGTGGACGCGATTTCGCGCGCACGGTGGATGTTCGACGGGTCGTGTTCCTCGCGGTTGCGGTATACTTGCGCGAGCGCGGCGCTGGGCCGGATGCCGTTTTCATGCTGCAGCAGCAGCACTTTATCCGGATTGTGCACAAAGGTGTCGAACATCTCGGGCAGCCATTCCGGGCAGCGCTGCACAATGCGAATGAACGACAAGCCCTTGTGATGGTATGCCTTAGAAAGGATTGAGTAGAGAACTTCCGGGATCCAATCGACCGCTTGCGCCACGAAGGAAGCGTTCTGTATGCCGAGCGTAACGGTTAGCGGCTGAAGCGCGTTGAGATAGGCGCCTCGTGGCGTGGTGTTGCTCTTTATGCCTCTTGGCGTGGTTGGCGAGGCTTGCTTTTTCGTCAGGCCGTAAATTTCGTTGTCATGCAGCATGACGGTCATGTTCATGTTGTAGCGGATGGCGTGAATCCAGTGCGCCGCGCCAATGCTGCAACAATCGCCGTCGCCGGTGTTGACGAAAATGTTGAGATCGCCCCGCGCCATGCGGATGCCCTCGGCGATGGGCAGCGCGCGTCCGTGGATACCGTGAAATCCGTAAGTTTTCATGTAATGCGGGAAGCGGCTTGAACATCCGATGCCGGATATGAACACGGTTTTCTCAGGCTTGAGCTTTTCATCGCGGCACAGGCGCTGCACGGCGGCGAGAATAGCGTTGTCGCCGCAGCCATTGCACCAGCGCGGGACGCCGGCTTGATAGTCTTCAAGCTCATATTGCTGATCGCACATGCGGAGCAGGCATTCAGTGGCGTTTTGATCCATGACGGAACCTATTGATCTGAAACGTTGTTCGTTGGCGTATCGGAAACCTTGGCGAGCTTATCCACGATGATCTGGCGGATGACGCCCGGCTTGATCGGCTGACCGCGCACCTCGCTCCAGCAATCGACGTCGATCAGGTAGCGCGAGCGCAACAGCATTGCCAGCGCCGAATAGCGGCGGTTGGTTTCGTCGATGATCTCTTCGTCCGGATCGTCTGACCAGTTAGCTTCGATGGTCATCACGCGTTTAAAGCGCTGCATGATCTCTTTGATGCCCGGCGCCATCGGCTGCAAGAACCACAGATGCAGCGAGGAAACCTTATGTCCTTCCTGGCGTGCGGTTGCGACGGCTTCTTCGATAGCGCCTTTCGTGCTGCCCCAGCCGATAATCAGCAGATCGCCTTCAGGCTCGCCAAAGATCTTCGGGGGTTTCAACGTGCGTTTCAGGGACGCCAGCTTCAGCGAGCGGGCGCGCATACCGCGTTCGTTGCTGATCGGATCGTAAGCCACGCGGCTGGAAACATCGTGAGCGAGGCCGGTGAGCGTAAACATACCGCCCCGCTGGCCGGGCGTGATGCGGCGGGAAATGCCGGTAATCTCGTCCCAGTCATATGGCTTGGCGCCGTTCGTGATTTCGGTCTGGTCGATGGGGGGCGCCACCCAGGCGTCAGAGAACGTGGGGCGCGTGAACGGCTGTTGCGATGTGGCGAGATTGGCGTCCGAGAGTACCACCACCACCATGTTGAATGTCTCGGCAAGTTTGCGCGCGGTGATAACCGAATAGACACACTCTTCAATGGTGCCGGGCGCGATGACAATTTTGGGCGCGTCGCCGTGGCTGCCGAACATTGTTGTCAGCAGGTCGCCTTGTTCGGCCTTGGTCGGCTGCCCGGTGGATGGTCCGCCGCGTTGCACGTTCACCAGCAC
>JARRLC010000073.1:0-22774 GCA_037387425.1 Alphaproteobacteria bacterium
AGAACCGATGGAAGGGCCATCCCCTTTCAAGGTTCTGCAACGCCGAAATGGCGGATTTGCACGCGGCCCCTTTCGGGGTTGGAGCAAAATCGCCCCTGAATGCGTCGAAAATGCTCGGCACTTACTTGCGCTTTTCTCCTGTTCAGAGGCGATTATGCTTCAACGCAGCCTCGTGTGCTGAATGTCAACAGGCCCTAGCCCCAGGGGCGCATCACAGTGGGCGCGAACGAAAACAGCGCTGTTGTCATTGCCATGGCCGCACTGTAAATCGGCATCCCCGCGCCGGTTACATCCATGGGAAGCATGGCTGGCGCCTGAGGTTTGGGCGCTTCGAACATCTCCCCGCCCCACCACGAAAACATCTTCGGCTGCGGCTGTGGTTGCAACTGTAACTGCGGCTGCGCCATCGCCGGAAACCAAAAGCTGGTGATCATCGGCCAGATCTGTGAAACGCCTGCGCTCATGTCAAAAGGCGAGGCTGCGGGCATTGCCCAGCCGAAACAGCTCTGCATGAGCCGCTCGAAAGCGAGATACTGGCTCAATCCAGAAAAAAAGCCGTGAACTTGCGATGAAACCTTGGTGAGCGACGTTGTGAAGGATAGCAGCGCTTTGCGTGTCACATCCAGCAAGTAACCGGAAATGTCCGTTTCCTTTTTTACAGGCAGAATGTCGCGTTTTATTTCTTTTGCTGGCAGCGTCAACCAGCGGAAAGGATCAGTGGATTTTCCCAACCCCAAAAATATATTGCTCCAGACCATCGCGCACCTGCCTGTCATCGGCATTCCAAGTTTCTGGAATGCTCAGTTGTTCCCTTTCCCACTCGCAAGCAACATTATGCAGACTTTCACGCTGCGCTGCAACAATTATGCTGCAGCGCACAATAACATTCGCAACGCTACGAATTACTTAAAAAGATACCTGTCAGCGTATCAGCGATGCCGAAACGGACGCCACACATAGCCTTCAGGCTGAATGGCAACGCGCCGTGTCATATAACGATGGCGAGCGCGATGATAGACAGAGATATTCTTGTACGGTTTCAACAAGATACGCTTTTCGACATATTCGCCGGTGGGGACATAACGCGCGCGCGACACCAGAACCCGCTTCGTGCGCTCAACGATTTTGCCCGGAACACGCACCTTGCACTTGATGTAACGGCCATCGACCCAACGTTTCTCCCACACGAAACGGGCGGGAAGCTTTCGGCGGACAGTCACAGTGCGATAAATTGCAGGACGCTTGACCATGACGCGACGTTTCACCCAGCCATAGCGGCTTGGCTTGCGCTTGATTTCATAACGTCCGCGCTTTTCCAGAACCCGATATTTATACGTCCTATGAATTACAGGTGCGGGTACCTGCTCGTAGCATTCGTGCACGCAACGGCGTTTCCCAGCTTCGGCTGTGCTGGAGAGAACCAAACCCGCTGCCAGCAAGCTAATGCAAACCATTCCCAAATTTAAGAAAAGACGCGTCGTGAACATCCGTCAACCTCCCCAGGATTACGCCGCACAATAGGTTCGAAATAATTATCTTGGATAATTTTCAAGCTGTATTACTCAAACCATAGCATACCTTTATGGGAAATGCTTAAGAACTCGTCAAAAACTGTGCCGTTGTGAAGCTTTTTGAGCAACGCCATCAACTTTTCCAAAGCCTGGCTGCGCCGCGTACGCCGCTGGCGTCGCCATAGATCGGCTGACGAACGACAGCTTCCGGATTATCAGCGAAGATATAGCGGCGCATCAGCGGGGGGACATCTTCATAGAGATGTGGGAGTTTGGACAATCGCGGCTAACGCAACCACCTGTTCGGCATCGGCGGCCTTAGCGGCATCGCCGCCGCTCTGCAGGTAGTCGCGATAGAGCCCGGTGCCAGAAAGCCAAAGCTCCATGCAGCCTTGCCGTCCGCACCAGCAGGTCGGGCCGGGCGTTTCGTCGGGCTGAGCCCAAGGCAAGGGCGTATGCCCCCATTCGCCGCCGCAACCGCGCGGGCCATCAATGATCTGCCCGTTATAGACGAGGCCGCCGCCACACCCTGTTCCGAGAATCACCCCGAAGACGGAGCGCGCGCCCTGCCCTGCACCATCCACGGCTTCGGAGAGGGCAAAACAGTTGGCGTCGTTAGCAAAGCGTAAAGGGCGACCGATATTCGCAGTGAGATCTTCGGCGAGCGGTTTGCCGTTCAGCCACACTGAGTTGGAATTCTGCACAAGCCCTGTGGCGGGGGAAATGGAACCCGGCATGCCGATGCCCACGCTAGCGGCGCCCCCTAACTGCTGATCGGCCTGGCGCACCAGATCGCCAATGGCGGCGATGGTGGCGTTATAGTCGTCGCGTGGCGCCAGGATGCGGTGTGTATAAACTTCGTTGCCTTGCCTATCCAGCGCAGCGATCGCGATTTTCGTACCGCCCAAATCAACACCGATGCGGATACCTTCCATTCAATAGTTCTCCATCGTATCGTTAGGCATTAGCGCCCTTCGTGCCGCGCCGATCACATTCGGATCAAGATTTTTGTGTCCTGCGAACACAAGAAGCAGCGAGTCGTCGCTCAAGAGGAAATCAAAAACACCGGCGAGAAATTCTGGCGAGGCGGCCTCTTTGCGGATATCCGCCAGGCTAAGTCCGGTTATTCTGAGAAAAGCGGCGAGGCGGGTTTCGTCAGCAGCCAGGAAACCGAGCACATCAATAGCTAACGTTTCAGCTTCGTCACGGCTGATGCGGGGTTGTCTATAAGTGGAATTACGCATAGCGGTTCAGGTGCTTTCCGCGGATAAATTTAGGAACAGACGTTTTTTTGCTTATCTCATGTGGCATATGAGACGTGTGTACGCGATAAGGCGTGATTGGTTAGGCATTTGTTACCTAATTGTACGCTAAAAAGGGAGTGAATTGAGGTAGGGACGCTACGGAAATTATTGTCTACCGCAATATCTCTCCTAATTGTTTCGCCGCTGCGCTATATCTTCTAAATCGGGCAACGAACGGTCGTTATGTCAAAAACAGTACTCATTGTTGAAGATAACGAGCTGAACATGAAGTTGTTTCGTGATCTGCTCGAAGCGCATGGCTATAACACGCTTCAAACGCGCAACGGTATTGAAGCGCTTTCTCTCGCCAAGGAACACCATCCCGACTTGATCTTGATGGACATCCAGCTCCCTGAGGTTTCCGGGCTGGACGTGACCAAATGGCTTAAGGAAGATGACAACCTGCGTGATATCCCTGTGATCGCCGTAACGGCTTTCGCCATGAAGGGAGACGAGGAGCGCATTCGTGAAGGCGGATGCGAGGCGTATATCTCCAAGCCTATCACTGTGTCGATGTTTTTGGAGACAATCCGGCAATTTCTCAGCGATCACTGACCCGACAGCATCACTTTTTCGTTGACGACTGCATTTTTCTGGGGATAACCGGAAATAACTTGCAGTGCGGCTGAATGACGCGCCACATTTGAGGTTATGGTGTAGCGGGTTTACCTTAACTGCAATTATTGTTTGAATTTTTATCCATGTTCCTGCCTAATACAGGCGGAATAACGCCAATACTCGGAAATTAGCGGCAAAGAGTGGGGTGCGGCAGCGGCGATAAACGAATTTCCCGGAGATATGAGAGCTAAAAATAGCGCAAAAGGCGCTACTTGCAATTTGCCTCCTGTCTCCCTTACTGATTATATATATACACAGATCCCTGCGGTTTGCTCAGGTCCGCCGCATCTCCTGGGTCCGTAGGGTATGGTCGGCGAACGGATAGAGTGGCCTCCTCGTTACTACCGTTTCAGCCGGCCAACAAGTCAGTTGACCGATGCCCTCTTCGGTTGGTGGCTTGCAAGACCAGCCCCGATGCTCAAGTCGGATTTACCCCGCTGCCGAATGGGCACGGGGCTGGTCATATTCTCCAAATCTTCAGAATACTAAAAAGGCAAGCTCTTCCAGGCAGGCAGTTATGCGCCACGACAGTGCATGGCGCATTTGCTCACTTGATATTTGGCTTACTTGATCTTCGCTTCTTTGAAGTCAACGTGTTTACGCACGACCGGATCATACTTTCTGAACGAAAGTTTCTCGGTCGTGTTACGCGGATTTTTCTTCGTGACGTAATAGAAGCCTGTGCCAGCCGTGCTGACAAGCTTGATCTTCAGAATATTCGGCTTGGCCATGACATGTTCCGATAGTTCATAAACAACAAAACGGCGGGATGGCAAACCGCTATCCCGGCGTGAAATTCGATGCGCTGAAAATTACCCGCAAGCGCGCCTGTGTCAAGCGCCGAATAATATCACAACGTTCGGCGATGATAGCAGGCCCCACGCATGAAGTAATACGGTACCTGTTCTGACATATGGTTCATCCGCTGCGCGACCAGTTCAGCATTTGAGGCGGGACTACTAAACGGGCGGACTAAGCGCTCCGAGAAATCGTCGAGCACAGCGCGGGTGATCGCGGGCAAGTTCTCCGCATACGCTTCTTCAAGCGTCAGCCAGCGCAGGCAAGAAAATTCGCCATCGCTACCTCCAGTGTCCTTATCGATATACCGGGCAGGAAGGGCAAAAAATCGCGTGTCGAACCGTTTTGGCCGCCGTGGCGGGGTTATCGCCCTGGCAAGAAAGGTCAGGTTGTCTAGCGTCTTACGGCCTTCTGAGGACATATCCGCAGGCTCAGGTGTGTTTCCATCCCCAACATACCCGGCCACGATGAGCCCGGTTTCCTCAAACGTTTCACGCAAGGCGGCTTGCACCAGCGCATAGGCGCGGCGCGGATGCAGCGTTCCACTGCAATGCTTAAGCAACTTGGCAATCATGCCGTCAGGCAAGCGGAAATTTGGCCGCGTGCAATAATCCCGCGGCTCAACACGTCCGCCGGGGAACACAAACTTGCCCGGCAGAAAAATATGACGACTGTGGCGTTTCCCCATCAATATGCGCACGGTCTCTCTGTTACAGCCGTACTCATTGTTGCTGTCGCCCTTGCCGTTCGTGTCGTAGATGAGCAGGGTCGCGGCGTCGCGCGGACGCATATTCAAAGTGTTTGGCCTTGGCATGCGCGCGCTGATCTCGGCGGGGCGGAAATACAAAAACGTATACGGCCTGCCACCAGGCGGCGCGTATCTTGCTTGTCCTGCCTCTCCGTTAGCCAATAGATGCCCTTTATACTTTACCCGGCGAGACAGGTTTCCGTGATCTCACCGTTTTCATCAAGACGCGTCTCTAGCACATTATCCGCAAAAATCTCGGCGTCTTCGATGAAGTAAAGCGTGAGTCGCTGCCCTGATACGTCCACGCCGTCCAGCTTGAGCAGCCCTGCGAGTTTCGACGTATCCAGATCAAGCTCCAAATCGCCCGCCTCGGCCCATTCGCGCGCCAGATCGAGGTTCTTTTCCGCCACGCGCGACTTCATCGCGTCCAAATCGCCCAGCACACGGCGGAAGCTTTCGCGCATGACCGCAGGGATCCGCGCCAGTTCTTCCTCGCTGCTGATGATAAGCATGCAATCATTTGGTGGCGGACATTTGCCGAGCAAAGTCTGATATTTTGCGGGGGCACGTCCGTCAATTCGCGGGTCGGCCTGTGTCTCGATCAAATCGAGGGCGCCGAAATCTGGATCAGTAATTGTCTTTATTACGGCTTCCCGCACGTCCTCGGCCCTCCTATTTGTTGTCTCAACAGACTATTACCGTTCACCGGCTTCCTCAATCCACTCCCGCCTCGTAAAAGGGAAAAGGACAGGAAATTGTCTTGTTCCTAGGATACCACCACATATCAACGCGATCACCCGGATTTCAACTCTCATAACGGACCATATGGATCACTTTTTTCACCTTGACGCCACGGCGCAAGCTGCACTTGTGAAATCTGGCGCTGTATCGCCAACAGAACTTATGGAAGCGGCAATCGCCCGCATCGAAGCGTTGAACGGTTCGGTGAACGCCGTCACCCTCAAATGTTACGAACAAGCGCGCAAGCAAGCGCAAACGGCGTCACTGCCGCAAAATCTCACAGAAGCCCCATTCGCAGGCGTGCCATTTCTTATCAAAGACTTGGCAGCTATGAAGAACCTTCCCGTCACATACGGATCGCGTTTGTTCGCGAAAAACACCGCCTGGCACAACGAAGCCATTGTTGCCCGCACACTGCAAGCCGGATTTTTAATCGCTGGAAAAACCAACACCGCAGAATTCGGCCTGCTGCCAACGACAGAGCCTATGTTGTTCGGGCCGACGCGCAATCCCTGGAACCTCGAATACAGTGCCGGCGGATCGAGCGGTGGCGCGGCGGCGGCGGTCGCCAGCGGCATGGTGCCAGTGGCGCAAGGCGGCGATGGCGGCGGCTCCATCCGTATTCCGGCCTCGTGCTGCGGCCTCTTCGGGTTAAAGCCGAGCCGAGGACGCACCGTGCCGCTCATGCGCAAGACGGCGGGCGATCTGGCCGTTAACCTGTGCCTTAGCCGCAGCGTGCGCGATAGCGCGCGATTCTTACAAGCCGCTGAGATTTCAGGCCGGAACGCGGCGTATGCGCCGCTCGGATTTGTGGAGGGGCCATCGAAGCGCCGTCTGCGGATCGCCTATTCCACCCGCAACATGCTAGGCTCAGAAGCAGAATCCGAGGTGAAAGCCGCGCTCGATGATGTCGCCGCGCTGTGCGCCAGCCTGGGGCATAGCGTGGAAGAAGCCGATATTCCAGTGGATGGCGAGGCCGCCGTGAAGCATTTCGTAGCCTGCTGGGCCGCCGGCCCGGCAAAGCTATTGCGGTATTTCTGGTTAATGCGGCTAAAAACATGGTTCACCGGAACTCACAAAGACGTTCTGGAACCATGGACCCTGGAACTCGCCGAATGGTACGAACGGGAAGAGCAAAAATCTCCCGGACTGATTGCGCGTGCTATCGCCTTTTTCCAAGCCATGCAACACACCAGCGACGAATTCTTCTCACGGTATGATGTGCATCTCACGCCCGTGTTGCGGCGGTTGCCCGTGCGCATCGGCGAGTTCGCGCCAGACACCCCGTTTGATGATTTGCTGGCGGCTTGCGTTGATCACATTACCTACACGCCGTTGCATAACGCCATGGGCACGCCTGCCATGTCGGTGCCCCTGTCGTGGAGCGCAAATGGCTTGCCCATCGGCAGCCAGTTCGCCGCGCAGGCAGGCGACGAACGCACGCTTTTGGAACTCGCTTACGAACTGGAAGAAGCGCGGGCCTGGGCAGATAAGTGGCCGCCTGTTTCTGCTGGCGCAAAGGAAGCATAGAGATGGGATGGGTTGCGCATTACTCACCCCATCCCATGGGTGCTGTTTTTAAGCCGCCTGAAGCGTTTGCATAAAGCGGTTAGCGGCGTCGCGAAGCTCAGCGGCCTGTCGATCCAGAACTTCTGCCGAAGATTGCACTTTCTCCGCTGTGACGCCTGTATCGCTCGCGGCCTTGCTAACGGTGATGATATTAGCCGACACATCGTTCGTGCCCTGAGCCGCTTCGTGAACGTTGCGTGCAATCTCCTCGGTCGCCGCGCTCTGCTCTTCCACGGATGAGGCGATAGTCGTGGCGATTTCGTTCATCGTCTGAATAGTGCCGCTGATCTTGTCGATAGCCGACACTGATTCCACGGTTGAACTCTGGATATCGTTGATCTGACTGCTAATTTCCGAAGTTGCCTTAGCGGTCTGTTCGGCAAGCGCCTTCACTTCCTGAGCAACAACCGCGAACCCGCGTCCGGCTTCGCCTGCGCGCGCCGCCTCGATCGTGGCGTTGAGCGCCAGCAAGTTCGTCTGAGCGGCAATGCCATTGATGAGATCGACAATCACGCCAATTTTCTTCGCGGCTTCAGCGAGTTGCTCGACCTTCTGTGTGGCCTGCCCGGCGACGGAAACAGCCTGCTGGCTAATCTCTCCCGACGATGCCGTATGCCGACCCACCTCTTTCACGGACGCAGACAGCTCTTCAGCAGCGGCAGCCACCGTGCGAACATTGATGGACGCTTCTTCTGCACCAGCCGCAACCGTGTTGGAGCGCTCGGTGGTGTTATTCGCAGCCTTCGTGAGTTCATTGGATGTGGCTGTCAGATCATGAGCCGTGGAGGAAATTTGATCGACAACACTGTTAACCTGCTGCTGCAACTCGGCCGCAAGTTTCAACGCTGTCTGTCTCGCTTTCTCTCCTGCCCGAATATATACGCAAATCGCCAAATCCATATCTAACAGCGAAGCCCTGATGATGGCCTGCTGCACTTTGGTGCATTTCGCAATGGCTGCCTTATTCGCAGATCGAGCCAACATCTTTGTGGCAACACGTTCAACCAGATTAGAAATCAGGTAATTATACCCGCCGATATACCAGCGCGGTTCTAACCCAAGTCTGTAATGTGCTTCGCCAATCTTAGTAACTGAAGCAGCGTATGATTCATCAAAATAGCCTTCTACAATAATACCCCAGTGTTTCAACTGTGCATTCTTAGCAGTATTCATATGCTTTTGATCTTGGAAAAAACGGCTTGTTTCCGAAAATTTGCTGATATGCTCGTAGAAGCCGTCCATAACCCCTGGCAACTCTTCAAGGATGAGCGGTTTTGCTTCACGAAGCGTATTTATCGTTTCCCGGTCAAGAGCGTTAAATTGCAACCGGTTAGACATCAATGTATTGTCGCTCATAATCTGCTCTTTCGCTTAAGGGCCGAAGCTTCCTTGACTATTTGTGTATTATTTCCCGCAGAGACTAAAGCCTCTGCGGTAAAGAACGATGAAGCGATTACTGAAAATTGTTAGCGTCCCCCAGCAAAATATCTGTTTGAAGCTCTGACAAGCCCCACACAGGTTTCCTACCGCCTATTTTCTCCAAAGAACCCGCGCGGGAGGAACCAACATGACCGGGAAACAACGCAAATCCGCATCTAAAAAGGCTCCCGCAGCTCACAAAGGCGCCATATCGCAAGCAACGTCAGCGCAGAACGAAGCCATCGCTCATCTGCATGAAGGCCGGTTCGCAGAAGCTGATGCCGCGTTCCGGCAAATCATCGCACGCGAACCGGACAACTGGCAAAGCCGCCACCTGTTAGGATTGACCGCCTATCGCCTGGGCAAGTTTGAAGAGGCCGCCGCGTTCATCCAGGAAACGCTTAATCTTATGCCCGATCTCGCCGAAGCCCATTCCGACCTTGGCGTCGTGCTTCGCGAATTGAACCACCTGGACGAAGCGCGCCGCGCCTGCGAAACCGCCATTTCTTTGAAACCGGCGCTGCATCCGGCCTATTCCAATCTCGGCAACGTGCTGAAATCACAGGGCGACTACGAGGGCGCCGCCGAAGCCTACCGCAAGGCACTCGCCATCTCGCCGGATTACGCCAGCGCACACGCCAATCTCGGCGTGGTGCTCATCAATCTGGGGCAGCCGGAAGAAGCACTTGCGGCATGCAGTAAAGGCGTAGAACTTGCCCCAAATCGCGCCGATACGCATGTCGCGCTGGGACACGTATTGCGCCACACCGGCAATATCGATGAAGCGATGGCCACGTATCTCAGGGCGATAGACCTCAATCCCTCTCTCGCCTCGGTTTACTCAGACCTCGGTTGCCTGTTGCAGGAAAAAGGCGAGTGGGACGCCGCAATGCAAGCCCACGAAAAAGCGCTGACCATGCAGCCTAACAATGCCCGAATACTCAACAATATTGGCGTCACTCTAAAAGCTTTGGGACGCTATACCGAAGCCGAACAGCACTACCGCAAAGCACTGACCATAGAGCCAGATTACGCGGATGCGCATTCAAATCTTGGCGCGACTCTCTATTCCATGAACAGAATGGAGGAAGCCATCGCGGCTTATCGCCATGCAACCAAGCTGGACCCGCGCGCGCTCTACGCACACGTTAATCTTGCCGCCGCGCTGCTCGAACTCGACCAGATGCCAGAAGCCATCGACATGTACGGCAAGGCGCTCGCCATAGACCCAGATTTTCCCGCCGCGCTGGCGGAAAATTATAATCTCCGCCGCCAGACTTGCGATTGGCGCGATGTCGCCGCACTTGAAGAGAAACTCCTGACAAAAACCTATCGCATCGGTAAACGGATCGCGCCATTTCAGCTTCTCAATGTGCCTTGCGGACCGGAAGAGCATCTGGCTTGCGCGCGTGAATGGGTGAAGGGCTTCGTCAAGCCTGTGGAAACCCCGTTCGTGCATAAACCGAACCGCGGCGGACCTATCCGCATCGGATATCTGTCCGCAGATTTCTATGAACACGCCACCGCCAACCTGATCACCGAACTGCTGGAGCGCCACGACCGCTCGCGTTTCGAGGTCGCGGGATATTGTTTCAGCCGTGATGACGGCAGTCGGATGCGCAAAAGGCTCATCGCCGCGTTCGACAACTTCGTGAGCATCTCCGAGATGTCGCATGCCGAAGCCGCACGCCACATTTATGCTGATGGTGTGGATATTCTTGTAGATCTCAAAGGCTTCACCGCTAACACGCGCACGGAAATTCTGACCTGCCGTCCCGCGCCTATTCAGGTCAACTATCTGGGCTATCCTGGCACGATGGGGGCCGACTTTATCGACTACATTATCGGCGATGCGTTCCTCACCCCCATGGACCAGGCCGAATATTACCAGGAAAAAATCGTCCAGCTCCCCGGAAGCTACCAGCCGAACGACACCAAACGCACCATCGCCGCCGAGACGCCCACACGCGCCGAATGCGGATTGCCTGAGGAAGGCTTCGTGTTCTGCTGCTTCAACGGCCCATACAAGATCACCCCGCATCAGTTCAGCGTGTGGATGCAGCTACTGAGGGAAACGCCCAACAGCGTGCTATGGCTGCTGGAGGGCAATTCACAAGTACGCGATAATCTCAGCCATGAAGCCGAAGCGCTGGGCGTATCTGCCTCGCGACTGGTGTTTTCGCCAAAAATCAACCTTTCCCAGCACTTAGCGCGGCATCGCCTGGCCGATTTGTTCCTCGACAGCTCGCCGATTAACGCCCACACCACCGCCAGTGATGCGCTGTGGGCCGGTTGTCCTGTGCTGACCTTAGCCGGCGACACGTTCGTATCGCGCGTGGCAGGCAGCTTGCTGCGCGCCGTCGGACTGCCAGAACTGATCGCACGCACAGAAGACGAATACATCGCCGCCGCGCTCCGTCTTGCACGCGATCCGGACGCGCTTACCGCGATACGCGAAAAACTGATTAGCAATCATTCAAGCACGCCGCTGTTTGACATTCAGGCGTACACTGCAAACATCGAGCGTGCCTTCGAACACATGGTCGAATTGTTTGACAACGGACACGCTCCGGAAGCGTTCGCCGTCACCGATCTCAGCGAAGCCAAACCGCGTGCAAAAGAGAGAGAACCAAGCAAAACTGAGCGCGCAGAGCCAACGGCCCAGACGACACAAACAAAGCCGCGCAAGCTGCTCTCGTTATGAAACAGCCCAAAGCTGCACAATCAGCCGCAGCCGGACCATTGACGCTCCCCTTATCAGCGTCCGCCCCCGCGTCGGCCCAACGCGCATCCTCATACGCATCCGCTTCCACAAAGAAATCGCCGCGCATCGCATATGAAGCCTGCCCGTTGTGCGACTCAGACGACTTCCAGCATTTCAAGACCGCAAATTGTTCGCGGCATCCGTGCTACAATTCCATCCTCCCCCCAACCATGAGCTGGAAACGCTGCAACGCCTGCGGACATGTCTTCACCGAGGGCTATCTCACCGACGAAGCCGCCGCCATAGTTTTTGACAAAACCTTGCCATATCAAAAGGTTGGAAATGAGGTCGATACGCACCGCAAGGTTTCCGCGCGTATCATCGAGCGGATTGTTCCCTATATGCCTTCGGGCGACTGGCTGGATGTAGGGTTCGGCAATGGCTCGCTCTTGTTCACGGCGGATGAGTGGGGCTATCACTCTGTTGGTCTGGATTTACGCTCAGCCAATGTCGCAGCGATGCAGAAGCTCGGCTATGAAGTGTACTGCACGCCTATCGAAGAGCTTGACACCCCAGGCCGTTTCAGCGTGATCAGCATGGCCGACGTGCTGGAGCATATCCCCATGCCTAAGGGAGCGCTCGCAGCCGCGCATCGCCTTTTGAGGCCGGGGGGCGTGCTATTCCTGTCAATGCCGAATAGCGAAACCATCATTTGGCAGATAATGGACGCATCGAACAACAACCCCTATTGGCCTGAGATCGAGCATTGCCATAACTTCTCCCGCACGAGGCTTTACGCACTTTTGGAAGAGTTCGGGTTTACGCCACGCTCCTATTCCATAAGCGACCGTTACCCCAGCTGCATGCAGGTAATCGCAATTAAGCAAGGGTAATGATGCGGTCGCTTCGCTTTCCAGATATTCCGCTTCAACGGCTCGGCGTAAATTGCCCTGATTCATGGAAAGCAGATCATAGTCTTATTTGTTTTATATTCGCGCCGTAGGGTGCGCATCGAAATATGCGGATAACGTCAGCTTTGGCTTCGGCGCGCGTGTTGTATAGCTTCTAAACTATCACAAAAGTTTTACTTGGCTGGATGAATAAAGACGTCGCCACCACATAACTGAGGCGGAAAAAGCGAGAGAGCATATACCGAAGAAACGGCAGCAATTTTTCTGGAAAATTTTAAACAGCGGACGCTGGGACAATGCCATCATAACGACAAATTACGCTTAATAATTAGACTGAAGATCATGCCGCATCCCTATTGTAATGAAATGCATTAATCCCAATAGTATTTTATCGATTTCATAGTCTACGCGCCATCTAATGCCCTAAAATGAGCACAATCTTAGTATTGCCTAATTAGCAGCTCATGCAATATCAGATTATACGTATTTCATCACCCCGATTGTGCATGCTAAGTTCTGATAATAATTTTCATATCTATTTTATTGACGCCTAAAAATTACCACTGTACTGTTAAAACCTTTCGTGAGAAATCACACACCAAAATGCGGTGCTAGCATTCTGAGGGGGAGTTAGTGTCTGAGTTTAAGATGCGCTGTCAACATGCAGCGTGCGGAACAGAGTATTCCGGAGCGGCAGGTTTCCGTCTAAGTTGCGATCACGATCACGAACCAGCATTGTTGTTGCCGGTTTATGAAAATACTCAGCTTACTGTCAGGCCTAGCGCGCCTGGTATTTTTAAATTTGCGGACTGGCTGCCCACGAACGGGATGCAATTGGCGCAATCCCGCTATCCGCTGGGCGAACCATTTTGTTACCGCAGTTATGGATTGGCGCGCCGCCTGGGGCTTAAACGTCTCTACATAGCATTTAGCGGCTATTGGCCCGAACGGGGGCCAAACCTTGTCACGCGAACGTTTAAGGAATTCGAAGTACAGTGCTCTTTAGCCTACTTCCTTACGTCACAACGAAAAACTGGAGCATCGCCGCTTGCCATCGCTTCAGCGGGCAACACCGGCAACAGCTTTAATTTCTACGCCGCACTGATGGGTTTCCCTATCTATCTGTTCGTGCCAGAAACGGGGCTGGACAATCTTGTTCTCCCCTTTGCTACATCGCCATTTTTGGTTGCCGTGAAGGGCGACTATAGCGACGCCATCGCTATGGCGGACGCTGTCGCAAAACGCGTTGGCTTTTCGCGCGATGGCGGCGTGCTGAATGTTGGACGCCGCGCTGGCATGGCGACTGTGATGCTCAATGCGGTCACGCATCCAGAACAGGGCTCAGGCCGGTTATTCGACCATTATTTCCAGGGCGTAGGAAGCGGCTCGGGCGCTATCGCCGCGTGGGAAGCTGTGCAAATGCTGCTTCGCGATGGCCGCTTTGGCTCAACCCCGACGAAAATTCACATGGCGCAGAACAGTCCGTTCACGCCAATCGCAGATTCGTGGGAGTCTGGCGAAACCGTTATCATACCGGAAAACGATGCGCGCGACGCTATCGCCAACGTCACCGCCAAGGTATTAACCAACCGTAAGCCGCCATATGAGGTGGCCGGTGGATTGCGTGACGCCTTAACCGCCTCGAAAGGCCAGACTTGGCGTGTTAGCAATCAACGGCTTTTCCATGCAGCGCGTTTGTTCAACGCGGAAGAAGGAATAGATATCGGCTCTGCTTCCGCTGTCGGCGTCGATGCCTTGCGCCAAGCCGTTGAAGCCGGCGCCGTGAATCCCGATGACGCGATATTGCTCCATGTCACAGGTGGCGGCCGGGGAATCCAGTTCCAACACGGTATATATCAAGCGAAGCGCCGCATGACGGTTGCACCGAATGAAATCAACTCCGTGTTCGAAGAAATTGGCGAACCGCCTCGCATCAGCGCACAAGACATCGACAAGATGCTGGAGCCTGTTACTGCCGCTTCTGCTCAGCAGCTGGATGAAGCCGTTTAGCAGTGGCGCAACAACAACCAATGCTTTTAAGGCGGATATACAGTTCTAGCAGAGATGCACTCCACGCATAACAACAACCAAACAACAGCTTTTAATAACTTCAACACAGCATCATTCAGAATTATTAAAAAACCGACTTTTGGGAATCTTGGTGCAAAGATGAAGTGCAAGTGCGTGAGCAATCAAAAGCTGTATAAGGAGATTTGAGGGGATCATGTCAACACCAACAGAGCTTCTATGGCGCGCCTTACGCCAAGAAGGAGCCGACTTTTTCGTATCAGTGCCGTGTAAACTACTCGGCAATATGATCAACCTTCTCCAGGAAGCGGAAGATGTTGTTTACACCCCCGTCTCCCGCGAAGAAGAAGGCGTCGGCCTTTTGGCCGGGGCATGGCTGGCCGGACGCACGCCGGTGATGATCATGCAGAATTCCGGGCTTGGTAATAGCGTTAACGCTATCCTCTCCCTACTGCATTACTATCGCATCCCAGCGGTGTTTGTCATGAGCCACCGCGGCTCCGATGGCGAAACCATTGAAGCCCAATTCCAGATGGGCAGCGCCGTCGCCAATTTGTTAACGGCAACCCGCGTGCCATATTATGAACTGTCAAGCGTTGACGATTTGAATGTCCTGCCGGAAGCCATGGCGACCGCACGCGAAAAAGGACAGCCTGTCGGTCTGCTGCTGCCATTCTCATTCTGGAAGGGGGATGCCTGATGAAACGTTTCGAAGCAATGAAAGCCGTAATGGCGGCGGTGAAAGACGAGCCCGTTGTGGTCACGCTGGGGCATTCCGCACAGGAACTGTATCAGATCGGCGACCGGCCGCAGAACTTCTATATGCTCGGATCTATGGGCCTGGCGACCTCTATTGCGCATGGCATCGCGCTTTCCCGTCCGGGCAAGGTGGTGGCGCTTGATGGCGACTCTGCGGTGACGATGAACATGGGCGAACTTGCAACGATCGGGTTTAACCTAACGCCGAACCTCGTTGTGGTGATCATCGATAACGAAGCGAACGGCGCGACAGGCTTTCAGCCTTCCATGACCGGCAAGCGGTTGAAGCTCGATGAAGTCGCGCGCGGCTGCGGCATCCAGAATGTGTCTGTGGTCAACAATGAGGCCGAAGTCACCGAGCAAATGACCAAAGCGCTCGCCGATAAGAACGGCCCTTATGTCATTGTCGTTAAAGCGGAAGTAGGTATAGCTCCGGGCATTGAAATCCTCCCGTTTACCTCCGAGCAAATCCGGGATCGCTTCAAACAAGCAATCGCTGCGGATAGCGCGGCATAACAACGTCATCACGATCATGGGGCTTTTAGTGGTTTCTTCCTCAAGAAGCCCTTAATTCTTTTTGACGTCCCCAGCCATTCCGCTCACAACAGACCACCCACATATTCGTTTCAAGAAGGCTTTCGCACATGAAAATGCTCCTTAAGGGCGAGTGGATCTCCACTGACAAAACGCTCGAAGTTCTCAACCCTTATGATAGTACGGTCATCGACACGGTGCCTCTTGCCACCGCAGAAATGGCAACCCAGGCGGTGGATTTCGCAGCGACATACGACTTCCGCCTAACCGCATGGGAACGCTATGAAATATTGTTCGGCGTGCAGAAGAGAATTCTGGAGAGAGAGGACGAACTCGCCCATATCATCTCGCAGGAATGCGGTAAGACGCTGAAAGACGCACATACCGAGGTCAAACGCTCTGCCTTAACGTTCTTGTTCTCCGCTGAGGAAGCGAAACGCATCACTGGCGAGATCCTCAACGTGGACGCAGCGCAAGGCCACGCAAAACGCATGGCGCTGGCCATTCGTGAACCCGTCGGAATTGTCGTGGCAATTGCGCCTTTCAACTTCCCGCTCAATCTGGTGGCGCACAAAGTTGGCCCGGCCATCGCCGCCAACAACGCTGTAGTGCTGAAACCAGCCAGTTCCACACCGCTGACGGCGCTCAAAATGGCGGAAATCTTCCTGGAATCTGGGCTGCCGCCAGAAATGCTGCAAGTCATCATCGGTTCCGGCAAAGAGATTGGCGATACGCTCATCACGCATCCAGAAGTCGCGAAGGTGACATTTACCGGCAGTGTTGGCGTGGGCAAGAGCATCTGCGCCAAGGTCGGCCTGAAGCCGGTGTGCATGGAACTGGGCGGCAACGATCCGGTGATCATCCTGGCCGACGCCGATCTGGACAAAGCTGTTCCGATCACGGTGGAAGGCGCGTTCGGCACCAACGGCGAGCGCTGCACATCCATTAAGCGCGTGATCGTGGAAGAAGCCATCGCCGACCGCTTCATAGAGAAGTTCGTTCCAGCAACCCAAAAGCTGGTATCAGGCAACCAGTTGGAAGATGGCGTGGACATCGGCCCGTTGATCAACACCGACGCGGCCATCGAAATTGAAAAGCGCATCAACGACGCAGTCGCCAAGGGCGCGAAGCTGCTTTGCGGCGGTGTGCGTCAAGGCGCGATCATCCCCGCTACGGTGCTCGACAATGTGCCGCTCGACTGCGATCTGGTGCGCGAAGAGACGTTCGGTCCGGTTGCGCCGATCCTGCGCGTCGCCAATTACGAGGAAGCCATCAAGGTTGCCAACGGAACAGAGTTCGGCCTGCAATCCGGCATCTTCACGAACAACATGGATTTGGTGATGGACGCCGTGAAACGCATCCGCGCTGGCGCGGTGATGCACAATCTCGGGCCGGGCTTCCGTGCGGAACACCTGCCGTTCGGTGGCGTGAAGGACAGCGGCGTAGGCCGCGAGGGCGTGAAATACACGGTCGAGTCCATGACGTCGCTGAAGACCGTTGTGCTTTAATTGCAAAGATGTCTGGCGCTTTCGAGCGCCAGACGCTTACAACAATTGGGCGAGATCGAGCAACATTACTCCTTATCGCTGTCATCCTCCGATGTAATCTTGGGCCGATAATCTTCCGCGCCCCAATGTTGCAGCCGCCGCCTGATGGCCTCCGCGCCTTGCCCCTCATGAATGAGGCCATAGTGACGGGCCAACCGCGTCAACGCGATCTGCAACACGACCTTGCCAGAACGTTGCGGCCATTTCTCAGCCCTTTCGGCTTCCTCTAACCCTTTGAGATGGCAGCAAACATCCACCAGCACGCCCGACAGCTCCGGTCCTACCGCGGCAAGCGCGCGCACAACGCGTTGCCTCGCCGCCATAACGTTATCGGTGAGCGCGGCGAGATCGTTTCCGCCGCCACCTGTGCGCTTCGTTGAAGCTGCAGGGTTCCAGTTCGCTGTCACGCGAGCGGTCAGCCCAGCGAAATGAAAGTCGGCACGCAGACGCTCCCCCGCTTCGAACTGATGCGGCAACAACATCGGCACGCCGTTCTTGTCCTTGCGCTTGGCGAGCCACGCCAACGGACTTTCCATCTCATCGACAATAGCTGGACGCTTGGTGCGCTCATATTCGATTTCACGCAGCGCGCGCACCTGATGCTGCTCCTGAAAGGCGTCCGCTGAGGAGAGCTTACGTCGCACCCAAGCGCGCCCGGTGGCTGAAAGACGGTAGCCGCCTGCGCACGGCTCAACAAGATCTTGCGCCAACCAGGTTTGCAACTCTTTCTCTGACACCGGGAGCTGGGCAGTCGCGGAGGCACCACCGAGTTGCTCAGCGGGCGCTGCATTATGGGAAGTTTCCTTTTCCTCACAAGACTTGCCATCAGGAATGAGGAGCGCATTTTGTCCGCATTTAGCTAACTGTTGAAAAACACCCATTTTTTTGCCCTTATTAATGTGCATTTTCACCATGTTTCGATCTTTTTTGCAAAATGCTGACATCATGCATTTTCCTGAGTTTTCTCATGCATGAGCGATGCAAGGGCGGTTTCAAAAATGGTCAGAACCCGATCCATATCTGGGTTATCCCGCAAATCTTCGACCACACTGCACCCATGCGCGACGGTGGTGCGATCGCGTTGGAACAACTCGCCCACCTCAGTCAGCGTCAGTCCAAATACAACATGTGTGAGATACATCGCCACTTGCCGGGCAAGCGCAGTTTTCGCATGGCTCCTGCCCGGCGCATAAAGCGCCTCGCGTGAAACGTCGAAGGCAGAAACAACACAGTGTTCGACTATTTGACGGATATGGATACTATATATAGATGTATATGAAGGGGTCTCATACAATAGTCCGTGGGGAAACGCATCACCAGCCACATTAGGGAAGTACGCCAAAACCAATCCTCCCAGTTCGCAAGGGTTCCACTCGGCCACGCTGACCAGAAGGCCAGTAAAAGTCAACGCGCCACGTTCGATATGTAAAAATTACGGCAAAAGTTAAAAATGGAAATAACGGAAATGCAAAAAATCTCGTCTACGGTGAAAAAACAGTAAGAGTAAGCGAGATGCAAACCAGAATACGAGAGTTCCGGAAATTGCGCGGCATGACCCTTAAGGAGCTTGCCGACAAGATCAAGACGACGCCCCAGACCGTCCAACGGCTGGAAACGGCGAATATGACCGTCTCCACTGATTGGCTAGAGAAGATCGCACGCGCGCTTCTGGTCGAACCGGCGGACTTGATCGGCACGCGCTCCAGCCGTGAAATACGCCTTATCGGCCGTATCGGCGAGCAGGGCCGCGTCAACCGTGTCCAGAATGACCTGACGAACGTCATACATCTCGAAGTGCCGGCGGATAATCCGATTGCCGCAAGACTGGATACAACGGTCGGGTATTTCGAGGCAGGCACCGTGCTGATCGCCAACCGCTTCCGCGAAGAAGACGTCGATAACGCGCACGGCGTCGATTGTCTGGTGGCGGTGCAGAGCGGCGCGGTTCTGCTCAGGCGGCTCGTTCGCGGACGCAGCGGCACATGGACGCTCGTCCCCCACGATAACGGCGCCGAAGTGCAATACGATCAAAAGATCGAATGGGCAGCGCGCGTGATCATGGCAATTAAATATTTCTAAGCCATTACAATAAGTTTTCCCGGCCAGTTTATCCCCGCTGGCTGGGTGTGTGAGAAGCTCCACTCAACTTACCGAACGGAGCTTTTTTAATGAATGCATCTCTACAAGAAAAAACACACAAGCCACCTGACACCTCCCCCATTGCTCGCAGGGGCGCGCCTCGCAAAGCGGCTCGTTATACAACGCGCACAGCCTATAATCGCAAGGAACAATTGCCACGGCTCATCGGTCTGTGGCCGCATGAAGTGGAAGACTACTCAGAAGCTGCCAGCGAACGCATCGTGGCTCTGTTGCAGAAGGCACTACGCAGCGAACGTCAGCGTGGCATCGGCGGGCACTGGACGTATGACGTCAACCGACACCTGGCGTTGAAGGAAGCGCTTAGCGAAGAAACCGAACGTCTGCGCATTGTAAAAGGGCTGGCTGCCGTACGGGCGCTACCGCCTGCGTCAACAAAAAGGACAGAACCAGCGGCAACATCCGGAAACCGGCCACGCGCTAAAATTCTACATTTGCCTTTTGGCGAGGCTGCGCCCACACCCACACGGAATTCTGACGCAAAATGAAGCCGAACGCTCCTTAGGATGCTGTCATCTTTGCACCTGAAGCGCTGTCAACGCCATAAGCCGTACTGACCGGCAGACTGACATCATGGCACAGGATTTTGTTGACGGCGCTCTCATCATCGGACAAAGGCAGCCGCATCCAGAACAGCACCATATGGTCGCGCTCCACCACGGGCCCTTTAACCGCACCCTGCATGGGGATTTTCTCCACCATGACGCGCCGGTATATTGAAAGCCAGTAGTCGCGCTTTTCACCGAATTCCAGATCGAACACCGATTTTCCGGTCACTTCGCAGCCGTATATATCGCGCAAACGTGTGCCCGCAAGCCGGTATGTCATCAGATCTGGACTATCACCGGCATCAAGGATGCTGATGTTCGGCAACATCGCCGCCATACGTGCCGGGCTGATATCCGCCCGCTCCGGCATGGGCCGACCTTTGGCGCAACTACGCCAATAATCGAAAAGATCACGCTGCTCGCGAATCACGAGCTGCGCGCGAAAAGCCAGTTCGGACAGCATAGGCCCCCTCAATCTTTGGCTCGCAACGCTGGTCCGCCCCCAGCGATGCCCCTATCCGTAAGATTGACTATGAGTGATTTGCCGCCCCCCGCCAAGACTTAGATTGGTAAAAAAATGATTAAAGTACGGTGAGTACCCCACAAGAGGCTTAGAAGCTCTTAGATGTTGCCCAAAAGACTCGAATGATCACTGTGGATAATACGCCTGCGCCCTAAAAAAAGAACGCTTGCGAAAGATGAATTCCGCAAGCGTTTTTGAGTAATTGAATGCGTTCGGCGAATTAATGTTGCGAACGACTAATGCCGGAAGTGCCGCATGCCTGTGAAGACCATCGCCAGGCCGCGCTCATCGGCAGCAGCGATCACTTCGGCGTCGCGCATGGAGCCGCCCGGCTGAATGACAGCGGTCGCGCCTGCGTCCGCCAGAGCCTCCAGGCCGTCAGCGAAGGGGAAGAACGCATCCGATGCCGCCACCGATCCTAGCGTGAGCGGATCAGCCAATCCGGCGGTTTTTGCGGCCTCCGCGCCCTTCCATGCGGCGATGCGGGCGGAATCCACGCGACTCATCTGCCCCGCGCCGATGCCTACCGTCGCCCCGCCTTTGGCGTAAACGATGGTGTTGGATTTCACGTGCTTAACCACGCGGAAGGCGAATTTTAAATCAGCCAGCTCTTGGGGCGTTGGCGCACGCTTCGTGACCACTTTCAGATCCAACGCATCAATCGAGCCGCTATCGCGCGACTGCGTGAGAAACCCGCCCGCCAGTGTCTTCAGCGTAAAGCCGGATGCTTTCGCATCTGGAAGCGAGCCCGCCAGCAAAAGCCGCAAATTCTTCTTGCGTGCGAGGATTTCCTGCGCTTCCGGCGTAGCGTCCGGCGCGATGATAACCTCGGTGAAAATCCCCGCGATTTCGCTGGCGGCCTCGGCGTCGAGCGTGCCGTTCAGCGCTATGATGCCGCCGAACGCGCTAACAGAATCGCACATCAGCGCGCGCTTATAGGCTTCCTTGTGGGTCGCGCCTGTGGCCACCCCACATGGGTTCGCGTGCTTGATAATGGCGACCGCAGGAGAAACGGCCGGATCAAACTCTGCCACCAGCTCATAAGCGGCGTCGGTATCGTTGAAGTTGTTGTAGCTGAGCTCCTTGCCCTGCATCTGCCGCGCGGTGGCAACGCCTGGTCGCACCTGACCGTCGCTCGCGGGGCTGATGTAAAACGCCGCCTGCTGATGCGGATTTTCGCCATAACGGAGCGTCTGGCGCAACGTACCCGGCAGCGCAAAATTGCGCGGCGCGGTTTCGCCAAGCTGAGCGGCGAACCAGTTGGAAATCGCGGCGTCGTAAACGGCGGTGCGCGCATAGGCTTTAGCGGCGAGATGACGACGCAAATCTTGCGTGGTTGCTCCTGCATTCGCGTCCATATCGGCGAGCACGCTCGCGTAGTCTTCGGGATCGACCACGACCGCCACCCAGTCATGGTTTTTCGCCCCGCCTCTGATCATCGCCGGGCCGCCGATGTCGATATTCTCAACGCAGTCATCAAACGCCGCTCCTTTGGCGATGGTCGCCTCGAACGGGTAAAGGTTGATAACCAGCAAATCGATGGCTGGAATATTGTGATCCGCCATAGACTTAGTGTGCTCGGCGTTATCGCGGATGGCCAGTAGTCCGCCATGGACCACTGGATGCAGCGTTTTCACGCGGCCGTCCATCATCTCGGGCGAACCGGTGAGTTCAGCCACATCGCGCACAGGAAGCCCTGCGTCACGCAAAGTTTTCGCAGTACCGCCGGTAGAGACAAGCTCCACGCTGCGGGAGGAAAGGTCGCGCGCGAACTCCACGATGCCAGATTTATCGGACACGGACAGAAGTGCGCGGCGGATGATCGGTTGTGTATTTGCCATGAAATGTATCGCTACCCCCGGCTGTTGTATGATGCAAGGGAAAGATAAACGCGTGGAACTTAGCTTCAAAGCGAGAATTACGCGAAATATGTCCGGACACTATCCATTGCCGCCTAGGGTTTATAATTCGCATTTCCTTAGCGCCGCGCTCTTTGTGTATCATTGCAGCACATATTGCGCATGGCTTGGCCGGTCAGCTTCCATCTGGAAAGGCCGCAAGGAAACAGCATAATTTACTACTAAAATGTTAACGAGATAAGATACATAGGCGCCTTGAGATAAGACAGCAAGTAAAGCTATTTAATCTCCCCATATACGGACTTCTTGCGGACGTCTGCATCTCACGCTTTGTAAGATTCAATTGATGGAATACCAAGTTATTGCTCACCCATTCCTGATAATACTTTTTTCTAACATATCATTTGGTAGCTTCTGTCACTGTCCCCTTCTTCCCTGTCATTAAAGAAACATAATTCAGCTATGAAAATGTAACTATGTGTATTAAAGTTAGACA
>JARRLC010000074.1:0-17979 GCA_037387425.1 Alphaproteobacteria bacterium
TGGGCATCCAGTACGCCGCAGCATTTTCGATATATCGCTAGCGTTAGTGATTACTGGATTCCCGCCTGCGCTGGAATGACGAGGAGAAGCTAGCTCAATGACCTCCGCCGCCCACGCGACCTTCACACTCGCCGCCCCCGCAAACCTCGACGCGATCCGCGAAGAAGCCTTCGAGCGCCAGCGACGCGCCGCCGATCCCACCGTTTCCGCCTGGGTTTCGGCCAATGCGGGCACCGGCAAGACGCACGTTTTGGTGCAGCGCGTGTTGCGGCTGTTGCTCAGCGGTGCGCCAGCTTCCAGCATTTTGTGCCTCACCTTTACCAAAGCGGCAGCGGCGGAAATGTCGAACCGCCTCATCCGCGAACTGGGGCGCTGGGCGGCGCTGCCTGACGATGCGTTGGCGGCGGAACTCGCCAAAATACTGGAGCGCCCGCCGTTGCCAGATGAACTGGCCTTCGCGCGCTGCCTTTTTGCCGCCGTGCTCGACGCGCCGGGCGGATTGAAAATAATGACCATCCACGCGTTTTGCGACCGCGTTTTGCGCCGCTTTCCGCTGGAGGCGGGCGTACCGCCGAGTTTCACCATTTTCACCGACGAAAAACGCGACGCCGCTCTGCGCGAGGCCATCGACACCGTGCTCAACGAGGCGGCGGACGACACTAGCGGCACACTCGGGAAAGCGCTGCAAATTGCCGTCGCGCATGCAGGGGAAGATGCGTTCGCCGGTTTGCTCAACCGCGCGCTGGGGGAACGCGAGCATCTCGCCGCACTGATCCGCTCTCAGATAGACGCGAACGACATGTTCGCAGGCATAGAACGCACACTCCGCATGGCGCTTGGTGTGGGGGCGGACGATACGCCCACTTCCCTTCAGCGCCAAATGGCGGCAGTCCTGTCTGATACGCAGGTGACGCATGCCGTGGAAGCACTGCGCGCAGGCGTGAAAACCGACCAGAACACAAGCGCTGCTCTGGCCCGCGCGCGAGGGGCGGCAGGCGATGTCCGCATTGAAGCGTTCACGGCGGCGTTTCTCACAGCCAAAGGCGATCCGCGCAAGCGCCTGTTCACCAAAGCCATCCGCGAGGCGCACCCCAGCCTTGCCGACGCGCTGGAAGCCGCCCGCGACGCGTTCTCCGCGCTTACCGTCAAGCTTCGCGCGACGCACATCGCCATCGCCACTGCCGCGCTGTTGCTGCTCGCCGACGCTGTCATGCGCCGCTACGATGAGGCCAAGGCCCGCGCCAACGCGCTTGATTTCGATGCACTCATCTCCAAAACCGCCGAGTTGTTCGCGCGCTCAGACGCGGGCGCGTGGGTGCTCTACAGGCTCGACGCCGACTTGACGCACATCCTGGTGGACGAAGCGCAGGACACCAGCCCAGCGCAATGGGCGCTCGTCAACGCGCTGACGGATGAGTTTTTCACCGGCGAGGGGGCAGACGAACGGCCGCGCACGCTGTTCGCGGTGGGCGACGAAAAACAGTCGATATACAGCTTTCAGGGGGCAGAGCCGCGCCGTTTCGCCGAAGCAGGCCGCGATTTCTCAGGCCGGGCGCGGGCCGCAGGGGATGCCTGGCATCAAGCGCCGCTGACATTGTCTTTCCGCAGCACGCGGGCTGTGCTGGGCGCGGTGGATCTGGTGTTCGCCGACCCTACGCGCACACCTGGCCTAAGCGCCGATGCCGCCGCGGCCAGCGCTGCAAAAGTGCGCCACGACGCCCACCGCGCGGAAGACGGCGGCCTCGTGGAGCTGTGGGATCCGGAAATACCCGACGAGCACGACAGCGTCTCCGCGTGGGAGCCGTTCGCGGAAGAAGCGGGCGCGCCGCCTCCGGCCGTGCAACTGGCTAACCGCATCGCGCGGCAAATTCGGCATTGGCTGGACGTGGGCGAGATACTCGTCTCGAAAAACCGGCCGGTGCGGGCGGGCGACATCCTTATTCTGGTGAAAAAGCGCAATCCATTTGCCGCGCCAATGGTCAAAGCTCTGAAAGATCACGGCATTCCGGTGGCGGGGGCTGATCGTCTGCGCCTGACCGAGCAACTCGCCGTTATGGACCTTATGGTGCTGGGCGACGCCGTGCTTTTACCGCAAGACGATCTATCGCTGGCAACGCTGCTAAAAAGCCCAGCCTTCACCTTCACCGACGATGACCTGTTCGCCATCGGTTATGACCGCCCTGGCACTCTATGGACCGCGCTTCTCACCCGCGCCGATGATGGTGATGAGCGCGCCGCCGAGGCCGTCTCCCGTCTGGAACGCTGGCGCGAGGAAGCCGCAAACGCCAAGCCGTTCGAGTTCTACATGGCGCGGCTGGAAAATGATGGCCTCCGTAATGCGCTTATCTCGCGACTCGGTCCGGAAGCCGCTGACGCCATCGCCGAGTTTCTCAATCTAGCGCTGCAATATGAGGCGAGCGCCGCGCCCACGCTGCAAGGCTTTCTGCACTGGCTGCGCATCTCCGCGCCTGAGATCAAGCGCGACATGGAGCAGGCGCGCGATGAAGTCCGCATCATGACTGTGCACGGCGCGAAGGGGCTGGAGGCCAACATCGTGTTCATGGCCGACACGTGCAGCACAAGCGCCGCCAAGCGTGGCGGGCTTATTCTGCTGAACGCTGAATTTCCGCTTAGCCATGGTGCGCAACTGCCGATATGGGCGCTGCCGGGAGCAGCTCAAGTGCCGCAAATTGAGGCCGCGCACGAAGCCATCCAGACCACAGAACGCGAGGAATATCACCGGCTTCTCTACGTAGCGATGACGCGCGCGCGCGACCGGCTCTATGTGGCGGGGTTCGAGGGGAAAAATGGCCGTAACAAGGGCTGCTGGTACGATCTGGTAGCGGAAGGACTGAGCGAACACTTGCGCACCGCTGAAGACGCGTTCGGCAACCGGGTGCAACGAATGGAAACTCCGCAACTCTCAGCCCCAGCCGAGGCCGCGAAGGAGGAACTCTCTGCGCCCGATGCCATCAGCCCACTGCCAGACTGGATCTCGCACCCTGTCCGCCAAGAACAAACGCCAGCGCGGGCAGTTAATCCATCACGATTGCGTGATGGGAGGGCGGTCAAAGCCGGGGACGCAATCAGCGGCGACAATGACGCAGCTCCTCGCGAAGACGCGCTGTTGCGTGGCATTCTGGTACACCGGCTGTTAGAGCTGCTCCCTGCCCTGCCACCTGCCAAACGGGAACAGGCGGGCCGCCGTTTCCTCAGCACAGAAGGCGCTACGCTTAGCCCCGGCATATCCGAAACGCTGCTCGGCGATGTGTGCCGCATTCTGGAAACGCCTAATTTTGCGGCAGTCTTCGGTCCTGGCAGCCGCGCTGAGGTTCCCCTTGCTGTGGAAATGCCCGGCGTAACGGCGCGCGAGCCTCTTTTCATCTCCGGCCAAATCGACCGGCTGATCGTTGGCGAAAGCGAAATCGTTGCGGTGGACTTCAAAACCGGCGGATTTATCCCCAAAAAGTTGGAGCTTGTGCCAGCCGCCTATATTACGCAGCTTGCGGCCTATCGTCTCGCGCTGACACGATTGTTTCCAGGAAAAACCGTGCGCGCCGCCATATTGTGGACCCAGCGGCCCTTGTTCATGGAAATTCCAGCCGCTAATCTGGATTCTGCCGAAATAACCATCCTGCAAAAGCAGTATGATGCAACACCTTGACGAAGACAGCCTTCGCGCCTAGCTGTATGAGTAACTTTATGTCGTGGCCATATGTGAGGAGAGCATTTCATGGCAGCTATTGCAGTTTCTGACAGCACCTTTGAAGCAGAGGTTCTGAAATCTTCGCAACCGGTTGTGGTTGATTTTTGGGCCGAATGGTGCGGACCGTGCCGGATGATCGCCCCCGCACTGGAAGAACTTTCTCAAGAGCTGGAAGGCACAGTAAAAATCGTCAAGTTGAACATAGACGAAAATCCACATATCGCTGCGCAATATGGTGTTCGTGGCATCCCGACGCTTTTGCTGTTCAAAGGCGGCCAGGTGGCAGCTCAACGCGTAGGCGCACAGCCGAAAGCCCAGCTTAAAAACTGGATTACCGAGGTCGCGTAACACACCTCGGAACATGAGATTACCGGCCGCTCTGGCCGGTTCTCATTGTTGACCGTCAAGCGTATTGATCCGCTTAACATTTCATTTCGAAAGCTGTCGCAGGCGGTCCAGCGCACCTTGCAAAATATACGCTGCCGCGACCGAGTCGATAACTTCGGCACGGCGTTTGCGGCTCGCGTCGGCTGCCAGGAGTACGCGTTCAGCCGCAACGGTAGACAACCGTTCATCCCACAATGCGATAGGCAACGGCGTTAACGCCCCCAGATTGCGGGCAAACGCGCGGACGGATTGGGCGCGCGGGCCTTCGGTGCCGTTGAGGTTGATAGGCAACCCGATAATGAAGCCCACCACCTCACGCTCGCCCGCCAATGCGAGCAGCTCAGCGGCATCGGTGCTGAACTTGCGGCGGCGGATAGTTTTTATCGCAGTCGCCACACAGCGCGTCACATCGGACGTGGCGACGCCGATAGTTTTCGTGCCGGGATCGAGACCGAAAATTGCGCCGTGCGGCGGCAAGACGCTCGCTAACGCGTTTATATCTAAAGAGGACGTATTAGGCGTTGACTGCGGCGGCACGGGATAGGGCTTTCTACGTATGATGAAATGCGCTTGAGACTGATGAGTTTGCGTCGTTATACTGCGTTGCTGTCTCTCATCACGCAACCACTAAGGGAGTCCCCCCGTGAAAATAACCTGGCTCGGTCACGCATGCTTCCGCATTGAAGCTTGTGGCAATATTCTGCTTATTGACCCGTTTCTGACTGGGAATTCGTTGTTTACCGGCGATCCGGTGGCGGCGACGGAAGGATGCACGCATATCGTTCTCACCCACGGCCATGACGACCATGTCGGCGACACTGTGGAAATCGCAGAACGCACCGGCGCTACGGTTCTTGCCGTGTTTGAGCTTGCAAATTATTTGGCAGGCAAAGGTGTGGCAAAGGTTGAGCCGTGTAATCCTGGCGGCACTATTTACGGGCGCGGTGTAGATATAACGTTTACCAAGGCCTATCACTCATCCTCAACGATGGATGCGACGGGCAATCCGATCTATCTCGGCAATCCGTGTGGAGTGATAGTGCAAGCCGAAAACAAGGCTGTCTACCATATGGGCGATACGGAGATTTTCGGTGATATGGCGCTGATCAACGAAGTGTTCGCGCCGGAAGTGGGGCTGGTGCCTATTGGCGACCGCTTCACAATGGGTGCGAAACAGGCGGCGATGGCGTGTAAGCGCTATTTCAACTTCAATACCATCGTGCCGATGCATTATGGCACGTTCCCCATCATCGATCAGGAACCATCCAAGTTTATCATGGAGATGGGTGAGGACGTGCGCAAAGTATTCGTGCCGGAAATGGGGCTGCCGTTTACGGTTTGACACGCAAAACGACGCGTATCTTTTATGAACACGGTAGGGGCGTCGGCCTGCCTCTGCCGTATTTTTCTTGGGCGATTATCAATTTTCTGCCGCACAAGTGCAAAAATATTAAGATGCTTTGGAAAAACCTGAAATCATCCCGATAACCTTTCCATAATAGAGACGATATATACCCAATAGGAAGAGTGAAACCGGGTAGTCGTCGATGCAACGCGAGAAACTTGCGAAATTGATCCCAGACTGGGCGGCGTGGTTGTTTGCTGGCGGCGTTGTGCTCGCAATAGGCGGATTCATTGCGGCGTGGCTTGTCAATTGCGCCATCGCCACGATGGTTATGGCAGTTGGCTTGATCGCAAGCGCAATCGGTTTACGCAAGGCCGAGCATGCGATAGGAACGTGGCCCGTAAAAATAGAGAATTGAAGCGCGGTTATCCCCTTCAAGTTGACCGAGTTGCGCAATGAACCCCTTGATGGCGCATTTTGGAGGCGTCCCATGTCGCAAGAAGCCTTAATGACCGCTATGGGCAAATCCCTAACAATGTGGCTCAAACATACGATGCTGGCGCCTGCCCGCGCACATCTGAGCCAGCATTTCATGGCAGGTGCCATACTGGCCGCTGCCGTTAGCGTCTTTCAGCTTATCCCCGGCAACGGCGAGTTTGTGTACGCGTTAAAAGTTGGCGCGGTTATTGCCGGAGCGGCCGCCTTCCTCTGGCTGGATGTGCTGACATTCTTCCCGTTCGGTGAGGACAACCAATCATCCGCGAAAAAGTAGTTCTTATACTGGTTCTCATAGATGAGAACCCATGCCGTTCATGTGCCACGCTTGTTTGTCTCGCGCGATCAGACAAGCACCGCGCGGGCTTTCCCTCACACTTGCTCGGGCGCGCAGTCGCGAAGGTTTATCCTGAACGCTCACCGTAAAGGTTCGCTTGCCAAACCTCTACCTGATTACCCCGATGTCTCCGCTCAGATGACGAGAATGGACGTATAATCAAGGGGATAACGCCGTCAGATTGCAACGCTGCCTCCATTTCAGATTTGTCATCCAAAACAATGAGTTGGGAACGATCTGGCGGAGACATCGGGGTAATCAGGAACCTTTATGAGTCAAGCTCATTGAGGTTTGGTATTATTTCAGGGTTAGAGGCGAAATAGACGCTTCAGATCACGTTGGGATTTTAGCTGAACGCGGTGAAGCGTTTATTTCGCGTCAAGCTTTAAGATATTTACAAAAACCGATGCGAGTGTGCCCTGGCGGAAAGTCTTTCAATTCCACAAATTGCTCGTAACCGAGTTTCGTATAAAAGCCGGGGGCTTGCCAGCTTTGCGTCCACAGATAGATACCGGTAACTTTTTTCGCGCGCGCTTCCGCTTCCGCAAGCCGCATTAATTCACGGCCAACACCACGTTTGCGGAAAGCTTCTCCCACCCACAACAAATCAATGTAGAGCCAGTTCCAGGAAAATTTTCCCGTAGCGTCGCCGATCAAGCAGTCGCCTGTCATGGCTGAGACTAACAACGGCTCGTTATCTTTTGGGAGCCCAATTGTTGTTATGGCATGCTTGCGCAAAGGCGCGGTATTCCACACGATAATCGACGGTTGCTAGCATGCGTGCGTCCCACTCGATTTCCGCGCAGACGGAAGATCACTGCACATTCGCAAATGCGGGGAGCGATGAACCTAATGGATCATCGGCCGCTCGCGAACATCAGGTTGTCCGCCGGAAACGCGAAGCTGCGGTGTACGCTCCATAATGCGTAGATGGCGCGCGAGACGCTCGTTTTCTTTCTTGAGTTCGAACATCTCACGTTGACGCTGGCGAGCTAAACGACGCCAGCGCCCCTGGCTGATCCACGAGACCGCTCCGCCCAACAGAAAGCCGATGATAAGCACCACGAAAATATAGATGAAAAACGGGGCTTCCACCGCAGCGGTGCTGTCTGGTCCGGCAATGGGATCAAACACGAAACGCACGAAATGCCGATTCGCCACGCCAAAGGCCACCACTGCCGTGAAGACGAGCCCCAAAATGAGATAACGTAGCGATCGCATGGATATGCTCCAAATGCGGAAAAGTTAAACCGTTGTCTTCCTGGCCTTAGCTGGGGCTTTAGCTTTGGTTGGAGCTGAAGCCTTTTCCTTAGCCGGGGCCTTTTCTTTAGCCGAAGACTTAGCCTTTGTTGGGGCCTTGGCCGGAGCCTTTTCCTTGGCCGGGGCTTTGCTTTTTGCCGGAGATTTCACCTCAGCGGTAGCTTTCGCCTCAGTAGAAACCTTAGCTTTTGCCTTCGGCTTGCTTTCGACTTCTGCCTTGGCTTGCTTCGGCGCATTTTTTACGGCTGCCGTGTTTGCCTTGGAAGAAGCTGCCTTGCCGTCCAACAAAGGAGCCTTCGAGCTTGCTTTTGTAGTCGTCTTTGAATTCGTTTTCTTCGCAGACTTTACTACACTGTTGGTTTCAGAATCCTTATTCATACGCAAACGTAATTCTTTACCGGTCTTGAAGAAGGGAACAGCTTTTGCGTCCACTTCCACCTGTTCACCGGTTCTTGGATTACGTCCAGTGCGGGCGGGCCGATCCTTTACGGAAAAAGCGCCAAAACCGCGCAATTCGACACGCTTGCCCTGCGACAGAGCTCCGACGATCTCATCGAAAATAACGTTCACTATAAGCTCTACATCGCGCTGGAAAAGGTGAGGGTTGGCAAGAGCTACCTTTTCTATCAGCTCAGACTTGATCATGACTTCAGCATCCTAGGAAAATAATCAAATTTTCAGTTTATTGTTGATGTTGAGGGTGCCAAAGTGACGTGAGCCCGTCAAGATTATTGAAGCGATATTTTTCAGCAACAGTTTCTCCCGCCTTATGAATTGCCGCACCAAGGAATGCTCCAAGGCTATTGGCCATACCACGAGGTGAATACCAACTTGAGCCTATATCTACCTTCCACTCAACAACGTCCAAGTCTTTCGACACCTTCCGCTTTTCTTCAAGCCAGATTTTTGCAGTCTCTTCATCTCCGATGGCATCTATAAGCTTGAGTTTCAGAGCCTGACGGCCAGTATAAATGCGTCCGGTCTTGATTTCGGCAACAACCACATTATTCAGCTTACGTCGTTCTTTTACGATTTGCACGAACCAATCACGTGATTCGTTAACAATTTCTTCTGCGACTCGGCGGCCTGCGTCGTCCGTTGGCGCGAATGGCGAGGGCACAGCTTTTAGCGGACCACTACGAATTTCTTCTATGCGAATGCCCCAATTTTTTAACAAATCGGATACTTCGGGCCATTGAAAGACCACGCCCACCGAGCCAGTAATGCTATTTCCGCGCGCCACAATGTAATCAGTGGAAATACCTGCTAAGTACGCAGCCGATGTCGCAGAGGTGCCAAACACGGCCACTATTGGCTTTTTCTTGGCGAGTTTGCGCAACGCCAGATACAGTGCTTCACCGCCTGTCGTCGTGCCGCCAGGGCTGTTGATGTGGACGATTACAGCCTTAACATTTTTGGATTCGCCGATTGTTTCTAAAAGCTCACGCTGTTTACGGTCATCAAGGATCATACCGGAGATATTAACCCGCGCAATTTGCGGGCTGAACGACATCCTCCCGATACCTTTGGGGCTCTGTAAGACTCCCATGACGGCAAGCATTCCCACAATGGCGAGAATAGCTGCAATGCGCCACCAGCTAAGCCGGCGTTTCAGTCGTCTGCGTTCAGCGAGACTATCAGCGTCGAGCGTCATGGCTGGGTCATTCCTCTGGTTGCTTACTCAGATCCGCAATATGCGAGGCAGGGGGGAAGGACAGCTTGCGCGCTATCCTCTCCCCCTACACTCTTACTTCTCTTCTGTTTCTTCCTGTCCGTCTTGCTCGTCGGAATCGTCTTTTTCCTGAGCTTTGGACAGAGCAGCACCAAGAATATCGCCCAGCGAGGCGCCGCTATCGGTCGAACCGTACTGCGCAACCGCTTCCTTTTCTTCGGCGATTTCCAGCGCCTTGATGGACACGGAAATCTTGCGGCTGTTCTTGTCGATGGACTGCACAACGGCATCCACCCGGTCGCCAACGGAGAAGCGTTCCGGACGCTGTTCCGAGCGATCGCGAGACAGATCGGCACGGCGCACGAATGTGCCCATATCGGTGTCGGCGATACGCACTTCCAGACCGCCATCCTTCACTTCCAGCACTTCGCAGGTTACCACGGAGCCTTTCTTGAGGGTTGCGGCCGACTGGAACGGATCTGCGCCAAGCTGTTTGATACCAAGGCTGATGCGTTCCTTGTCCGGATCAGCATCGAGCACCACCGCACGCACGACATCGCCCTTGTTGTACTCTTTGAGGGCTTCTTCGCCTGGCTTGTTCCAATCGAGATCGGAGAGGTGAATCATGCCGTCGATACCGCCGTCCAGGCCGACAAACAGGCCGAACTCGGTAACGTTGCGCACAGCGCCTTCGATGTTCGTGCCTTTCGGATTGTTTTCGGCAAAGGCGCGCCACGGATTTTCCTGCGTCTGCTTGAGACCAAGCGAGATGCGCCGCTTCGAAGGATCGACTTCGAGCACCTGGACTTCCACTTCCTGGCTGGTGGAAACGATCTTGCCGGGATGGATATTCTTCTTCACCCAGCTCATTTCCGAAACGTGGATAAGCCCTTCAACGCCCGGCTCAAGCTCCACAAACGCGCCGTAATCGGTGATGTTTGTGACTTTACCCATAAACTTGGCGTCAACTGGATATTTGGTCTCAATGCTCTGCCACGGATCAGCTTCAAGCTGCTTCATGCCAAGGCTGATGCGATGGGTATCTGGATTGATACGAACAATCTGAACCTTGACGTTATCGCCAACATTGAGAATTTCCGACGGATGATTGACACGACGCCAAGCCATATCGGTGACATGCAAGAGGCCGTCGATACCGCCAAGATCGATAAATGCGCCGTAATCGGTGATATTTTTCACCACGCCATCGACCACCTGACCTTCTTCCAGCTTGGAGACGATCTCTGAACGCTGTTCTGCACGCGTTTCTTCCAGAACCGAACGGCGGGACACGACGATGTTGCCGCGACGGCGGTCCATTTTCAGAATTTGGAACGGCTGAGCGACGTTCATCAACGGGGCGATATCGCGCACGGGACGAATATCCACCTGACTGCCCGGCAAAAATGCCACAGCGCCATCGAGATCGACGGTAAAACCGCCTTTGACTTTGTTGAAAATAACGCCTTCGACCTTTTCACTGGCGTTGTATTTTTCTTCAAGCCGGTTCCAGCTTTCTTCGCGGCGGGCTTTCTCGCGTGAGAGGACCGCTTCGCCAACAGCGTTTTCGACGCGCTCCAGATAAACTTCGACCGTATCGCCGACGCCAACAGCTGCCTGTTTGCCGACCATGCCGAATTCCTTCAGCGGAACGCGGCCTTCGGTTTTCAGCCCGACATCGATAAGCGCCATGTCTTTTTCGATGGAGACAATTTTGCCTTTGACGACGGAACCTTCTTGGATATCCGAATGGGCGAAAGACTCTTCCAGAAGGGCGGCGAAGTCTTCACTCGTCGGATTGTATTCCTTCGCTCCTTGCTCGTGTGCTTGAGGTAAACTCATCAAGATCCTAGCCGGTTGTTTGTACGACGCCTGATGCGCCAATAAGAATAAACGGGCAGGGCCCCTCTCACCGGCGAGAGGTGCGCTGACATCCGTTATTCAGGTTCAATTTTTTGCCGGAAAGACAAAACCACGTCTACAATTTCGCGCCCAACGGCTTGAAATCCTTAAGATCACTCATGCATCAGTTAATAAATACTACCCAAATGCACATTTTGAGCGATCCATCGCAGCGTCGATCAATCTCACAGCGGCGAAAAGTGCTGCTTCTATATCTAATTTAGTAGTATCGAGCAAGTCCGCATCCTCTGCAATACGTAATGGTGATACGACGCGGCTCTGATCGCGCAAGTCTCGTGCCTCAAGATCGGCATAAATAGCTTCATACGTTATGTTTTCTCCCGCCGCAGCAAGTTCGGCGAAACGGCGGCGCGCGCGTTCTTCCAGACTGGCGGTAATGTACAGCTTTGCGTCCGCATCCGGAAATATAGCCGTACCGATGTCGCGGCCTTCGATCACTGCGCCGGATTTACCTTGCGGAAAATTCTTTTGCATCTGCATGAGCGCCTCGCGCACCGCAGGGATCACCGCCACCTTTGACGCCGCATCGCTAATGGTGGTGCTGCGTAATTCCGGGTCGTCAAACGTGGATATGTCAAGCGAGCGGGCAGCCTCGGCAGCGGCGCTGACGTCTTCCAGGCTGCGCCCAGCCTTTAGCACATCGCGGCCAACGGCCCTGTAAAGAACGCCGGTATCCAGATACGCATAGCCGTAATGCGCGGCGATGCGTTTGGCTAAAGTGCCTTTGCCGGATGCGGCGGGGCCGTCTATCGCGATGATCATGCGTCTTTTTCTCCCGCTTGTTCTCCCGCTGGGGTAAACCGTGCGCCAAGCTCTGTCATCAGCGCAATAAAACTGGGAAAGCTCGTGTCGATCATCGCAGTATCGTCGATGGTGACAGCTTCGTCCGCGCCAAGCCCCATCACCAGGAACGACATAGCAATGCGGTGATCCATATCAGTTTTGATGAGTGCGCCGCCTGGCACATGGCCCTTGCCGGTCACGATCAGCGTGTCGTCCTCTATTGCGACATCAACCCCACATGCGCTGAGACCTGATTCGGTAGCGGCCAGGCGATCGCTTTCCTTCACGCGCAGCTCGCCCAGGCCCTCCATGCGGGTTTCGCCTTCGGCAAAGCTCGCCAGCACCGCCAACACCGGATATTCATCAATCATCGAGGGCGCGCGCTCTGCCGGAACACGCACGGCTTTAAGCGCTGAATGCCGCACACGGATATCGGCCACGCGTTCGCCGCCCTGTTCGCGCTCGTTTTCAAAGGCGATATCAGCGCCCATTTCTCGTACGGTGGTGTAAAAACCAGTACGCGTCGGGTTAATGAGCACGTTTTCAACCACGATATCCGAGCCAGGGCAAATGAGTGCCGCCGCTACAAGAAACGCCGCCGAGCTGGGATCGCCGGGTACGCGGATCGGTTTGCCTTCCAGCAAGGGCTGGCCTTTCAGCGTAATAACACGGCCTTCGGCGGTGTCGGTAACGGCAATTTCAGCCCCAAGATAGGTAAGCATTTTCTCGGTATGGTCGCGGGTGATTTCCCGTTCTATAACAGATGTCTCACCTGAGGAGCTTAACCCCGCTATCAGCACAGCGGATTTTACCTGTGCCGATGGTACCGGAAGTGAGTACACGATAGGGATGACGCTGTCTGTCCCGTTTAGCGTAAATGGCAGCGTCTCCCGCTCTTCCTCAACCGTCAGCCCCATCTGCTTCAGCGGAGCCAATACCCGCCCCATGGGACGGCGGCAAAGCGAGGCATCGCCCGTAAACACCGCTTTAATAGGATGCCCGGCCACCACGCCCATCATCAGCCGCGCGCCTGTGCCCGAATTGCCGAAATCGAGCGGCTCAGCAGGCGCTATGAGGCCGCCGAGGCCGCGCCCGGTCACCACCCATTCGGCCGCGTCGCGACGCACGCCAGCGCCCAACTGCCCAACCACGCGCGCGGTGGCGAGCACGTCATCCGCCTCCAAAAGCCCGGAAATACGCGTCTCACCAATGGCAAGCGCACCGAACATCAGCGAGCGGTGGGAAATGGACTTATCTCCAGGAATAGCAGCCCGGCCGGTTAACGGGCCAGAACGGGAAGCGGCGAGCATGGTCATAGTAGCAGCCGATGGTTAGAGCACTTTCCGGAAAAGTACGAAGCGGCTATTCGTATCAGAAAGCGCGTGAAACAATAAATTTAGAGCATTAGACGTGAACAAGTGTGAACGAATAACGCTCTAGGAATTGATGCTACAGCATTTTTCGGCAGCATTGAGACAGGCTGATACGCTGCTGTCAATCAGCAATGTCATAATCGACCGCGAATACTGCCAGCAGATTTGTTTACATCTTTTGGAAATCGCGCATTTGTTCAACGAGTTCCTCTGATGCGCTGGCGCGCGGTTTCGACAGCCCGGCAATGAGAACATAAACAGCAGGCGTCAAAAACAGCGTGAAAACCGCCGCCAGCCCAAGGCCGCCGAAAACCACCCATCCGATTGCCGCACGCGATTCCGAGCCGGGACCGCCGCTCAAAATAAGCGGTAACGCGGCGAAAACCGTGGAAATCATGGTCATGACGATCGGGCGCAGACGAACGCTCGCAGCCTCATGCGCAGCTTCAATGACGCTCGCCCCACGGTCGCGAAGCTGATCGGCGAACTCGACCATGAGAATGCCATTCTTGGCCATGATCCCCACGAGCATCAAAATACCGATCTGGCTGTAAATGTTGAGCGTCGTGCCTGTCAGGAACAACGCGTAAACAGCGGCCGCTATGCCGAATGGCACGGTGATCATGATTACGCCCGCACTGGTCAAGCTCTCGAACTGCGCCGCGAGGACAAGAAACACCACCAGAAGCGCAATGGCGAACGTTATGGCTATATCGTGCGAGGTTTCTTCCAGAGTGGCGGCTTCCCCTTGAAACAACAGGCCAATTCCGGGAGGCAACTCGGTTTTGGCGAGGTTGCGGACAGCGTCAACCGCATCGCGTAAGGGAAAGTTTGGCGAAATATCCGCGTTGATTTCAATCGCGCGGCGCTGTGCGCTTCGGTCAAGTTCGGCTGCAACGCCCTCCTGCTTGAAGGATATCATTTGAATGAGCGGGATCAGCTTTCCGTCTTGAGAGCGCACATAAAGATTGCCCAAATCGGACGGCGCCGTAATAGACCCGGCTGAAGATTGCAGGATGATCGGCACGGCGCGGTCATGGACTGTTAGCTCCGCGACCTCGTAGCCATCCACCAGAACCCGGATAGTGCTCGCAAGATCGGCAATGTCTACATTAAGGTTTGATGCGCGTTCACGGTCGATCTTCAAAGAGATTTGCGGCTGGGTCGCCTGATATTCAATGCGCAGATTGCTGATGCCTGGAAGTTTTTCTTCAATAGCTTGGACGAATGCATCGGACGCAGCGGCGATTTCCGCATAGTTGCTGCCCATTAGCGCAAAATTCAACCCGTCGCCACTGTGCCTCAGACCAAGGCTGTTGCCACGACTGACCCGGCTAACAGCGCCTGGAATTTGCGCCAGCGGTTTACGCAAAGTCGCCTCTATTTCCTGCTGAGACAGCGTTCTCTCGCCCCATGGGCGCAGCGACGCGTCGATCTGGCCGCGATTGAAATCGTAACGCCCCGTTATGGAATAAAGACGATCGACAACGCCACTCTCCAACAAAGGCTTAAAGATCGCCTCGGCCTTCTCGACCTGAAGGTCCATGTAATCGAGCCCGATGCCATCCGGCCCGGTCATGCGCACAGTGATCTGCCCGCGATCTTCCCGCGGGACCAGTTCTTCGCCAAGCCCCTGATACAAGATCAGTGCAACGAAGCCGATGGCGCAAGCAACAGCAAAAATCACAAGCGGCGCGGCAAGTATAAAATCCAACGCTCGGGAATAAGTCTTCTGAAGCCACACCCCCAAATTGGCGAGACTAAAAACGCCTTGTTTGCCATTGCCGTTACCAGTAAGCGGCAAGCGTGAGGCAATCAACGGACAAAGCGTCAACGCAACAAATGACGAGATACACACCGTCGCCGCCAGCATGAACCCGAATTCGCGGAACATGCGCCCAGCAGTGCTCGGCAAAAACGAAATCGGCACGAAAACGGCAATCAGCGTCGCCGTGGTCGCGAGAACTGCGAAAAACACCTGCTGTGTGCCGATCACGGCGGCTGCTTTTGCCTTCATCCCCTGCAACTGACAGCGCTGAATGTTCTCCAGCACAACGATGGCGTCGTCCACGACAAGGCCGGTCGCCAGCACCAACGCGAGAAGCGTGATCAGATTGATCGAAAAGCCGAACATCCAAAGAAACGCCACCGATCCGATAAGGGCTACCGGAATCGTCACAGCGGGAACCAGCGTCGCCCGGAAACGCCCGATAAACAGCCAAATCACCGAAATCACGATGAGCGTCGCCAAGCCCAGCGAAGTCAGCACCTCGCTTATCGAGCCTTTGATAAAGACGGCGTCGTCTGACGTCACGGTAATGTTGACGTTTTTCAGGCGCGTATTCAGGCGCTTGACGACTTTGCGCACGCCTTCCGAGATCGACACCGTGTTGGATTTTGCCTGACGGACAATGCCAACGCTGACAATGCTGCGGCCATTAAGCCGGACCCGTGATACTTCATCTGCCGGCCCGAAATAAACATCGGCCACATCGCCAAGCTTTACATCGGGCTTGAGTTGCAGGGCTTTGATACTAATCGGTTTGATGACCGATGCATTTGCGCGGACGAGAACTTCCAGATTGGCGGATTGAAAGCTTCCTGCTGGCACATCATAGCGCGCATTACGGAGCAGATTTGACACATCGCGAACAGACAGGCCATGGGCCGCCAGCCGGTTTGGATCGACCTTGACGCGTAGCACTCGTTTGCGGTCCCCAAAAATCCGGGCCTCTGCAACCCCATCAACCGCGGTTAAATCCGGAACGATCTCTTCTTCGACAACGCGCGTAACCTCATCAACAGGAAGCGTGCCGCTCGTTACCGCGAGCCGGATGACCGGGCGCGCATCGCGGTCGGCTTTGATGACGGTAAGGTTTTCAACGCTGTCGGGTAATTGACGTTCCGCACGGGAAACGGCCTCGCGCACGTCATTTGCCGCATCCACCAAATCGGCCGAAGGGCTGAATTCGATAAAGATACGTAAATTGTTTTCTTCGCTGGAGGAACGCACGGCCTTGACGCCGTTGACGCGGGCAACTGAGCGTTCAAGAATGCTGGTTACTTCAGCGTCAATTGTTTCCGGAGAACCGCCAGGATAGTTGGCGAACACCATAATGATAGGACGGTCCACATCGGGAAGCTCGCGCACCTCAATACCCATAAGCGCGCTGATCCCGGCAATGATGATAAGCAGATTAAGAACAGTGGCCAGATAAGGGCGCCGGACGCTAAGCCCTGGAAGGCCGTTAACACTCGCGCTCATAATCCAGCCTTGCCTTTTTTATCCGCGGATTTCGGCTTATCGAAACGGATGCGCCGCCCAGGGCGCAGGCGCTGCGTTCCCTCCACGATAACGAGTTGTCCTTTCGCGAGATCGCCATCAACCAGAACGCGGCCCGCCACACGCTTGACCACGGATACCTTTACCTTTTCCGCTTTTCCTTTCGCCGCCCGCCAGACATAGGCGCCGTCGCGTTCCCAAAGCAGCGCAAGTTCTGCGATCATGGGATATTCGCCCCCCTCCAGGGTGAGCGAAACCATGAAAGACATGCCCGACCGCAAACGATCATCCGGATTGGGCAGTTCAGCGCGGATTTTGAGCGAGCGGGTCGTCTTGTCGATGCGGCTGTCGATTTCGACGATCTTTCCGCTGAAGCGCTGGCCGCGAAAACCGGGATTTGTGGCGTCGATCTTGTGTCCAAGCGCCAGCCGTTTGACATATATTTCAGGCGCTTCGAACTCGACCACGAGCACGCTGCGGTCATCCAGCGAGGCGATGGCCGTGGTTTCGGAAACGCGGTCGCCCAACTCGACCTGCGGGATACCAAGCACGCCATCAAATGGCGCAATGATGCTTCGGTCGGCAAGCGCTTCCTTGGCCTTTTGCAGCTCAAGTTCGGCGATCTTCACAGCGATGCGCGTGGCATCGACCTTGGTCTCGGCCACCGCTTTTTTGGGCAGCAGCGACAGATTGCGTTTCAGGGTACGGCGCGCATCAGCAAGCTTTTCCTCCGCAAGCCGGACCGCGATTTTCTCGTGGGCGTCGTCCAGTTTGAGAATGACATCGCCGGTTTTGACGTGATGCCCCGCTGTAAAATCGATGTGGGCAATAATGCCGGAAACTTTCGGGAAGAGCGTAATAGAACGTTTAGCCAGCCCGTTGCCAATGGCCTGGATCTTATCTACAGCCTTGCCCAGCTTCACCGGCTCGACGATGACCGGCGCGGTGTTGTTTCGCCCACGATGTTTCCGGCCCCGCGTATCATGGCTTTGGGAGCCATCGGATGAGCCAATGACACCAGTCAGATACAGCCCCCCGTAACTCCCCCCTAAAAGGGCGGCAATCAGTAGAGCCTGTTTCCATAACGCAAACTGCCTTTTCATCAATCTTTCACCGTTGTCACGCCGAACTCAAGTTACCTTATAGGCAATTAAAATTTTAACAGATTTTTTTCACAACCATTCCTTCCTTGGACGTATTTTCAGCGTCAAAGTTTCATGACAGCAAATTATAATTTTTCGCTGACAGTATCGTTATTTTTTCGTGATTAGCAGGTGCGGCGAATGCTCGCTGGCTCTAGTGCACTGACGCATTCAGAAGATTCATGCATGAGTGCACTAGCTCTTTGTTTATGCATCAATTTTTCCAAACTCGGCTGCAGCCTTCGTTTGGATCGATGCACTAGGGCCTGTTGA
>JARRLC010000075.1:0-11520 GCA_037387425.1 Alphaproteobacteria bacterium
GCAGCATTTGCAAATGATCGCTAGCGTCTGCGTTTACTGGGACCCCGCCTGCGCAGGGACGACGAATGGAAAGGATAAGCAAAGCAACATTGAGAAAATTATAAATTTGCGGGCAACATCCATGGCAGCAGTTCAATACGTCTATGTCTTACAAAAGCTTTCGAAAACCTACCCCGGCGGCAAACAGGTTCTGAAAGACATTTCCCTATCGTTTCTGCCGGGCGCGAAAATCGGCGTCGTCGGCCTGAACGGCGCGGGTAAATCCACGCTTTTGCGCATCATGGCGGGTGACGAGAAAGACTTTTCCGGCGAGGCATGGGCCGCCGATGGCATCCGCGTTGGTTATCTGTCGCAAGAGCCGCAGCTCGACGCCGCCAAGGACGTGCTCGGCAACGCCATGGACGGGGTGGCCGAGAAAAAAGCCATGCTCGACCGCTATAACGAACTGGCGATGAACTATTCCGAAGAAACCGCCGATGAAATGGCTCAGCTCCAGGACGTCATCGACGGTCAAAATCTGTGGGACGAACAAGCCATGGACGCGCTGCGCTGTCCGTCCGGCGATGCTGATGTGTCCAAGCTCTCCGGCGGTGAGCGCCGCCGTGTGGCGCTGTGCCGTCTCCTGCTCTCTAAGCCCGATATTCTGCTCCTGGACGAGCCTACCAACCACCTCGACGCCGAAACGGTCGCCTGGCTGGAACGCTACCTGAAAGACTACCCCGGCTGCGTGATCCTCGTTACCCACGACCGCTACTTCCTCGACAATCTCACCGAATGGACGCTGGAACTCGACCGCGGCCAGGGCGTGCCCTACAAAGGCAACTATTCAAGCTGGCTGGAGCAAAAAGCCAAACGCCTGGAACAAGAGGGCCGCGAAGAAGAAGCCAAGCAACGCACCCTCGCCCGCGAGCTGGACTGGATACGCGCCAGCCCCAAAGCACGGCAGGCCAAGTCTAAAGCACGTATCAAGGCGTTTGAAGAGTTGGCCGAAGAGGCAGGCCGCGAGCAGGTCGGGCGCGCGCAAATCAGCATTCCCACGGGTCAGCGTCTGGGCGGCAATGTGCTGGACGTCGAAGGCGTCTCCAAGGGGTTCGGCGATGTGCTGCTGATTGACGATCTGTCGTTCAAGCTGCCGCCAGGGGGCATCGTCGGCGTGATCGGGGCAAACGGCGCGGGCAAGACGACGCTATTCCGCATGATCGTGGGCCAAGAACAGCCCGACAAAGGCGTGATCAACCTGGGCGAAACAGTACAGCTCGGCTATGTGGACCAGTCCCGCGACGCGCTCGACGCTAAGAAAAGCGTGTGGGAGGAAATCTCCGACGGCAACGACGTGATCACGCTCGGTAAGCGCGAGGTCTCAAGCCGGGCTTATTGCGGCTGGTTCAACTTCAAAGGACCGGACCAGCAGAAGAAAGTCGGCCAGCTCTCCGGCGGTGAGCGCAACCGTGTGCATCTGGCGAAAATGCTGCGCGAGGGCGGCAATCTCCTGCTACTCGACGAACCGACCAACGACCTTGACGTGGAAACGCTGTCGTCACTGGAAGCAGCGCTGGAAGATTTTCCGGGTTGCGCCATTGTCATCAGCCACGACCGCTTTTTCCTCGACCGCATCGCCACCCACATTCTGGCGTTCGAAGGCGACAGCCATGTGGAATGGTTCGAAGGCAATTTCGAATCGTATGAGGAAGACAAGCGCCGCCGTCTGGGCGATGCCGCCGTGGAGCCGCACCGCGTGACCTTCCGCCAGTTTGAGCGGTGACGTGACGGGCGCTTGCCGCGCCCGCATCAGGCTTCAACTTCCACCGCACCCAAAGCAGTCTGACGCTCATTTCTCAAGTGGGTCAGACTGTTTACTCTTGGCGGCGTTTCCTGTCAGCGTCCTTGGCGGCGAAAAGGAAGGCGTCATCCGAAGGTTTCGCCGCCAGTTCGGGATGAGTGGCATACTGGAAGGCAAGCAAATCATCAATGGTGGCGCGCATCTGGCAGGCGAAAGAGATGAAATCCACTGCTAGGGCAGTCCCAAGCCCCTTGCGGACGACACTGCCGCCCAGCAGCCGACCGTTACCGCGGGCAAAAACCAACTTAGTGTGCACATCCGAAACGTCGTGCATCATGGGATAGCGGTCCAACACTTGAGAGAAACCGCATACCACGTCCTGACCGGCGGCGATGGCGGCGGCTTCGGTTAGGCCAGCCGTGCCGAAGCTCCAGTCAAAAACGGCTGAAACGCAAGCGTTAATCACGCCCGGAAAGCTTCGATCCTGCCCCATGATATTGGCCGCCACCACTCTTCCCATGAACACAGCGTTGGTGCCAAACTCGCTAGGTACTGGGAGGCCGGTGAAGAACGAGATCCCTTGAGCGCAGTCGCCGCAAGCATAAATATCGGGATGGCTGACGCTGCGCATGTGATCGTCCACGACGACGCCGTGTTTACTTACGTTAAGCCCTGCAGCTTCGGCCAAGCTAATATCTGGGCGTACACCTGCTGCCACAACGACGAAATCGCCAGGAACCTCGGAGCCGTTGTTCAGTTCTACCGCTCCGTTATCCAAGAATTTCACCACCCGGCGCTCGGTGTGTAGATGGATACCGTGCTCCATCATGGCAGCCAGAAGAACTTCGGTAAGCTCGGGCTCGGCGGTTCCGCCCAAAATGGTGGGCTGCATTTCCACTAGCGAGACCGACAGCCCCATATCCTTCAGGACTACGGCCACTTCCACGCCAATGTATCCACCGCCCAGAATAACCACCTCCCGGCTTTTGGCGGCCAATTGGCGGAGACGCTCCAAATCCGCAAGGGAACGCACGAAGGTAATATTCTCACTTTCAATACCCTCGATGGGAGGTACAAAGGGACGCGCCCCAGTGGCCAGGACCAACTTGTCGTAGCCTATGGTTTCTCCCGAGGCCAGGGTGACGGTCTTGCCCTTGGGGTCCAGGCGTTCAACGCTCTCAACGATCAACTCAGCTCCAAAATCGGAGACCAGCTTGTTGGGGATCTGGAACTTTTCGATTGGGTCTTCCGCATTGATGCCGTAGGGCACAGCGCAGCGATTTACATTGATGGCCTCGTCCTTGATCACTGCGATGGACAGACCTGCGTGATGCTCATGAAGGGTGTGGACGATGGTGCGCCCCGCCGGCCCACCGCCAACGATTACCACATCATAGCTGCGCATGAAGACCTCCTAACCAGAACTTAATATTTCACAGAATTACTGACGCCCTAATATATTCAGATGTTTTTATCTAGATATTTAGTTGATCTAACTAACTCCGATGCTAGTTGAAATATATAAAAACAAAGAATTAAAAAGCGCTTTCAGTCGCACTGTTTAAGCTGAATTTGTTTCGTCACCGCACTCTTCGTTGCTAACTCGCTGACAGATTGCCCACAATCACATCATGTTACGCAAAGCGGCGGGGATGCGCAACGGACGCCCTGCACTGTTGATCAGCACCACCTGCACACGCACCTTGCACAGCACTTCCCCGCCACGTTCCACGCGCTGAGCGATGATCAGATGTGCAGCGCCGGTCTCCACGCATTCGGTGATGACCTCCACCACCTCGTCGATGCGGGCGGGACGGCGGTAATCCACCTCCATGCGCCGCACCACGAAAGCAGCAGGCTCGCCGCCATTCGCGCCCGCGTACAGCTCGTTATGATGCACGCCACGCAACCGCACGAAGTCTGAACGTCCGCGCTCGCACCAACGCAGATAACTCGTGTGGTAGACGAGGCCCGAAAAATCGGTGTCTTCGAAATAAACACGGACGGGGAGAATATGCCGCCCATCCTCAATGCGGCCCGAAAGGTCGGGCCACTGGCGTGAATTACTATCGGGAGTATCAGTCATCGGAATCCGTACTTGGCGTTTCGAAAAGGCCCATTTGTCCACCGGGTGCGGTGGCTGGCGCAGTAAGCCCCAAATGACGAAAAGCTTTCAATGTCAGCACGCGCCCGCGCGGGGTGCGGCCGATGAAGCCTTGCTGCAAAAGATATGGCTCAACGGTTTCTTCCAGCGCGTCCTTGCCTTCTGACAAAGCGGCCGCAATGGTCTCGATCCCCACGGGACCGCCGCCGTAATTCACCGCAATGCAGCGCAAATAGCGATGGTCCATGCCGTCGAGCCCGTGGCTATCCACTTCCAGCAGGCGAAGCGCGCGGTCGGCCACCTCGGCGTCGATCTCAGGCGCTTTGGCAACGGAAGCGAAGTCGCGCACGCGGCGCAACAGCCTCCCGGCCACACGCGGCGTGCCCCGAGAGCGCCTGGCGATTTCGCGCGCACCTTCCGGTGTGAGGGTCACGCCCAGCACGCGCCCGCCACGCGTCACGATGTCTTCCAGCTCAGCCACCGTATAGAAATTCAGCCGAATGGGAATGCCGAAACGGTCGCGCAACGGCGTAGTGAGAAGCCCGGTGCGAGTCGTCGCGCCCACGAGCGTGAACTTGGCCAGATCAATGCGCACCGAACGCGCGGCAGGCCCTTCACCGATGATCAGATCAAGCTGGAAATCTTCCATCGCCGGGTAAAGAATTTCTTCTACCGCCGGATTGAGCCGGTGAATTTCGTCGATGAACAGCACGTCGCGCTCTTCGAGGTTGGTGAGCAGCGCCGCCAGGTCGCCCGCCTTGGCGATCACCGGCCCGGATGTCATGCGGAAATTCACGCCCAATTCGCGCGCCACGATTTGCGCTAGCGTGGTTTTGCCCAGGCCCGGCGGTCCGGCAAACAGCACATGATCAAGCGCATCGCCCCGTCCGCGGGCGGCGTCGATGAAAACCTTGAGGTTGCCGCGCGCGCGCTCCTGACCGATGAACTCGCCCAGCCGCAAGGGCCGCAGGCTTGTTTCGCCTTCGTCTTCGTCGCGCTTTTCGCGTTCCACCAGTCTTGAATTTGTGGTCATGCGCGTAAAATTAGCGGATTCCTGCGCGTAACGGAAACAGAGTTTCGAACTCTTAAGAGAAACCGGATAAACGAGCAGAGGAAAGGCTTGTTCAAACCGTGGTCAGGTAGGGAGAAACAGTCACTGGGTTAAGGCTTTTGCAGCGCCTCCCAATACACCTTGAACAAGCGCTCCACGTGCTTTTGCAAAAGCACCCCCAGCGTCTTGCTATCGCGTGAGGCGAGCGCCTGAATGATCGCGTCATGTTCAGCCAACGCCTTTTCAACGATTTCACGCGGCAGAGTTCGCCCCATACGCGCTTTGCCAATGCGGAAATATGTTGCATCGTAAATGGCGGTCAGCAGAGGATTGCGCGCCGCCGCGATAATGCTTTTGTGTATCTGCCCGATGAGGGAAGCGTAAGCTTCGTGGTCGCCGCTTTTATGCGCGGCAATCATCTTGTCGTGCAAGGCTTTGATCGCTGCGATTTCCTCATCAGTGATATGCTCGCAGGCGAGTTCTCCGGAAAGCGCCTCAATGGCCGAAGATATCGGCAGACATTCTTCAATCTCTTCCAGCGTCGGCTCAATGACAACAGCACCGCGATGCGGTTCAAGCCGCACAAGTCCTTCTGCTGCAATTACTTTGATAGCTTCACGCAAAGGCGTGCGAGAAACCCCGAAACGTTTGCAAAGTTCTTTTTCGGGTATTTTGGCGCCCGGTTCGATTTCTCCATCGATAATGAGCTTGCGCAGACGAGAGAGAAGCTCGTCATGCAATGATTGATGTCCAATCGAGTTCATGTGTTGACGGCCTTTATTTGAAATATTGGCGCTTAAGACGAGAAAGACGTTTTGCGTTCATCGTGTCTTCCTGGCCGCTGGCGGGGCCGAATTGCGTTTGCGCTGCAAGAGCTAACTTCAACAGCACAGCTGTATGGCGCGCGGTACGTCCGGTTCCGTGTTGAATTTGCGTACGGCTTCCAAAGCCGTCTGCGATAATGAGCGTGTCGCGCCCGGTCTTGCGTATTTGCGGAAACAGCGACAGTTCCCCCATTTGCAACGATAATTCTACCGTCTCTGGATCATAACCAAATGAAGTTCCCATTCCGCAGCAAGTCTTCGCAGCTTCCTTAATACGTAAAGAAGGCACAAGTTCGGCGGCTGCCTTGGCGGAAGCCGTCGCACTGGACGTGGTCTGATAGGTATTGCTTACATATAACGCATCGGCATCCACTTCCCACAAATGGGGACGTAAAGCTTCTGCCGTGTCAGACTGCATTAGGACCTCTTCAAAAAGCAGAGTATTTGCGGCGAGTTCGTTCGCCCCCTGATCGTTCAGCATGTTGCTGAATTCATTCCGTATCGTCAACAGGCATGACGGTTCCAGACCCACAAGCGGTACACCACGCGCGATAAATGGTGCAGCAGCCGTGATAAGACGGCGCGCTTCATAACGCGCTTCGTCGATTAGTCCGGCTTCAAGAAAAGTCCTTCCACAACAATAAGGTCTCTCATTTTCTGGAGGAACCAGTAGATGCAAGTGAAACCCACTTGCAGTAAGTACATCCGCCGCTGCACGTAATGTTACTACATCGAAATAACTGTTAAAAGTATCGAGAAACAATAAGACTTCACGATTGCCAACGTCGCCAAATGGAGATGAATCGCGAAACGGAGGAGCACAAAAATGAGGCCATGGCCGGTCAGCACTTAAACCAGTCATTTTTTCTGAGAAAAACGCCCCCCAGGGTAAAAAGTCGCGCAGATTAATAAAATGGCGCCATTTCCGCAACTTTGGCGCAATCTGGGGAAAAAACGCTACAGAACGCTGAAATTTCGATAATGCGTCCAACCCATATTCACGCACTCGCATTTCATTGATGGCGCGTTTGGCGGCCGGGATATCGACTCCGTTTGTGCATTCGGTGGCGCATGACTTGCAGCCCACGCAAGTCTTCATCGTGTCAGCCATGGCCTTGGATGTCAGTGCGCCTTCGCCCAGATCGCCTGAGAGCGCCAGACGCAGCGTATTTGCGCGCCCGCGCGGGCTGTCCTTTTCGTCGCCTGTTACGCGGAACGACGGACACATTGTGCCCTCATACTTGCTGCGACAGCGTCCGTTGCCATCGCAGTGCTGAACCAAAGCAGGACTGGAAACGCTTTCTGGGTCAACCTCGCTACGCCGAAGCGCGGGTTCCAATCCATCGGGCGCAAAGACGATTTTTCCAGGATTGAAACGCCCATGCGGATCTAACCGCAGCTTGATGTCCTCAAACAGCGCGTTCAATGCGGGAGGCCGCTGCAATTCAGCGTGATGCGAGCGCGCCACGCCATAACCTTGCGTACTGGCTGGAACGCCCGCCATTTCACGCAGCATTGCTCTTATATCGCGTGACAGCGCGCGCGCATCCGGCGCCGTGTCGCCCTGATGCAGCCAGGGACGCAAATAAAGCGCGCCTGTACCCGCATTGCCGTGCCAAACGACATTCACCTCCTGCCGCGCAAGCATGGCCGTCATGGCCTCAGAAGCGCCTGCCAGCGCCTTTAATGGAACGGCAAACTCTTCGATAGGCGCAGTGGTTGCATTGCCGCGTGTGTGCGCCATAAGCTGCGCTAGGCCTATCCTACGCATGTTCCACGCCGCATTCTGCGCTGCTACGCCGATCACCTCGTTAACCGCGCGAAAAAGGCCGAGCCCAACCATGACATCGGTCAGCTCTTTCAGCTTTAGAGTATTGGCGACCCTGTTGCTCTCCATGAACTCCACGAAAAGCAGCGCCGCCCCCGGTTTATTCATAGTGCGATGCAAGGGGCTATTCGCAGGCAAACGCTGTAACGCCAGGTCGATAATGATCCGGTCGGTGAACTCCACAGCCGTTGGCGAAAGCGCAACAATGGCGGGAACGGCGGCCAGCGCTTGCTTAATAGATGGGAAATGACAGATGCCGAGCGCCCGATTGCGCGGACGGCGCGCCAATTTCAGCTCGATACGCCGGGCAATGGCCAGCGTGCCCTCCGATCCGGCGAGAAACGCGGCTAAGTTCTGCGGAGCGGCGTTGGGCATCAGTGCGGCGACGTTATATCCGGAAAGGCCGCCCGCCAGATGAGGCATGGCGCTGACGGCGTCGGCGTGCCCTTCGACAATCTCCAGCAAATCGAGAGTGAGTTTCGTGGAGACATCGGAATCGACTTCATGTCCAAAGTCACCGGAAACCTCCCCGAAGCTGACGTCGTTGCCATCAGGCAAAATGGCGTCAAGCGCGGCGATGTTATCGCGCATGCGTCCATAGGTGAGCGCGCGCGCGCCGATGGCGTCGGTGCCGACCATACCGCCGATGGTGGCCTGGCTCGGCGACGCGATGTCCACCGGGAACCACAAACGTTCGCGCAAGAGCGCAGCATTAAGCGCGGTGAGTGTAATGCCGGGTTCGACGATACAGGTTCTCGCTTTGGCGTCGTGGTAAAGCAGCCGCGAGAGATGTTTGGAGAAGTCCAAGACAAGCCCTTCGCCGATGGCCTGGCCGGAAAACCCCGTTGCGCCACCGCGCGCCACGATGGAAACGCCAGCTTCCGCCGCAATTCCGACTGCCGCTGTGATGTCGTCCTGCGTTTTGGGCAACACAACGCCCACCGGGAATGTCTGATAAGGCGAGGCATCGGTTGCGTAACGGCCGCGACTGAACTCGTCAAACAGCACATCGCCTTCGATATGGTGACGCAAGCGCCGTTCGAGGGCGGCGCAAGCTGTGGCGGAAAGGCCGCCATGTGCGAACGTTTTTTCCATGTCTCATCTATCCTGCGCATTTCCAGCGCAAGCAACCGTTCATATTGGACTATTTGAAGGACCGTGAAATTTTACGTGAAATATGTACGTAAACGGGGGGAGCGCAACCATTGAAAGATGGGTAATTTTCTATACATAGCTGATAAGAGTGAAGGAAATTTACTACCCACTGCAATTGAATACAGAATGCGATTTGTATGCTGATAGTCTACAGGCTAACGATACTACAGAAGAACATAGTCATAATTAAGGCAACATAGGGGTTTTCCCTAGGTGCGACCCTTTTGTTTGATTTTTCTTATGCAAGTGCTTGATCTATGCCACGGGTATATTTTATACAGAGATATACGGTGTTGAGAATTCGGAGTTAGAAAAGTTCAAAACTTAATCTGTGATAGACATTACGCACAACAAAACCGAGCAAGCACAAATGACATTAGACCTCAACATTAACGTAACCAACAAATATAATTCAAACGCAATCTCTGGATTCGCGTCTGCTCTTAAGGCGGCCTTCTCAAACGGTACTCAGACGATGCCGCTTTCACCAGACCTTGGCCATGAATTGCCTCCTTATCGCGATCAAAACTCATTACGTAAATTTATCATGATCGCGCCCCACCCTATTGTCGTTACCGGTGCAGATGGCGTTGTTCGGTTCTGCAATAGTTTCGCAGCAGAACTTTTTGGCTATTCTGAAGAAGAAATGACTGGGCTAGAATTTGCATCACTCGTATGTCTTACCAATAATGGCGAGGCGGTTTCTTCAGACAATACCGATGCTGAAGACAACGCACTTGTACCAGACACACACCTCGCAACAGAAACCACGGCACACCGTAAGAACAGCGAAGTATTGCCTGTTGAATTAGGCTCCAGTGAATTCGAACTAGATGCTGAGAAGATCATAATTCATTTTATTCGTGACATCTCCTTCAGAAAGCGCTCCAAACAGCGCATCATGGAGCTACAACGCGAGTTGATGCATTTGTCGCGTCAGAATGTACTTGGGGAATTGGCTTCCGCTATTACCCATGAGCTAAATCAACCGCTCACAGCTATCACAAACTACGCGACCGCCGCGCGCAGATGCGGATGTACAGCGTCTCCAGAAAGCCTGGAAGCAAGTTTCGCGTTGATGGAAAAGGCGGAATGTCAAGCACAACGCGCACGTCAAATCGTGCATAAATTGCGGTCTCTGGTAGCACACCACGAGGTTGAATGCGCTGAACACGATTTGCGTACAGTTCTTGAAGAAGCCGTACAACTCGCGTCTCTAGGCGCTGCTGAATACGGGATAGACGTATCGCTGACGATGCCTTCAATGCCCGTCAAGGTATATATGGACCGGGTTCCAGTACAAATCCTGCTGACTAATTTAGTACGTAACGCCGTCGATGCTTTGAATACATGGACTGGCGACAAAAAGGTAACAATTATTCTCCGCCTACTGCCAGACAATTCTGCAGAAGTATCAGTTCAAGACACTGGTGCTGGCATTGCGACGGAAGTCTTCGAAACGATATTCGATCCATTTCATTCAACAAAACCCGAGGGGCTGGGCATGGGGCTGGCGATCTGCCGGCGCATCGCAGAAGCTCACGACGGGCTCCTCAACGCCGCCAACCTGCCAGAAGGCGGCGCAATATTCAGCTTTATAGTCCCTATGAGTAACAGTAAGTAAAGGGGAATTTATTATGTCTCTCTTCGTTCAAGTCATTGACGACGACGATAGCGTACGCGATTCTTTATTCGCCCTACTCCATAGCGCAGGATTTAGCGTCCGCACTCACAATTGCGCCAAAGCATTTTTTGCCAACTATCGTCCAGAGGAAACCGGATGCGTCCTCGTGGATATGTGTATGCCCGACGCCACCGGTCTGGAAGTACAAGACTGGCTGGCCAAAGAGGCAGACCCACCTCCAACGATTGTCATCACCGGCCACGCAGATATCAAAACGGCCGTGAGCGCCATGAAACGCGGCGCTGTTGAATACCTGGAAAAACCAGTTGAACCAGATGTCCTGATCGACCAGGTCAACCGCGCAGTGAAACGCCGTGAATATGAACTTGGCGAGCATCGCAAAATCTTAGAAGCCCAGGAGAAACTTGGTGTACTGACACCACGCGAAAGGGATGTCCTCAAACACTTGTTAGATGGACGCCCTAATAAACTCATCGCTCGGGAGCTTGGGCTCAGCCCCCGCACCGTGGAGATCCATCGAGCCCGCGTAATGGAGAAAACCGGGGCGGGCAGCCTGTCGAAACTCGTTCGCCTCGCCTTAACCGCCGGAATCGATCCCGAATTCGGACGGCACAACTAAAACACACATGCAAACGGGATGTATGAGCTGGCAGCCATAGAAGTGGCGGCGCTTTGCTACAACACCCCGGTGCTCACATCTACGTTCATAGAAATTGACGTATTTTCGGGACTTCCATTTCCCGCAAATATTGGTTCACCGTTGATGTGCTTCGTCAGCACATCGGTGAGCCAATCGTGCAGATTGACGCCGTTGAGCTGACCTTGCCCCTGCGGAACGCCTCCCAAGGCTGGTAGAATACACCTAGTGCACTGAACACATTCAATAAAGTCATATGTCAGCGAACCAACTCTTTGTTTATGCATCGATTTTACCAAACTCCTGTGTAACCTCCGTTTGGATCGATGCACTCGCATTACAGGAGGTCAGATGTCGAAACAGGTGTTGGCAGACTACACGCTTGAGTTTTGCCAAGAAGCTGTGCGGTTGACACATTCTTCCAGATCCCATGCCTTAGTTGGGAGAAGGGAGTACTCGCGGGCAGGCCCATATTGCCATCCGCTTGCAATGCACC
>JARRLC010000076.1:0-12252 GCA_037387425.1 Alphaproteobacteria bacterium
CACGGCTGGAAACGCCACCTCTGCCGGGCTTGGCGGTGTGAACCGCAGCAGCCACCAGATGAGCGGCAAAAGCGCCAACGCCGACAATATCAGCGGCTGAATGAATCCGATTGCTGCAAAACTCATGGTGTGGCCCTCCCGCCGGGGGCGTCTTCAGCAGGGGAAGCGCTCGTTTCGTCGCTGCGGGACGCGCGGGCAGGGCCAGGGGCGGCGCGGTAGCTATCCGCCAGCCCGGAAAGTCGTGCATAAAGCGCGAACAGCGCTTCTCCGGCGGGGCGGTCGGTGTGGTGCAGCAAATACGACCATTCATAGCGCCTGGTGAGTGCCGCGATGGCGTCTTTCTGGCGGGCGAGCCGTTCAGCATAAGCTTGGCGCAGATCTTCAGCGCGCGGGGCGAGCATGCGGCTATCGTCTTCCATCGCCAGAAATTCTACGCGGCCGGTGTAGGGAAGCGTTTCTTCCGCCGGATCGAGGATTTGCACCAGATGTCCGCGTACGCCTTGCGCCGCGATATGCTCAAGGCAGGCGGCGAGTGTTTCCGGCGGGTCTAAAAAATCGCTGAACAACACGCATTCCGAAAAACGGCTGAGACGCGCGCGCGGCGGCATACTGTCGGAAGGCGCGTCAGCACGGCGCTGCTGCACCAGGGAAAGCGCCATTTTCTGTGGGGTGCCCCGGTTGGCCGAAGCCGGTCCATCGCCCCGCAGCCCTACGCGCTCGCCGCCCGCGATCAACAACTCGCTAACCGCCAGGGCCAGCACCAGCGCGCGGTCGCATTTCGGTTCTGGCGCAAGAGCAGAGCAGAACGCCATTGAAGGCGACAAATCGGGCCAGATGAAAACCGTATGCGCGGCCTCCCATTCGCGTTCGCGCACAAACAGGTGATCGGAACTCGCCGAGCGCCGCCAGTCTATGCCTTGCGCGGAATCGCCGGTTTCGTGGTGGCGGAATTGCCAGAACGTCTCGCCCGGACCTGAGCGGCGGCGTCCGTGAATACCATGCGCCACTGTTTGCGCAACGCGCTTGGCCTCCATCAAGAGCGCAGGCAGACGCTTGGCGAGCGCATGCGCCGAGAGTTCAAGGTCGTGTGGGGGCGTGTTCTGGTGCGGCCCTTGCAATTCCAACGTTTCCCTTATACGCGGTTACTTAACTCGCGCCGTTCATCGCTCTTGTCGCTACTGAAGCGGCTTCGTCAGCGCCGCGATAACTTCTCCAATCGCCACTTCATCGGCGCGCGCGGCAAACGACAGCGCCATGCGGTGTTTCAATACCGGTTCGGCCAACGTAATCACGTCTTCCACTGAAGGCGCGAGCCGTCCGTCTATCAGCGCCCGCGCCCGCACCGCCAGCATCAGCGCCTGGCTCGCGCGTGGTCCCGGGCCCCAGGCGACGTAATCGTTAACGCGTTCTCCCGCCTCAGGAGTGTTGGGACGCGCTGACCGCACGAGTTGCAAAATTGCCGAGACCACTTGTTCCCCAATCGGGATTTGTCGTACGAGGCGTTGCGCGGCGAGCAATTCCTCAGAGGAAAAGATCGTCTGAATGCTGCGGTCTTCAACGCCGGTGGTGGCGAACAGCATACGGCGTTCGGCGTCGGCGGCCGGATAGTTAACGTCGATCTGCACCAGGAAGCGGTCTAGTTGCGCCTCAGGCAGCGGGTAGGTGCCCTCTTGTTCCAGCGGATTTTGCGTCGCCAGCACATGGAACGGCGGCGGCACGTCGAAGCGGTTTCCGGCAACCGTAACATGATGCTCCTGCATGGCCTGCAATAGCGCGGACTGCGTTTTCGGGCTGGCGCGGTTGATTTCATCGGCCATGAGCAGTTGTGTGAAAATCGGTCCCTTAATGAAACGGAACGACCGCCCGCCAGCGGCGTTTTCTTCCAGCACCTCAGAGCCCACAATGTCGGAAGGCATCAGGTCTGGCGTGAACTGAATGCGCTTGTTATCGAGGCCCAGCACGCGGCCCAGCGTGTCCACAAGGCTCGTCTTGGCAAGCCCAGGCACACCTATCAAAAGCGCGTGACCGCCGCTAAGGATTGTGACCAGCGCCAGTTCGATAACTTGATCTTGCCCAAAAATAACGGTGGCGGTGGCGTCCTTCACGCGTCCTATTTTGGCGCTTACGGTTTCGAGACGCTCGACAATATCCGGCTCTGACTGCGTGAGGTTCATCGTTGCTCGCTGAATTTAGAAATAAACTGTCCCGTTAACTGTTTCGGACAAACCCATGTCCTAAGCAACTAATTGGTGAAAGTACGCTTAATCGCAAGCATGATTTCACCTTCAACAGGACACGAATATGGCGTCGCGCAGGATATCGACACCCTTGTGACGGCAAATGATTGCGGCAGTAGCGGCAGTTCCGCTATCTCCACACGCATTCAATATATAGGCAGCGGGAAATAGCGAAGCTGCAATTCTTCGAAGCGGCCGGACGCGCGCAACCGCGCCAGCGCGTAATTCAGCACTTCCAGCAAGCGGATATTTCCTTTTGTCACCGCGATGCCCACACCCTCGCCGAAATATTTCGCATCAAGGAAGCCATGCCCGCGAAACTGGCAGCATTTTTCAGAATCGGCTCCGTTGATCCAGAACATCAGGCTGATGGCGTCGCCGAATAGCAGATCTGCTTTGCCGTCTTTCAAGGCTTTTTTGGCTTCGGCGGCCGTTGGCATGGCCATGATCTCGGAGGTGGGGAAGAAATGCCGTAGATAAGCTTCGTGCGCGCTTCCCTTGAGGACAGCAATCTTCGAGCCGTAGAGTTCTTCGGGCGTCACCTCTGTGATTGAGCTGGATTTCAAAGTCACAAACTTGGCGGGCGTTGTGTAATAGCTGTTGGTGAAATCTACTTGCTCAATAGTTTGGGGTGTGATGGCGAGTGAAGCAATAATTGCGTCGGCCTTATCTTTCTTCAAAGATGGAATATGCTTGCTCCATGCCGTAGGTGTAATCTTGCAAGTGACTTCTAATTCCTTGCAGATTGCCCTGGCCAGATCGACGTTGAAGCCTGTCAACGCGCCCCCTTCGTCACGATAGTTGAACGGTGGATAATCGGTATCGGTCATGAAGCGCATCACGGTGAGCCACGACCAGTCAGGTTTTGGGCCGGTGGTCTGTCCGCGCCATGTGGATGATCCGACCGAGGGCGATGCGTCTTGCGCCACGGCGATGCTGGCTGTCATGGCGGCAAGACCTGCGAATATGGCCATGCCTGCAAGCAATACCCGCCTCACCATCAAGTATACATTCATTCTGAAATTGTCCCCAAGTGTGCCTTGGCTATAAGGGTTTCCCTGTATTTTGACGGCAGCGCACCGACAATACAATCGAAACGGAAGACTATTCCAGGGATTAAATAGCCCGCAACCGGGATAACATGCAACTCAAGCATTTTCAGCAAAAGTTGCGAGATTTTTGCGCATCTGAAAATGCGATAAAATAGGGATTAGAGTTCGTTCAGCGTATTCAATTAAATTGAACGTACTCTAAACGCTTTGTGCGTATGTCATATGTTTCGCGTTCGCCGCCATATCCGGACACTGCTGGTGTGTCAGATGCCTCGCAGCAGGCTGCATCGTATGACGCGCACTCAGCGGCTCATAGCGGCGCCGTCAATGATGAAATGCTGCTCCTAGCGGCGGGAGTGGAACCGGCCGCTTTCGCCAGTCTGCAAGCGCAGGCAAGCCATTGGGGGGTGCCGGTACGCGAAGCGGCTCTGGCTATGGGCATCGTTTCCCCGCGCGATTACCTGCGAGCTATATCGCAAATTTCTGGACTTGATGCTGCCCCTGACTGGGCCAGCGTGTCCTTGCGTCCGCTCTCTCCAGCGCCTTTGCCGTATCGCCTTCTTGATAGCCAAGGGGGTATCCCGCTCGAATATCCCAAAGGCTGCGCAATTTTTAACGCCGAGAACTTCACGCCAGGGCTGCTCGCCGATTTTGGTGATGTTTTAGACAGCGAGAGAGATCGTATCTGGTTGGTTAATCGCGATATCATGCGCAACGCCATCACGCGTGCGTATGGTCCTGAGCTGGCCAAGAAAGCCGCATACGATTTGCCTAGACGCCAACCTCTTCTAAGCGCCGCCAGCGGCATGGCGCGATGGCAAACCCTGTTCATAACTGTTTTCGCCGGACTGTTAGCGGGCGCCATGCTGTTCGTCTTCCGTGAGGCAATGGCAGTGCTATGCGTCGTGCTGACATTGATGTTCTCGCTAACGATAACCTTGCGGATTGCCGCTGTGGTTTATGCGATTTACCGGCGAGCTTCCGGCAAGCGTCACCACATCGCCGAGGTGCCCGAAGCTGAGCTTCCCTCCTATACCGTTGTCGTGGCCATGTATAAGGAAGCGCGGGTGCTGCCCGACCTCGTCGCGGCGCTGACCCGGCTGGACTATCCTCCCCCCAAGCTCGACATCAAACTCGTGCTGGAGGAAGAAGACACCGAGACCATTGCCGCTGCATACGCTGAAAATCTTCCCCCTCAGTTCGAGATTTTGATCGTGCCCAAAGGCGAGCTGCGCACCAAGCCGCGCGCGCTCAATTATGCGCTGCAATTTGCGCGGGGCGAGATTTTCGTGATCTATGACGCCGAAGACCGCCCCGCGCCTGGACAACTGCGCAAAGCCGCCGGACATTTTCGCAATGCGCCGCCAGAGGTCGTCTGTTTGCAGGCGCGGCTTATATTCGACAATCTGTTTGAGAACTGGTTGTCCAAGCAATTCACCATTGAATACGCTTCGTTGTTCGGCGGAATTTTGCCGATGCTTGACGCCGCGCGCTTGCCGATTCCGTTGGGCGGCACGTCCAACCACTTCCGCACAGCCATGCTACGCAGCATCGGCGGATGGGACGCGCATAACGTCACCGAAGACGCCGATCTGGGCATGCGGATGTATCGCAAAGGCTACCGCGCGGAAATCCTCGCCTCGACCACATACGAGGAAGCCGCCTGTCATGGTGGCAACTGGCTGCGGCAACGCACGCGCTGGCTGAAGGGGTGGCTGCAAACCTATGTTGTGCACATGCGCAAGCCGTTCCGCTTGTTGCGCGAGCTGGGGCTGCCAGGATTTCTTGCGTTTCATGGGCATTTCGCGGGCGTGCTTATCGCCGCGCTGGTGCATCCGCTGTCATATGTGCTGATCGCTTATGACGCGACAACGGGCACGCTGTTCCGTGAGGCGGAAATGACTATCGGCTGGCAGCTGTGGGTATTGGCGGTTTTCAATTTCATCGCCGGTTACGCGACCGCGCTTGCGCTTGGGGTGTTCGTGCTGCGCGGTAGACTAATCCGCAAGCTGATACCGCAGCTCATTTTCATTCCGGTGTACTGGCTTTTTATCTCCGCTGCGGCTTATCGGGCGGTGTATCAGTTTATCACCGCGCCGTTTCACTGGGAAAAGACCGAACATGGCTTAACGAAGCTGCGTCGGTCTGGGGGGAGGAGGCAGGCACATCCGGGTAATGCCGCTGCCCGCGAAGGTAAAGGTAAGGGCGAACCGATTCGTCAGAAAGCAGCAACTTCATCTATTGGATGAAAAGTGGCTGATAATCTGACACATCTGCGGCCCGTCGCCTCTCCATTACGCCGCGCCCAGCACCAGACATGCGTTCTGCCCACCAAAACCGAACGAGTTGGATAGCACCGCCTTGATCGGTGCTTTCGCCTCGCGGGCGACGTTGGGCACGACATCCAGCGGAATGTCAGGGTCCGGCATGTCGTAGTTGATCGTGGGCGGCAGCATGCCGGTCTGCATGGTCATCAACGAGAACACAGCCTCGATCGCGCCAGCAGCTGACAGTGTGTGCCCGATCATCGACTTGTTCGAGCTAATCGGTGTGGTGTCCAGATGGTCGCCGAGCACCGCTTTCAGTGACACATACTCCATCTTGTCGTTTTCAGGCGTGGAGGTGCCGTGCGCGTTGATGTAGCCGATTTCTTCTGGCGCCGCGTCCGCGTCTTCCATGGCGTTGCGGATCGCGCCGATAATGGCGGTGCCGTCAGGCCGTGAGCGGGTGCGGTGATAGTCGTCGGCTTTTTCGCCGCAGCCACGTACGAGCCCCAGCACTTCCGCGCCGCGCGCGCGTGCCGAGGCCAGGCTTTCCAGCACCAGCGCGCCCGCGCCCTCGGCCATGATGAAGCCGTCGCGGTTTTTCGAGAACGGCTTGGAAGCTTTCTCCGGCGGATCGTTTTGCGGCGAGATCGCCGAGAGCAGCGAAAACCGGATCAGCGCTTCAAGTTGCACGGAAGCGTCAGTGCCGATGCACAGGGCCGTGTCCGTCTCGCCGCGCCGTATGGCTTCCACACCGGACTGGATGGCGGTCGCACCCGATGCGCAGGCTGTGGAAATGGAAACTGGCAGTCCACGCGTGCCGAAGCGGTCGGCCAGGAACTCGGCGACGCTGGCGAATTGGAAGAAATGGAACTGGTCTTGAAACTTGCCGGTGCGCGCTGCCGCTAGTAGGCGCTGGTAGCCGGTGAGTGTGGCGTCATCGCATGCGGCGAACAGCTCGCGGCGGAGCGGCCATTCCAGCTCAGCGGGCGGCGTGGCAAGGCATAACGGACCGGGGAAGCGTTGCGCTCCCGCAAGGCCGGCCTGTTCCAGCGCTTCCGTGGCGGCGATTTCGGCGAGGCTCATCACCAGTTGCGCGCCGTTGTTAGGCTCCACGGACACGAAATCGACCGCGCCGGCAATGGTTGTGCGCAAACCTTCCGTAGGGAACCGCGAAATCTGCCGGATGCCAGAGCGCCCGGCGGTAAGGTTCGCCCAGTTCTCGGCCTTCCCCCGCCCCAGCGAGGAAATGACGCCCGAGCCAGTAATCGCCACGATGGGACGGCCTTTTTTGTCTGTGTATTCTTTTGTCATGGCGCGCTTTTTCCTAGCCGTCCATTTTATAGCGTCATGCCTACGGAGGTGGGCATCCAGTAAACACTGAGGTCTACGATTTATCCGCAAGTGCTGCGGCATACTGGATTCCCGCTTTCGCGGGAATGACGGTTAAATGGGTTCACTTTACCGATAGAGTTTATGCCTTGTTATAGAGAAGGAGGCCGGGCCGCAGTCAACAGAAATACAGGAAAATCGCCGTTGGGGCGATGTATTACACTTGCTGACGATATTTGAACCTCTGCAAATCCGGCTGATGCGGCTGATTTTGCGAATTCGTCTCTGTCAAAGCCAAAGTGTTTAACGCCTGTATCGTCTGTGTGGAAGCTGCCGTCCTCAAGATCCAGGTCGGCAATGGCGATAAATCCACCGTCTTTAAGCATTGAGTGGAATTTTCGGAACATCGCTTCAATATCTGCAATGTGATGCATCGTCATTGAAGATACGACGCCATCAAATTGAATATCTATGTCAGCCTTCTCAAGGTCTATCTCAACAATATCCAGCTCGCAGGCAATTTGACCGCGCTTTTCCTGAAGCCTCGTATTCATGGCAGGAGAAACATCAGCCGCGGTAATCTTGCCCACATATGGCGCAATTCTTTCCAGCAGCAAACCTGTGCCTGAACCGAAATCCATGAGATGCATGGTTTCGTTTAGATTTACCGTTTTCACAATCGAAGCAGAGATATTGTCGAGATTGTCTGTCCTGCTTCGGTTGCTGTCCCATTCGCCAGCCTTTTGGGCGAAATAATCAGTACTCATTTAGTGCTCATGTTGCTGCGGATTTTGTGCCCGAACCTTCGCGAGCACTTTTTGCCTGTCTGTCTCGTCAAGAGGGGTATATTTTACAATTTCTTTAGTCGCGGTGTTCTCATTCACTTTTTTAACGAGTTCTGAAACATTTGCAACGTTACCCCATGCAGTTGCTGCATAAAGTGTGTTTTTGTCATCCACACGAAAAGCAAAATACACGTGTTTACCCGGTATTTCCTGAACGCCAATTAAAAAACCACGTTTAATTCCGGGAATAGCAGCAATATTGCTAATGATTAGATCCCCATCTGGAGAATTTCTTGCTTTTGCTATCTTAAAATCCTCGTCGATAGCTTTCAGCCTAATTTTATTAGGTTTCTCAAATAAAACCCATAAATAACTAGTCTCTTTGTGATTGTCGAGATTTTCTGTCTGAAATATCCATCCATCATAATTGGCGTATTTGCTAAAATCTGAGATAATGTGTTGAGAATGCAAATCTGTTTTTGATTCAACACATCCTGAAAGAGACAAGACGAATGTGGATATGAGTGCGATTGCTGAAAATAATTTCAATGCGCGGCTCTGAAAATACATATCAGCTTCCACTCTAAACTTGGCGATGCTAAGAAAATAATCTGACACAGAATATCTGCGCCAATCATATTTTCCTTCCATGTCAGCCTTCAGTTCACTGCCGTCACCAGCGCCAGCCCTTCGCCGCGCCAGTGGCCCATGCCGGTGACAAGCACTTCGCGCACAGGGCCGTCTTCAAGCGGAGCCTCCGCCCCCGTATCGTCGAACGGCACGGGCAAGCTGCCCTGCTTCAGCGCGAGCGCCGCCAGCGCCACGCCCAACGGGAAATGCGCTTCAACTGTGTGCCCAAACAGGCTGCCATAAGCGCGCGTTGCCGGGGAGCGGCCAGTCTTTGCCACCGTATCGAGGAAGGCCAATTCTTCATCCAGCACCGGGGTAACGCCGCATGCGCCGCTCATCACCGGCAACGGACCTTCTGTTTTGCTCACATCCTCGACGCCGCCCAGTTCGTCAAAAAGCCGCCGCATAGTGTCGGCGCCATCGCCCGGCGCGCGCTTGGAGCGGTCGGACACCACGCCCGCCACGCCTGCGTAAGGTTTCGCCCCGCGCGCCTCGGCGTGCTCCCGCGCTTCCAGCACCAGGAAAGCGCCCGCGCTGCCTAGAACCATGCCGCCGCGTTCGTCCTTGCGCCGTTTCCACACTGGCTGCCACGCCTCGCCCCAAAGCATACGGCCCAGCTCAAACGGGAGCATCACGTCCGCGCGCTCGGCATTGAAAGCGCCGCCCACCAGGAACAGCTCGCCTTGCCCGGCCTGGATGCGTCGCACCGCGTTTTCCACCGCTGAAAGCCCCGCCATTTCCTCGCCCATGAAGGTGCGCGACGATCCGGTGACGTTGTGAATGATCGAAATGTTGCCCGCCAACAGGTTGGAGAGCTGCGCCAGAAATAGCGTCGGTTTCAGCGCGCTGGGGAGCACTTGCTTGGCGAACACATCAGCGTCGGCGTTCTCGTCCATGGTCTCCAGCACTTTCTGGTCCACCTTGGAGTCGCGCTCGCCGATGCCAGCGGCGACCACCAGGTTCGTGCGGTCGAGCAACTCGCGGTTCTTGGCGAGCCCGGCGTCTTCCAGCGCCAGCCCCGCCGTGTAGGTGCCGAGGCGCTGCCAAGTTTCCATCTGGTTCTGGTCGGAGCGCTTGGGGATTTGCTTGGCGAATTCCAGCGGCACGCATGGGTGCACGGGGTAGGGCGTGAAACGCTCCGCATCGGTGACAGGTTGCGTGGAGGCAGCAGAAAGCAGCTCCACATGCGCATCCACGCCTTCGCCCAACGAGGAGACAAGGCCGATGCCGGTTATCCAGACTTCTGTTTTAGGTTTTGTCATTTAAGCCTTCCCGGCAAACGTCTTAATTAGCGGCTCAGCAACATCCCCTTTCACCCGGCTTCGGCTTCGGCTCGCCGCCGTATGACGCCGGGTGAGGGGGTAAACTCACAAAGTTACAATGATCTTCCCGAATACATCTCGGCTTTCAAGGCGTTGCAAGCCTTTGTTGATCTCATCCAGCGTGATTTTCGTGTCGATCACCGGTTTCACCAGCCCCGCCGCCAGTTTGTCGAGCGACGTGCGCATGTTCTCCAGCCTGCACCCGAAGCTGCCGTAAATACGGAGCTGCTGCTGGAACAGCATATGCAGATTCATCGGCGCGGTGATGCCGGTTGTGGAGCCGCATGTCACCAATCGCCCGCCGCGCTTCATGCTGAGGAGACTTCCCGGCCAGGTATCCACGCCGACATGCTCGAACACAACGTCCACGCCCTTGCGGTTGGTGAGCTTCCTCACACGCCCCTCGAAGCGCTCATTGCGGTAATTGATCACCTCGTCCGCGCCGAGCGCCTTCGCCTTTTTGACCTTCTCATCGCTGCCAACCGTGGTGAAAACGGTCGCGCCAATGGCCTTGGCAAGCTGGATTGCCGCTGTGCCGATGCCAGAGCCGCCCGCATGTACGAGCACGGTTTCCCCGCCCACCAGCTTGGCGTTGTCGAAGAACATGTGCTCCACAGTGCCGATGGTGATGCCCACGAGCGCGGCCGCAACTGGATCGACGCCCGCTGGCGCTTTCACCGCGAGGCGTGCGGGGAAGTTCATCAGTTCGCGTAAGAAGCCATCCTGATGGAAGCCATAAATCGTGTCGGTCCGCTCGCAGAAATTGTCGCGGCCCTCCTGGCAGGCTGCACACGTGCCGCAGGTTTCAGCGCCGTAGAGCGAGACGATATCGCCCACCGCCAGCCCTGTTACGCCATCGCCGAGCGCGACCACTTCGCCAGCCGCTTCCGCGCCAGCGATCATTGGTAGCTTGCGGCGCACAAAGGCCATGCCGCGCCAGCCCCACACGTCGATATGGTTGAGCGCCACCGCTCGGATGCGCAATTGCACTTGGCCAGGGGCGGGAGGTGGCGGTGCGTCGATGTCGTCTACGGCGATGTCGCGCTCGCCTTTGATGAGAAGGGCTTTCATGGGTGTCCTTAATATCCGTGACTATCCGTGTCCGCGTTTTGCGTTTATTTATAGCAAGCGCTCACATTCCGCCAGAGGGAAGGCAGAAAAGGAGAATGTAAACGCTAATAGCTATGATCCATAAGGCGCAAAGAACGCCGGAATGCTGAGGAAGTTACTCTTTAAGAGTTTTGCGCCCCTACACTCCGTGGCGGGCGAGCACCGTCTGAATATCGCCCACTGAGTGAATTTCCATCATCTCGTCCATGGATAGCGAGATGGAAAACGCATCTTCCAGCGCGGTCACCAGTGCGATGTGACGAAGCGAATCCCAGCGCTCCACATCGTCGGGCGAGGTTTCCAGCTTGATGTCGCCAGTATACTGGAACACATCGGCGAAGATGCCAGCCAATTCCGGATGCACAGCGCCCGCTCCAGCGCCAGCATCGGCGCCGTTCGACGGTGTCCCCCATGTCCCCGGCGGTCCATTGCCACAAATGACGCTCGCCGTCCAGCCCTTGCTCGGAAAAGCCTTGCGAACGGTAAAAATCTTGCACCATGGCGTTTTTCGCGGTGGGGATGAAAGCGCCGCTGATGCGCGTTACGCCCCGGTCCGCTAGCAAGCCGATCAACTCACCGAGGAACGCCCCTTCAACCTGCCTGCCGACGACCCGGCAGCTCATGAGGAAGCTGAGTATTTCTGCCGACTGCCCATCGATTCGCGCCGCCGCCGCAATGACGATACCGTGGTCGCCGAACTTATCGGCCAGGTGTCCGAGCAGCACTGCGTGGCCTGCGGTGTCGTCCATCATGGCGGAGAGGTCGGCGTCGCTCAGGCGTGCCGTGGTGAGGTTGAACTGGTTGGTGCGCGCATGCATTTGCGCAGCGCGGGCGAGCGTCTTCGGCGTGACGCGCGATACGGTGAGCCGCTGGCCCAGCCCGGCGAGGTAATCCTCGATACTTGACGACTGCTGGCGCAGCACTTTGGCTTTGCGGTCGGCGGCGTACATGTCGGAGCGGCGCGAATCCTCAGCGGTGAGACGTACCGGCCATGTGGCGGCAAGTCCGCGCAGCCATTCCGGACGGCGGGCCGGGTCTTCGGGCATCTCAGGCGTGAGAACGTCGGGACACAGTTGGCGCATGGCCTCGCGCTCGTGCGGGCTGTCGTCGAGGAAAATGAAGCTGTCGAGCCCCAGATTAAGCTCTTCGGCCAGGCGGCGGATGTTTTCGGGCTTCGACTCCCAGTTGATGGCGGTGGCGACGAAGTCGTCGGCCTTCAGCGCCATGCCGGGATGCTCGGAAAATGCTGAGATGGCTTCCGGGTTGTTCTTGCTGAGGGCCACCAGCACCATGCCCATACTTTTCAGCCGCAAGCATTCCTGCTGGAACGCCTTGAACGCGTTGCCGGGCGCGTCGTCGCCGCAATGCAGGTTGGCGACGCCATCCTCGCCGAAAATGCCACCCCACAGCGTGTTGTCGAAGTCGAGCGCGAGCACTTTCGCCGGCCCGCGCTTCAACAGATGCCACGACCGCGCCACGGCGGCGGCCAGCGCCCGCATGGCTTCCGGCGCGTAGGCGAT
>JARRLC010000077.1:0-11072 GCA_037387425.1 Alphaproteobacteria bacterium
TTTGCGCGGTCAACGCCAGGCTCGCGGGCGGCGACCAATTTGTCTTTGATCTGACTCACCACGTCAATGCTTTGCTCAACCACGGTGTAGGCGACGTCAACCGTAGCAGATCCCAAGCCGAGGGCGTCTTCCACAGTGGACAGCGCAGAGTTGTCAGACCGCATTGTGGTGGCGATAGACCAATAAGCCGCGTTATCAGACGCTGTAGCAACCCGATAGCCAGTGGAGATACGGTTCTGCGTATCTTCAAGGTGTCTATTGGTCACTGTAAGTGTTTGCAGCGCAGTTTGGGCGGCTGTGTTTGTCAAAAGGCTAGTCATAGAGAGATGTCCCTTATACTTGCGCTTCTGCACTCGCGCGATTAGTGGGGTAACGGGACATACCGGATTGGCCGGCATGGCAGTGCGGCATCATGCCTATGAGCTAAGAATCCGGGGGGAGCAGCTCACTCTGCCATCAGGATTACGATAAACCACAATGGGTATATTCAGGAACGTAATACTATAAACGCCATTACCAACGCGTGAATCTATACATGCAAACTTACATGAATGAACGAATCAAACCACCGACGAGCATATTCCAGCCATCGATCAAGATGAAAAACAAAATCTTGAATGGCAATGAGATGATTGTGGGTGGCAGCATCATCATTCCCATGGACATTGTCATTGTAGCAACGATCATGTCTATAACAAGAAACGGTAAAACCACAAGAAAGCCAATTTCAAACCCGCGACGTAGTTCAGAAATCATGAAAGCGGGGATAAGTACGCGCATTTCTAATTCTTTTTTGGAAGGCGATGCGTTTGTCGAAGGCTTGGCCGGTGTTGTGGGCTGGTTCGGTTTAGAAGCCTTCATTTGTGCTTCGGCCAAATCTGCGAACAAGGTCAAGTCTTTCTCTCGTACATGCGCGCGCATGAATGCTTTAAACGGCGCGGATATGCGAGCAAGGGCTTCCTCCTCAGAAATCTTGTTGTCCACCAAGGGCTTGACGCCATCCTGCCACGCCTTGTCAAACGTTGGCGCCATGACATAAAACGTCATGAACAGCGCTAAGCTGATAAGGATGAGATTGGCTGGCGTGGTCTGCAACCCAAGCCCGGCGCGCAAAAACGAAAACGCCACGACGAAACGCGTGAAACACGTGACCATGATCAGTAAGCCCGGCGCCACAGAGAGCACCGTTATTACAGCAAAAAGCTGGACGATGCGGCCCGAGGTGGCACCATCGCCAGGCGGAATGAACGATTGCAGGCCGAGCGATTTGTTTTGAGACTGGGATTGCGTCTTCTTAGACGACTGGGTCTGGGTCTGTTTTTGCCCTTGCTTTTGAGTTTGTTGGTTCGTTTGTTGTTGCGTCGTCGTGAACTGACGCACTCCTTGCGTTTGAGCCAGCGCGCCCACAGTTCCTACACAGAACAGCGCTCCCCCAATAAGCAATAGAATAACAATGGTAGTAATGTTTCTCATTCTACAATCAACGCCCGAATAATAATACTTGTAGATTTGTTCTTAGTGCGGATATGCACTCGGTCGTTCAGATCTTCGCGCAGATGCTGGAAGCCTCCTGGTCCGTTGAGTTGTTCAGGGGTCACCGTCCGCAAATAGGCGATAATGTCTTCGCTGATTTCTCCGATGAGTTTTGAAGCTTCCTCGGCCATTTCAACGGGGGTGAGGAGCGTACATTCTAGCCGGATCCAAATGCGCGCCCCCCCGCCAAGAGTGGTCGTAATGGGGGGTAACTCCAGACTAAACATGTGCAATTGCGACAGTTTCGGCTTTTGCTTGTCGTCAACTTTTTGAACAGGCGCTTTCTTCTGAGGTTGCTCAGCAATAAACATTCCGAAACCGCCACCAGCTCCTACCGCCAACAGCGTCAAAATAATGAGGCCAAGCACAGAAATTCCGCCGGAAGATTTTACTTCAACCACCTCGGCGTTTTTATCTTTAGACGACGGCGCGCCAGGCTTTGCAGCCGAAGCGGGTGTCTGTTTTCCTGCAGGCGCCTTGGCCATTTGCCCCTCTTACTTAATATGGCGCAATTGAATCGATGATCTGCTGTCCCCAGCCGGGCTGCTGCACTTCGGTGATGCGCCCTTTACCGCCGTAGGAAATACGTGCTTCAGCAATCTTGTCGTATGAGACGCTATTATTTGTGGAGATATCTCGTGGACGCACGATGCCTGCCACGCTCAATACTCGTACCTCGAAGTTGACGCGTACTTCTTGAGTACCGCTAATTATGAGGTTGCCGTTAGGCAGCACGCCCGTCACTACCGCGGCTATTAGCAGATCGATGCTTTCCGACCGGGAAATGCCGCCTTTACTTTTGGAGCTGGTCTTCGCGTCTGTCGTGGGCTTTAGCGAGCCGCTCACTTTGTTTTTCAGATGCGGGTTATAAGCTGAAGCTTCAATTGAGGAATCGAATTTTACGTCCAGTTCGGCGCTTGAATCGCGCGAGCGGTTGTTCTGGTTATCGAGCGAGGCTTTATCCTTGATGGATATCTTCACCGTCACGACATCGCCGACTTTGTTGGCGCGTGGATCGCGGAAAAGATCGGCGCTCGCGTCTTGCCAGAGGGAGTTGCCTCGCCGGTAAACCGGGCGCGGCGTAGTGACGCTGGCTATGGGCATTTTTTTAGGCTTCAGGTTAGCGCCAATCGGTGTCAGGGAAGGGGCTTTGTTGACTTCTGGAAACCAGGAGCTACACCCCGTCAGCAACAGCACAAAAGGCAGCAGCAGCAGCGATATTAACCTCAACGCCCGTGTGGATTGTGTCGTGGTCATGTTCCACTGCCTTTCGGAGGCGGCGGCGGGGCATTATCTGGCCCTGTCATGGCGCCGGAAATGATGGAGGTCAGCCTTGCCGCGTGTTTCGGGTTCATTTCGTTCATCACGGCGCTGGCTACTTTTGGTGACAGTTTGGTAAGGACAGCTGCCGCCATTTCTTCATCCAAAATGGTGAGTTGCTGTGCAGCGGCGTCTGGTTTCATTTTTGAGTAGATGTTGACCACAACGCCTTGCGCTTTTCTGGAGAAATCATTTCTCCTGGCCAGCCATTTTCTGTACTCAGCAATCCTTATGTTGAGTTCAGCAATGCGCTTGGAAACTTTTTCTTCCGTTTCTTTCAGAAGTTTCTTTTGCCAGGCAAAGCGGGCGTCCGCTGCTGCGTTGGAAATATTGTCGCAGAACTGCGCGCCAGCGGTCTTGTTGACCGGTTGAGGCTGTGCCCTGGCTTGACGCGAAGTCTTGTCTTGTCCTTCTTGCGTCTCTTCGCCGAGCACTCCGGTTACGGCAACATCAAGCGATCCGAGCGGCGTTAAAGGGCTGAGCCGTTTCAGCTTGCGCGCGGGATCGGCGGCAGGCGCAGGTGCAGGCGCGGCCTCTGGCTTGTTTTCTGCAACGATTTGATCGGACGCCGCATGGTCAGATGACGCGTTATCAGATGACGCGCCTATGGATTTTTCACGCTCGGGCAACGTTGGAGGCTGTATGGAAGCCACGGAAGCGGGCTCTGCAAAATTCGCCGCGTTGGCGGGATCGGCAGACTTCTCGGGCAAACCAGGCGCGATGCGGGCGCGCAATTTCTTCGGCTTACGCACGGGAAATGGAGGCGTCGGCAGAGCTGCAATATCGACGTTGACGGTAGGTTCCGCCGATGCTGCCCAGCCTGCCGGTTCAGCAGGTAAACGATGAGTAAGCTTCGGGCGGGAAAGCGGCTGCGACTGCTGTTGTGACCGCGACTGTTGCTGTTGCGGCTGATGCCGAGAACCAGAACGCGAATGCGGTTTTCCATAGGGGGACGGCGTTGCAATATGCTGCCATGACGGCGGCTTGGAGCTAATTGTTTTCGCGCCAGCGTCCGCATTGACAATATGCACAAAAGTCATAAGCACGCCCGCACTCACGATCGCACCTGCGCCAATCATTATCGCTGTTATGTCCTGTGCAGCTTTCATTATTGCACCACCAAATCTGCCTGAAGCGCGCCTGCCGATTTGATGGCCTGCAAAATGGCGATGATGCTCGGCGGCTTCAGCCCCATGCGGTTCAGCCCCCTGACAAGCGTATGCAAACTGGTGCCGTGCATAATGGCGACTTTTCCGCCTTCCTGATCGGCTGTGATGGTTGTATCGGGGACGACAACGGTTTGCCCCTCGGCGAAGGGGTTCGGTTGCGAGACTTTCGGCGTTTCGGTCACGCGCACGGTGAGGTTGCCATGTGCGACGGCCACAGTGGAAATGCGCACGTCGTTACCGATAACGATGGTGCCGGTGCGTTCGTCCACCACGACGCGGGCGGTGATATCGGCCTCCACCTCAAGTTCGCCGATTTCGGCTAGGAAACGCGCTGTATCCAGCTTTTTGCCATCGGATTTTTTGGCGAAGTTGACATCTTCTTCGTTTGCGGCCCATGAATTCCCTGATATAGGCGCATCCTTCAACCCGCGCCTGCCGTAACCGCTTCCGCCTCTTCTGGAGCGTCTGGAGCGTTTGGAATAGCGCTTTTTCGTGGGCGCAACGACGGTGATGTTTCGCAGATCGCGCGCACGCGCAGGTTTCGTGCCGTAATGTTCCTCGCAATAGGCGTTAATGGCGTCGGCAACGCGCACCGCAGTGTTGAAATCGGGATTGCGCAGCTCCAGAACCAGATAGTTATCCTTGCCGAAGCGGCTAGGCGGCTCGCGTTCCACAAGCGCGCCGTTGGGAATGCGGGCGCCGGTTGGCACGCCTTGCGTAATTTTCTCAGCCTGCCCTTTTGCGGAGAAACCCGATGCGGCGACCGGCCCTTGAGCAACCGCGTATATCTGATTATCCGGCCCGTAAAGCGGGGTCATCACCAGCGAACCACCTGCCAGCGACGAGGCATCGCCAAGCGACGATGCGCTGACATCGATCCGCGAGCCTTGGCCTACGAAAGCTGGCAGCTCGGCCGTCACGATCACCGCAGCAACATTCTTTGTGCGCAGCTTCGCGGTGCGGGTGTTAACGCCCATGCGGTCCAGCATGGATTGCAGCGCCTGCTCGGTGAATGGCGAATTGCGCAAACTGTCGCCGGTGCCGTTCAGGCCGACCACCAGCCCATAGCCCACAAGCTGATTGGAGCGCACTCCGTTGACCGACACGATATCCTTGATGCGCGCGGCGGAAGCAGGTAGCGCCAGCCACCCCGTGAGCAAAAGCGCCAGCAGCACAGCAGTCATGAAGTCGTGAGCCGGGGAAATAACGCTGCTCATGGCGACACCTTCACGCTGCCATCGGCCTGCACTGTGCCTCTGATAGTGACGCCGCTATCGGTGTTGCGCAGACTGAGCACATCGCCCACGCCGCCATTCTGCAATGCGACGCCCACGCCGGTAATCGTCAACCCGCCGCTTTCAAAAACAATGCGCACCTGTTTGCCGTTTTGCACCACGCTGGCGTCACGAACGGCGTTCAGTGGGATGGGGCGTCCGGGCAGCAATGTGCGCCGCGCGACTTTGCCGATTAGCCCGTCAGGTGTACGGAAAACCGGCAACCGCGCCGCCGCCGAACCGAAGCGCTTTGTGCCAAGCGCTCCGCTGCTGATAACATCGCCGGGATAAATCGTGAGTTTGGGCACCGGCAGCACCTGATAAGCACCATACGCCGCAGACATGCAGCCGCACGTCATCGCCGCCACCATCATCGTCATCACGGCGGCGAACAGCTTCAGCCCTATCTGCAAGCTTGTGAACATGCTATGTGCGCCCCTGCCCCGACAATGTCTTAGCGAAGACTGGTCATTGTGCCGTACATGCTATCGGTGGCCTGGATGACCTTCGAATTCATCTCGTAATGGCGCTGCGCCTGGATCAGCTCGGTAATTTCCTTCACTGGATCGACGTTAGACGCCTCAAGATATCCCTGATGGATGCTGCCGAAGCCGGTATCTCCCGCAATGCCGGTCGTCGCCGAGCCCGAAGCGGTCGTTTCCTTGTAGAGATTGTTCCCAATCGGATCGAGGCCGGCATCGTTCATGAACGTCGCTAGCGAGAACTGCCCGAGAAGCTGCATTTCAGTCTGACCGTCGATGCGCGCGTAAACCTGGCCCGTTTCGTTGATCACGATATCTGTTGCGTCGGTTGGGACGGTCATCGCCGGTTGCACCACGTAGCCATCCACGGTGACGATCTGGCCTGTCTCGTTCTTGTTGAACGATCCGGCGCGCGTATAGAGCGTTTCGCCGTCCGGTCCTTCTATCTGGAACCAGCCGCGCCCGTTGAGCGCCACATCCAGCTTGTTGCTGGTCTGAGTGAGCGTACCCTGCGCATGCAAATAGCGGATGGCGGCCGCGCGTGTTCCCAGACCCACCCTGGCGCCTTCAGGGATGATTTCAGCCCCGCCTCGGTTGGGCACGCTTGCCGCACGCTCGATCTGATAAAGCAGATCGGTAAATTCGCCGCGCGCGCGCTTATAGGCGGTGGTGTTGATGTTCGCGATGTTATTCGCGATGACTTCCACGTTCAGTTGTTGTGCGTTCATGCCGGTCGCTGCGACCATCATTGCTCTCATAACTCAACATCTCCCTCAGATGGTCATACGGCTTAATTCAAGATATGCGGCGGTTACTTTATCGCGTACGGCAACGGCGGCCTGGAGCGACTGGTCTGCGGCCATGACGGCTTCCACGACTTCCTGCACGGTCGCCTTGCCTTGAATGCCAGCGATGGATGTTTTCTCGGCCTCGCGCAGCGTATTGGCGGTGTCGCCGATCATTTGCGTGAGCATGTCGGAGAAATCGCCCGGCGTGGCGACAGCGGGTTTGGTTCTCTGCACATCGCCGAGAAACGCTGGCGTGGCCGATTGTGCGCGCGTTGTGGTGCTGAGCAGAGACGAAAGCGGGTCCACCATGGCTAATTACTCCGTAACAGGTCGATGGTCAGGGAAATAAGCTCCCGCGCTTGCTTGATGACCTGAAGATTGGCCTCGTATGAGCGGTTCGCCTCACGCATATCGGCCAGTTCCACCAGCATGTTGACGTTGGGACGCTTGACGTAGCCCTTTGCGTCGGCGGCGGGATGGCTGGGATTAAACTCCAGCGGATACGGGGAGTTGTCGTGTCCGATCTGGTCAACATGCACAAGGTTGGCTTGCGCTGCGTGGTCGAGCGCGGTCTTGAAGCTGATCGTCTTGCGGGTGTACGGAACGGCGCCAGGCGTATTGCCAGTGGAGTCGTGGTTCGCCAGATTTTCTGATACGACACGAACGCGATGCCCTTGCGCTTCCAACCCGGAAGCGGCGACTTTTAACGATAACTGCAAGGGGTCGTACATGGCTTAGCCTCCCTTCGCAGTCATCGCCAACATACGATGAAACGATTTCATGATGTTGGTGTTGAGCGTATAAGCGCGGCTGACTTCGCCAGTCTTCATAAGCTCTTGCTCCAGACTGACATTATTGCCCGAGTGGTAGATTTCCCAACTTGCGCTTCGTCCGGCAGTCGTGTCAGTCATAGCGGAGGTGGGATCAGTCTTCAGATGCCCTACCTCAGTCGCCGCCATTTGCAGCTTGGCGGATTCCAAAGCCTTTTCGAAAGGTTGGAGGTCAACAGACTTGTAGCCAGGCGTATTGGCGTTGGCGATATTGGACGCCAGCAATGTTTGCCGTGTGGACAGCCAATTATTATGCTGTGAAGCAATGTTGAACAAATAAAGCGAATGCATAAGCGTTCCAGTCTCCCCGAATAACCACAAAGGTTAATACAGGGATCTTGTCTCAGGCTTATGCTTGAGCTTATGGCGCTCTCGTTGTGGCGAAGGCTCGCTTATTTATGCAGATGGCTGCATTCAATATGGAGCCATAACGTCAGCAGATTGACTGAAAAGGCACGCAAAATTTGCGACAGCCCCCTCGCGAGGCGGCCATGCGGTCTTCGACAACCGCGTCTGTTGTTTGCCGCAATCAGTCACAACGTTCTACGCCTTGTAGCGGTATTTCTCTACGCCGCCAACGATCGTGCTCACTGCCTTGCCAACCAGCGTTTTGTTGTTGAACGCGCAGTTATTCGCCTTCGAGAACCTTTTGCGCGGGTCCACCACCCATTCCTTGTTGATGTCGAAAATGGCGATGTCGGCATCCGCCCCCACCGAGAGCGTGCCCTTGTCGGCGCGGATAATGCGCGCAGGCTCTACGGTCATCTTCGAAATGCCTTTGGCAAGTGGAATATGCCCCTCACGCACCAGATAGGTGTTCATCACCGCGAAGCTGGTTTCCACCCCCGTTGAACCGAACGCCGCATACGCGAACGGTTCCAACTTGTCCGGCTCGATATGCGGTGCGTGGTCGGTGGTGAAAGCGTCGATTGTATCGTCCTTAATTGCCTCAATGATAGCGTCCACATGATCGCGCGAACGCAACGGCGGATACATCTTGGCGTTTGTGTTGTAGCCAATGCATTCTTCATCGGTCAGCGCGAAATGTTGCACCGAGACTTCAGCCGTAATGTTGGCGTGCCCTGCCCGCTTGGCCTCGCGGATAGCGGCAACCGCGCCCTTGGTCGAGTTATGCAGAATATGCAGCCGTGCACCGCACATATTCGCCAGCATGATATTTTTTGCGACCGCCAAATCTTCCGCGGCAGCGGGAGTACCGGGCAGGCCAAGCTGTGTGGAAACCCACCCTTCATGCATCACGCCGCCATCGGTTAGCTCATCAATCTCGCAGTGGCTCATCACGAGCATATCGCAAGTGCAGGCATATTCGAACGCGCGGCGCAGCAGCCTTTCGCTTTGCACATCCAGACCGTCATCGGTGATGGCGATGGCGCCGGCTTCTTTTAATTCGTTGATTTCTGAGAGAAGCTCGCCCTTCTGTCGCTTCGTGATGCTGCCCGCCGGGAAAATATTGATAAGGTCAAGTTGGCGCGCGCGGCGCAGCACAAATTCGATGACAGACTGATTATCCGCCACCGGCGTAGTATTCGGCATCGCCACCACCGAGGTGATGCCTCCAGCCAGCGCAGCTTGAGAACCGGTTTCCAGCGTCTCGCGGTCTTCGCGACCTGGTTCGCGAAAGTGCACCTGAAGATCGACCAGCCCAGGCGTTACGACCAACCCAGAGGCGTCAATCACATTCTCGGCATGACTGCCAATTCCTGAGCCGAGAGCGACGATCTTGCCATTTTGCACCAGAATGTCGCGTTTTTCGTCGATGCCATTGGCGGGGTCGATGACGTGACCGTTTGAAATAAGCAGCGTCGTCATTTACGGGCGATCTCCTTCACACGGCGGTCGTAGCGGTTTGCGAGCAGCCACAGCAGCGCCTTACGAGACGCGATGCCGTTTTCCACCTGCCGGAGGATGTGCGATTGTTCGTCAACAGCAACGAGTGCGGAATGCACGTCGATATCGCGGCGAACCGGGCCAGGGTGCATCAAAATCGCATGTTTTGCCGCCAGATCAAGCCGTTTGCGGCTGATGCCATACATTTTCGAGTATTCGCGCAAGGTGGGCACGAAGCCTTTTGCGCCACGTTCTTCCTGCACGCGCAGGGCGTACACTACGTCGGCGCCTTCGAGCGCTTCCTCAACGTTGTGATAGATCTTAAGCCCGAAATTCTCCACATGCGCGGGCAGCAGTGTGGCCGGCGCAGAAACGCGGATATTTGCTTTAAGCTTTTCCAATACCCGCACCAGCGAGCCGAAGACCCGCGAGTGCACGACATCGCCGACAATAGTTACCGTCCGCCCAGCGAGATCTTCGCTGCGGAAATGGTCAAGCATGGTGACGGCGTCGAGCAAACCTTGCGTGGGATGTTCGTGCCAGCCATCACCAGCGTTGATGACGCTGGCCCTGACATGGCGGGCGATAAACTCAGAAACGCCTGCTTCAGCGGTGCGAACGATGATGAGCTTAAGATTATATGAGTCGAGCGTTTCGGCGGTATCGAGGAAGCTTTCGCCTTTTTTAGTAGAACTGGAGGATGCCCCGATGTTGCTTGTGTCCATTGAAAGCTGTTTGGCGGCCAGGTCGAAACTTGACATGGTACGGGTTGAAGCCTCGAAAAAGGCGTTCACCATGCTACAGCTTTTATTGAAAGAGAATTTATAAGTCTTGTGTTCCCTGAACTTTCTTGTCAGAGTAAAAATAAGGTTCAGATCGTTTTGAGTTAGTGGAGTGATCGAATAGAGATCGAAAACACTCAAGTCTTTTTCCTCGCGTGCTTCGATAAGGTCTTTTTCTGTATCAGATATCATTGAAGCCAATATCTCGTTGTCAATGCGGCCATGTAATACGGCGCGCATACTTGGCGTTTAACATGCACGAAGATGCTAGGCTGTGATGTCGTGTTCATTGCAGTCGTATCACACAAGTGTCCTTCGGTCAGGCACAGGCTTCTTCTTAAAAGTTGCTGTCACAGAGACTGAGAGCAGCCACCGCTAATATTCTGTGTGGCTTTTGGCGAAAAATGTACATGTGTGTACATGAACGCGAAGGTAACACCACAGAACATAAACAAGGGAAGCTCTAATTTTATTTTGGTTCTCAGACGAGGGAATTTAAACCCGCTTCGCTCTAAATACACGCCAAGCATTTGAAAAAACTCTCTGTTCGCGAAAGACTGAGTGTCTCGCCTATACTGAAACAGGAAAACACCTTCTCGCTGAGCGCGTAAAAAAGCCATTAAAAATTTACTATATCGACACTCTGCATACACATCAAGCGCGGTTATGTGCACATACAACAAAAGACACATACGGATTGCAAAAAAGGAGGGGGGAAGTGGCAAGCAACGCGCATGCTTTTGCACGCGATGCATTTAAGCTCATACGATGGTGGGCGCGATGAGCCGGAGGCCAACGCAGATAAGTGCGGACATAGATGAAATCCGCCCAATCTTTGGGGCAGAAAAAGGTGTAAATGTGCACTGCCTTACAATTGGACGCTACCTAAAGCACATCGCGTTCAATCTCCCTCATATCCGATTGCTTTGAGGTCGTTGGCGCATTCCTCTGGTGAAAAGAGGGCGCAGACATTTCCGACAGTTTCCCAGAGGGCCTCGTAGCTTCGCGCCGCAGCCTTTCGGATCAAGGCTTTAAGCTTAGAAAAC
>JARRLC010000078.1:0-10681 GCA_037387425.1 Alphaproteobacteria bacterium
CGGATTTCCACACGGCCGGACACCACGTTGATCACCTCACGGAAGCATCGCCCGCCTTCATCTGTTACACGCACGAGTTTCGTCTGCTTGGATTTATCCTGCCATGCTTGACAGACCGTTTTCAGTTGCATTTGGGCTGGTAACGTAGCCGATGAGTCGTCCTGTAACTGTTTCTATGCCGGTAAGGTGTCGTCGTACGCCTTTCCTATCAGATTGCCGAGGCTGGCAGTTTCAACGAAATTCTCAGGTGTAAGCCATTGCTGATATGCAGGCTTGCTGTCCGGGTAAACAGCAACCAAAACGTCGTTGTTCGGACATACGCCATATTGCAGCGTAACGTCGCCGCTGCGCACGAGAGAACGCGACATATTCAGTGAGCATTTGAGATTGCGCTGTTGCAGCTTTTGTTGCTGACGCGCGAATTCCATCGACTTCACCCGCCCCCAGTCATCTGGGTTCATCGCTTTGCTATAAATGTCGTAAGCAGGCTGGGCCATATTGGCGAGGGCCAACAGAGCTGAGCCGATTGCTGCCGGTTTCCAAAGTTTGCTTGGTCCTGATGATATATCCGCCATATGATGTCTCCCCTATATCGTTGCTCTATCCCTCTCCTGCATTAAATATTTTGCAGGGAACAGTGCAAGTTACTTTCTCGATGATTACCCGTTTATGCCTGAACTGGCATTGAACGTTCGCGTGTAGTTGTTTGCGGGGAACGCCCACCGGGAACAAATGAGCGAGAAGCGGAGACAAGGCCTTATTATCTGCGTTCGCAGTTGAGAGAAAAGCCTTTTCTGCCGTAGGTGTGCGCGCACAAACTATCATCACAACGAGGGAAAGCGGTATCCAGTTTAGAGGCTGTCACGGAAGACGTTGCCTCGTTTCTGAGTTTGGCGGTATGCTTGGCTAGTTCGTAATAAGACCGGGATAATTGGAGATTACCCTTGGGACCAAACGCGCCTATTTGTTCAAGAAACTTTGGATCGTGGCTCTTAGCTAGGCACAAGAACGCCTCCGGTACCGCATGTTTGCTAGCGATATTCCTGCAGATGGATTGTGCGGCGGTGATATTCCCTCGATGAAGCAGACGGATAGCGCGGTCAAGCAACTTTGTCTCGTTGCTGACATCAGGCCGCTGAGATTGCGCATGCGTGTTGACAGCGCCAGGCGCAAGCTGAGCCGATATTCGAAAATCGTTTGCATGCGCGATTGCGTCGTTAGAAGGAACAGGCAGATTGCAGGCTGAAATCAAATTCGCCAAATCAGTCGCCAGGACGCCATAAGAAATTCCTTGCGCGGTTTTATGCACCGATGTGCTGATACCAACAACACGGCCACTTTCATTCACAAGAGGGCCGCCGCTATAGCCGGGAACGATCGGCGTTTGATGCTGGAGCTGCGTGGTAAGCCTGCGATTGGGTAAAACGCGTGAAACATAGCCGCGCAGCACCGAGGGAATGTAATAGCTTTCTTCCGTATCATTGGCTTGTTTAGGATAGCTCGCGCCCGTCTGGTCTGCGGCGGCAGGAAAGCCAACCGCGAACAGGGCGTCGGGGGCCTCTGGCAATTTACTAGCAAGAAGCAACGCCTTGCCGGGCAGATCGTCAAGCGTTTCAAGAAGCGCCAAATCTTTTTGCGGATACAAGGCCAGAATACGCAGTGGCATGCGTTTGCTATTCCGGAACTGATCCAGATAACTCAGCCAGAAAGCCTTACCGTCTTGCACAACATGAAAGTTCGTGGCCACAACACGGCGTCCATTGACGAGAAAAGCTGACCCGCCTCGCGTTGTGTCTCCGGCATCCACTTGAAGGCGATAGACCTGCGGAAGGATGTGTCGTAACGGCGAAACCGACTTCGCGCCAATGTTACCGTTCTTTTGCGCTGTCTTACGCAATTGAGCAGCAGTTTTTTGCAGGCGCGCTTGATTATCTAGCGCTTTTCCTGAAGGCGATTGGCGTGTCGATATCGTATAGACCAATAACACAGCCAGAACGACAACAATTACAGCTACAAAAAGATTGCTTGGCGAAGTGATGGAGCGAATAGACATTATACAACAATTGTGAACGCAGCGGGATTATTTCGTAAGGCGCTTTGTCGATTTGTCGCATCCTAGCACAGTTTACGATGGCCGGAAACTTGGAAGATGCGGGCAGGACAAAGCGCCGCTTTTTCTCTCACATCATGTGCTTTTCAGGCATAAAACGATTTGTAATTAGTTTTAAAAAACATCCCAATCTATTTGCTTTCGCAAAGAAAATGGGGGGCAGAAAGCCCCCCATGCCTCATTTCTGATATTCCCGATAAAGATCGACGCCCAATAGCTGCGCAATCTCCTAATCGCGCATTACTGCTGATTTCTAGGAGAACGCTGAGCGGGCGTGATCTTGCCGTCCGGATTGTTGAAATACCGGAAGAACTCCGTCGTAGGCGAAATGACCATCCGTGTTTGGTTTGATTTCAAGCCTTCTTCGTAAGCTTGCATTGAGCGGTAAAATGCGAAGAAATCAGGGTCTTTGCCAAACGCTGCCGCATAAATGCGGTTGCGGTCTGCGTCACCTTCACCACGCAGGATTTCAGCCCTCTGCCTGGCTTCCGCCCTGATGACGGTCGCCTGACGTTCGGCGGTGGCGCGGATGCGTTGTGCTGCTTCCTGACCTTTTGCGCGGGCTTCCGAAGCTTCACGTTTACGCTCTGATTTCATGCGTTTGAAAACGGCTTCCCGGTTTTTCTTGGGAAGATCCGCCCGCACAATGCGCACGTCCACGACTTCAACGCCGTATTTTTCCTCATTCGCCTGATCGTTTGTGCGCGTAGCGATTTCATGCATCAACGCTTCGCGTTTATCACGCACGATTTCAATGAACGTCGCTGAGGCTAGAATGTCCTTCATGTTACTGCGGATTTTGGCTTCTAGCAGACTGCGCGCTTTCATTTTATTGTTTCTCGTGGCCTGATAGTACATCAGAGGATCGGTAATTCTGTACCGTGTAAAAGCGTCAACGATGAGCCGCTTCTGATCCGCGGTAACAACCTGGTCTTCGTCATCCGCAGCGGCGATCTCGACATTCAACAAGCGCTTGTCAAGTAGGACCGCGTTTTGAATGAAGGGGGTTTTCCAGTGCAGCCCCGCTTCATTTTTATCCCGAGATGCATTGATCACACGTTTCGGATTACCGAATTCAAGAACCAGAGCAATTTCCGTTTGGTGAACGATAAAGGCGGACCCGTATACCAGGACCGACCCCACAACAACGAGGAGCAGAACAAATGCTGTAAGGAAGTTTCTCATTATTGCCCCCCACTCTTCTTGCGACCAATCTCACCGAGCGGTAGATATGGAACGACACCAGTATTCTTATCATCGATGATAATCTTCTGTGTGTCTTTCAATACGCGTTCCATGGTTTCTAGAAACATGCGTTTGCGCGTCACTTCCGGCGCCTTTGCATATTGTTCATAGACTTTCAGAAAACGCCCTGTGCGCCCCTTTGCTTCCGCGACAGCCTGCTCTTTATAGGCTTCCGCTTCCTGCAAGATTTTCTGCGCGGCGCCGCGTGCAACAGGCACGACCCTTTTAGCGTCTGCGTCGGCCTCGTTCACAAGACGCTGTCGATCGGCCTTGGCGTTTTGCACTTCGAGAAAGGCGTCATTCACCGCTGCTGGCGGAACGACCTTATCTACCTGCACCTTATTGATTTGGATGCCAGACTTATAGTCATCAAGAACACGCTGCATTTGTTTTTTGACGGCGATAGCGATTTTCTCACGGGCTTTCGTGATAGCGTCGGTGAAATCGTTCTGACCGATGACGTCGCGCATCGTGCTTTCCGCCACATTTCTAACAGTGCCTTCCGGGTCTTCTATGTGAAAGACATAGAATGGGGCGTCTTTGATAACCCATTGCAGGTTAAACTTAACGTGAACGATATTTTCGTCGCCCGTGATGATCAGATTTTCATTTGAAGAACGCGATGAACTTCTACTAAACGGGCTAGAATTACTCGGGACAGTTCCTGTAATCTCAACCGGATTGATCCGTTTGACGTTCGGCTTGTAGACCTCCTCAATCGGGTAAGGCCAACGCAAATGCGGGCCAGGCTCGATCTGTCTGGCAAAGCGGCCAAACCGCAAGACCACACCCTGCTCATCGGCGTCGATGACCACTATCGAGGCGTAAGCCCCCAAAAAGACTAAGACGATTAGCACCAGCAGCGCGATGAAACCGCCGCTCATACCGCCGCCGCCGGGCATCGCCTGTTTCAAGCGGTCCTGGCTGCGTTTCAATAAATCTTCTAGGTCGGGTGAGCCGCCGCCGCCGCCGGAAGGCCCCTGACCCCAAGGGCCACCGCCTCCGCCTTTCCAGCCGCCGCCTCCGCCGCCACCGTTCTGATTGCTCCAAGGCATTGTTTTCAGTCCTCTATACGCTCTCTTGCGACAAAGATATATGCTCGCCTGTCGCGGTTAACAGTCTCTTGCGATTTGGTTCGGAATAAAAAATTCCCATGCCGGGGTTATAGAATACCTTACCTTGTACAGCAAATATTGCGCATGCATCCCGGCGAAAAAACTTAAAGGCTTTTCGCTTCTCATCTGATTTACCTTTCTTGAATGCCAATATGCGACGCTTATATGTTGCTTGAGTGCCGGAATGGGCTCGCCGCATTATTATACATGTGGCTGGTATTTATGAAGTCGCTTTAGCGAGGGCTTTAGAAATGTCGCATATAAATAACCCATTGCTTCTGGGGTTCGAAGAAATCGAACGGATGCTAGATCGCGTTTCGAAGGCTTCAGGAGACGGGTATCCGCCCTATAACATCGAACGTCTACCGGCGTCAGATGATGAAGGGGAATGCATAAGGATCGTACTTGCCGTAGCAGGTTTCACTGCTTCCCAACTTGAAATTATGGTTGAGGATAATCAGTTGACGATACGCGGAAAGCAGGACAATGACAAAAACCGCCATTACCTGCATCGCGGTATCGCGGCGCGGGCTTTTCAGCGCGGCTTCGTATTGGCTGACGGGCTGGAAGTGCGCTCCGCCGAATTAAACAACGGTTTGCTCTCAGTTGATCTTACCCGCCCGGAACCTAGCCGCCGTGCTGTCAAGATCGAGATCAAGGAACGTATCTAAGAGAAGATTCGTCATCAGCGTATCTTCATGGGGAAGATGCTAGTGTCAGCGTAACGCTGGTTTTTGTGTGTAGCGTTTACGAGTCCCGGTCGGGAGCTATCCCACCGGCGGGTGCTTTGGAGGTAGTGCGATGTCGCAGGTGAAAGAGTACGTTTTTCCGGCCCCTATTGGGATGTCTGAGATCGAGTTCGCCTCCCTGGGCGATGGTGAACTGGCTTATATCAAAACGCTTCGGACCCACGAAGCAAAGATCATCTATCCGCAGGTTGAAGGGTTATCCGAGTTGCCCGGCGATGTGATGATTTTCGCCGTGCACGCAGCCGACGGAACGCCCCTGGCGTTGACGGATACGCGCTTTGCCGCACTGGAAAACGTGAAAGAGAACAATCTGGAGCTGGTAAGCCTGCATTAGCGTTGGGCGCTATGCGCCTCAGCTATCTTCAGAGCACGACGCGGGCATGGCATAAAAAATGCCCGCGTGTGTGGTTTATTCCCGTCAAATTGCCTATGGACGCCATGCCGTCTGCGTGATAAATGCTCGCGAATGAGAGATATGTTCACATCCATAACGGCAGTTCCCACTGCCCGAGAACAGCGACGACGCGAAGGCCCCTGCTTGCTTTCGCGGTGCTGGGTGCTGGGTGTGGCCGCCGTCCAGGTGTGACGGCCTTGTGAAGCGGGGTACCGGCTGGGCCCCTAACAAGCGCTTCCTCAGAAATCCGCCTGTCGAAAGCCTAATTTCTGGCGTTTCTTAAACTTTGACTGGCGTTTCATCATGACTTGCATTTCCACTTCAGCTATTTCGGCGTATCAAATCCGGCCAGAAGCGGCTGGCGACGCACCTGCTGTCGAAGCCCTTAACGCGGAAGCCTTTGGTCCAGGGCGGTTCACGCGGACAGCGCATCGCATTCGGGAAAGCTCAATGCATGGGCCCCTTATCGCACTAACCGCCTGGCATGGGACCGAGCTTGCGGGAAGCGTCCATTTCACCTCCATCGCTATTGGCGGGAAGAGAGGCGCGTTGCTGCTAGGACCGCTGGCTGTTGCGCCCAATTTCCGGAAAAACGGCTGCGGAGCGCAGCTCATTCGCGCCGGTGTGAGTGAGGCTGAGCGTCACGGATTTAGGCTGGTGGTGCTGGTCGGCGACCTGCCGTATTATCAGCGGGAAGGTTTCCAAATGATCCCAGCGGGGCAAATTCTGCTGCCTGGCCCGGTTGATCCGGAACGCCTTCTGGCTAAGGAGCTGCACCAGGGTGCGCTGGCAGATTTCTCGGGGCTGGTAACGGCTGATAATGAACCGCAGTTTGAGATTTATGCCAACACCAGTGCCTGCCAATGCGCCGCGCAGTAGATCTATAAGGGGTATTCCGTAGTTCCTGTTCGTTTGGCGGGGTGTCAGGATATGCGACCGGCAGTATGGAGAATAACGGCATGGCGTATAGCATATCCCCGCTTCCGCAACTCTTGATCAGCGTCAGATCAGCCAGCGAAGCCGAGATCGCACTTGCGGGCGGCGCTGACATTATCGACGTTAAGGAACCAGCCAGCGGCATTTTGGGGGCTGCGCCGCTTGAAATCACTCACAATATTGTGAAGACCATCAGCGGCAAACGCCCTGTTAGTGCGACCATTGGGGATATTCCGCTGAGCCAAGCCCTGCCCGCTTCGGAAGCAACGGCGGCAACAGGTGTTGACTATGTGAAAATCGGCGCCTTTCCAGGGGGAGATCCCACCGCCGGATTGATGGCGCTCAAATCTCTGGCGGATAAAGGCGTTCAGCTCATTCTGGTGATATTCGCCGATATGGAGCCAGATTTAAGGCTGATCGGCATGGCGGCAAATGCCGGGTTCAAGGGCGTCATGTTCGATACCGCGCGGAAAAAGTTTGGCACGTTGCGCGACAGCATGAGCGATGAGCAACTTTCCACCTTCCTGCGCCAAGCCAAGGAGGCGGGGCTTATGGCGGGGCTTGCCGGATCTTTGACGCTTAGCGACATTCCACCGTTGACGGCACTACAACCGGATGTGTTGGGCTTTAGAGGCGCGGCATGCGTAAAGGCTGCCCGCGAAGGCGAACTTACGAAATCCGCGGTATCCACGCTTCAAAATGCAATAAAACGGCCTCCTTTCCACGAGGAAAAAGAGGCCGCTGCGGTCTAAACTAATTCTTGCTTTTGTCTACCAGCGCGCGCTCGGCGATCCATGGCATCATGGCGCGGAGTGTCTTGCCGGTTTCCTCCATGGGATGGCCAGCGACCGCTGCACGCTTTGCCTTGAAACTGGTCTGGTTGACCTTGTTCTCCAGCATCCAATCGCGTGTGAAGCGGCCTTCCTGGATATCGGTCAGCGCTTCTTTCATGCGGGCCTTCACATCGGGTGTGATAACGCGCGGACCGGTGACATACTCGCCATATTCCGCCGTGTTCGACACCGAGTAATTCATGTTGGCTATGCCGCCTTCGTAAATCAGATCGACGATCAGTTTCACTTCGTGCACGCATTCGAAATAGGCCATTTCCGGAGCGTAACCGGCTTCAACCAGCGTCTCGAAGCCTGCGCGCATCAGCTCTACGAGGCCGCCGCACAGCACGGTTTGTTCGCCGAACAGATCGGTTTCGCATTCTTCACGGAACGTCGTCTCAATGATGCCCGCACGTCCGCCACCGATAGCCGAGGCGTAAGACAGCGCCATATCGTGCGCATTGCCGGAAGCATCACGCGCCACCGCGATAAGGCAAGGCACACCCGCACCACGCTTATATTCGCCACGAACCGTATGGCCTGGGCCTTTCGGCGCAACCATGCAAATGTCGATGCCTTCGCGCGGCTCAATCAGATTGAAGTGAATGTTGAGACCGTGCGCAAAGAACAACGCGCTGCCATCGCGCATCGTTTTATGAAGATGCTCGTTATAGATGTCTGCCTGGAGTTCGTCCGGCGTGAGCATCATAACCACATCGGCCCAGGCGCCTGCCTCAGCCACAGTCATGACTTTAAGCCCCTCGGCCTCTGCCTTTTGGGCGGATGCTGAACCTGCTTTCAGAGCGATCGCCACCTCAGCCACGCCAGAGTCGCGCATGTTAAGCGCGTGCGCGTGTCCTTGTGAGCCATACCCAACGATGGCGACTTTCTTACCTTTGATGAGATTGAGATCGGCGTCCCGATCGTAATAAACGCGCATGATGACCCTCTTTGCTTTAGGGAAATTCGATAACCTTCCGGCATATATAAGAAATACCGGGAGCGGCCAGGCGAATGCAGCCCGCCCAACTTGTGTGTTGGTTATAACGAATGCATCGCGCCGTGCAATGGAATTGCTGTAAGCTTTAAGCTCAAATGAAAAAGGGGCGCGCGGCCCCTTTTCCCAAAACGTAGCTGTTGCGCAACAAATATTAGCGCTTGGAGAACTGGAAGCTACGGCGGGCTTTAGCCTTACCGAACTTCTTACGTTCCACAACGCGGCTGTCGCGCGTAAGGAAACCGGCTTTTTTCAGAGCGCCGCGCAACTCGGGCTCATAATAGGTAAGCGCCTTGGAAATGCCATGACGCACCGCGCCAGCTTGCCCAGATAGTCCGCCGCCGGAAACTGTGCACATAATGTCGTATTGGCTAGAACGGTCAACCAGAACCAACGGCTGCTTCAGAATCATTTGCAGCACAGGACGCCCAAAATAAACTTCGTGCTCCTTACCGTTGACGGTGATGCGTCCGGCGCCCGGCTTCACCCACACGCGGGCAACGGCGTCCTTACGTTTACCGGTGGCGTAGGCGCGGCCATATTTGTCGAGCTTTTGTTCGTGAACCGGCGCATCAGGGGCGTTGCTGGCTTCAGTCTGGCCAAGCTCGCCCAGCGATTTCAATTCGGTCGTGGGCATTATTTCGTCCTTCCAATATTCTTGCTGTTCAACGCGCCAACATCAATTGTCTCGGGCTGCTGCGCTTCATGCGGATGTTCGGCGCCGCCATAGATGCGAAGGTTTTTCATCTGGCGTCGGCCAAGAGGTCCGCGCGGAACCATACGTTCCACAGCTTTTTGCAGCACGCGTTCGGGATAGCGGCCGTCCAAGATTTTATCCGCCGAGCGCTCTTTAATGCCGCCGGGATGTCCGGTGTGCCAGTAGTACACTTTGTCAGTGCGCTTTTTACCGGTGAAGACAACCTGCTGCGCATTGATGACGATGACATGGTCGCCGTCGTCCATATGCGGGGTGAAAGAAGGTTTATGCTTGCCACGCAAGCGGTTGGCGATGATCGCAGCGAGGCGGCCTACTACGAGGCCTTGCGCGTCGATCAGCACCCATTTTTTCTCGATATCCGAGGGTTTTGCCGAATAGGTTTTCATCGTTCAATCCATCGCCGTTTGCGCTGGCATCGTTTGAGAGCCGCGCCGGCACGTATAATTGTCAGGATGAGCGCGGGAATCTTAAGTCCCGCCGCCAGTCTGCGCCATGTTTAGCTTTGTCCGCGCGTCGCGTCAAGTTTTAGTTTTTCAAATAATCGTTGAATTTCAATGGGTTACAAATGCGGTATCATGTTACCGCAATAAAATCTCTTCTACCTAAGCCCAATCCGTATAGGCGTCATTCCTGATAGCATGACAGCCTATGTGAATAGCGGGGAGAAAAAATATAAAATTCAATTATAGGTTGCATTAAAGTCAGGAGATCAACCATATGAAGACGACATTCATTTCTCCGCTTCACTTAGAGAGCAACCATGCAATTCATACGCACAGAACCTCAAGGAGACACGCGCGAACGCGCCGCGCGCCCAGGCAACAGCCCAAAACTTCTTAAGAATTGCCGCCTTAACGGAAGCTCGAATTTGGTATCTGTGCTCTCACTGGGGAACCAAGCGTTAACCGGCGTGTTCCCGCGCTCACCGGAGCAGAACGTTACAAGCGGTCCGCTCGAACTCGTCTGGTGTCCGGATAGCGGCCTTTTGCAGCTAGGACATTCATACGACACGTCTGAGATGTACGGTGAAAATTACGGCTACCGCTCTGGTCTCAATCAGTCGATGGTGCGGCATCTCACTCAAAAGGTCGCCAAGCTGGAGCGTGAAAGCGATTTGCAGCCCGGCGATACGGTGCTCGATATCGGTTCGAACGACGCCACTTCGCTGAAAGCCTATTCTGTGTCCGGATTGAAGCGCGTCGGTATGGACCCAACCGGCAACAAATTCCGCCAGTATTACACCGACGATATCACCCTGGTACCGGATTTCTTCACGGCGGAAGCGTATTTAAAAGTCGCGGCCAAAGCGAAAGTCGTCACCTCCATTGCGATGTTCTACGACCTGCAAGACCCGTTCTCCTTTGCGCAGCAAGTCGCTGAGGTTTTGGCGAAAGACGGCATTTGGCACCTGGAACAAAGCTACATGCCGTCCATGTTGCGAACCTGCTCTTACGACACGATCTGCCACGAACATCTAGAATATTACTCGCTAGATGTACTTCGCAAGATTATGGACGCGGCTGGCTTGCGCATCGTTTCCGTCAAGATGAATGCGGTCAATGGCGGCAGTTTCGCGGTTTCGGT
>JARRLC010000079.1:0-11211 GCA_037387425.1 Alphaproteobacteria bacterium
GGCGCAATAAAAATGCGCCGCGTCTTCTGTCTCATGGCCGTAGCGGAGGAATACGTCCCCCGCCACCTTAACGCTATCGAAATTTAGGGCCTGTTGAATACCAACACACGGAGACTATGTTGGAGCAATAGTCGTTCGTTGTTTATTAAACGCGCTTTCACGAGCGAAAAAGTGGCTCTTAACTTTTCCCAACCCGCCAACTTACGCGGTTTCCTTCACTTTGCGGAAACGGACAAGAGTAAACAGCCCAAACGGCCACATCGGCCTGCGTTCGACCAAAACCAGATCATCGCATACCATGATGCGCTCGAACGGGAACACCGGATGCCAGCCTACAACACCGGAATAAGGGGCCAGCTTGCGCTCCGCCCATCCGCGCACGCCATGATCCTGGCTAAAATGGTTGATGGCCATCACTTCGCCGCCGGGAGCGCAGACGCGCGCCAGTTCCTTCATGACCTTTTCCGGGTCTGGCACAACGCTAAGCACATACATGGCGACGACAACGTTGTAGCTATTGTCCGGCAGTTCAAGATTGGACGCGTCCATCTCAAGCAGGTCTTCGACATTGGAAAGCCCTGCTTTTTCCACACGTTCATGCGCTTTTGCAAGCATCTCAGGCGAAAGATCGATGCCGGAAACTTTGAGATAGGGGGCATAGTTCGGCAATGAAAGCCCAGTACCGACGCCAACTTCCAGCACACGCCCGCGCCGCTGGTTGATTTCTTCGACAGTTCTCTTGCGACTTATCGCAGAAACCATGCCGAAACTGTAATCATAGAATGGCGCCTGCCGTTTGTAGGCTTTTCTAACGGCCGTGGCATCCATTGTTTTGTGCTGTGTTTCTTGTTGTTCTGCTGCAAGCATCCCTTTTGCGAGGTCTGAATATTTATTCGCCCCGCCCCCCATTTGTGGCATTTCTAGTTCACGAAATGCCAACCTATAGCATAAGGATCAAGCTCTGTGAAAGCTATATCACACGCTTTCCCAGGGCAATCGCGCGAAATAGCTTCTGACATAGACAGCATATTCAGATTTTTCTGCGCCAGAATCGCTGTCATGGCGTGCAAGGTTGCTGATTTAAGTTATAGCAGTGGTTTTAGAAAACATTTTCCAGCTTATTCCTTGCTGGCGTGGCTATGCATAGCATCTAGGAGGCAGCTTCTAGAAGTTAGCTAAAAGTATTATCCGTCCATTCTGCGTATTATTTCAGCACAAGCAGCAAAACATCTACGACTGTGGCGAACATCACAGCGACTAAAAGAAGCCGTTGTAAGCGTTGACAGCGGGATAGCTTTTCCGAAAGAAGGTCGATGCGTTCAAGGTCGGTTTTCGCGCCATCGTATAGATCTTCGCCTTTTAAGAAGCCTTTACGTTCTGGCTTTTCCTTGAAGATAAACGCCGGGAGTGATTGATATGCGGCTTTTCCTGCATCCCAATCAACGGATGGTTCCTTGTCGTGTTTTTGCTGATTGTGGCTTGGTTCAGGAGTTTCTGCCGGGGTCGGCTTAGTCCGGCTCATCATTTCATGGAAGCGATCTTCCGGTCTATCTTGTTGCTCTTCCTGAGCCCTGGGGGGAAACGCGCTTTCCCTCTCCACTTCAGGAATTGTTTTAGGCGTTTGCTGAAAGAGCAAAGCCTTATCCTCATCTGATGTGATAACCGGTTTGGAAAGGCTGGCCGCTCGAAAAGCGGACGCACTCGCGCGCGCGTCTGGCTGTTCGCCCTTTGCGGGCGTTTTGCCATAGTACTTCACCATCCCCACTTCCCCCCCATACAATCAACTGTCCCAAATATTAACGCTGTGTTTCCTCCCCCGCAAGACGGGGCCTTCTTTCTTAGATTCTCTTGGCGCTAAAGCATTCAGCGCAATGACGTTGCGTTTCTGCATCAATGCTGCAAAGATTTTTTGTGCAACCGAGTAAAACGCACAGAGAGGAAAAATGGCTTATAAAATCGAGAAGATCGAAGGCGTTGGTCCATCTTATGCGGCCAAGCTGGCAGATGTGGGCGTGGTGCGTACGGGACAGCTTTTGGAAAAAGCCGCCACGCGAAAGGGGCGTAAAGATTTGGCGTCCGCTAGCGGGATCACTGAAACGCTGATTCTAAAATGGGCGAATATGTGCGACCTGATGCGTATTAAAGGCGTCGGCGAAGAATATTCCGAGCTTCTGGAAGCTGCCGGCGTTGATACGGTGAAAGAGCTGTCCAAGCGCCGCGCCGACAATCTGCACAAGGCTATGGCAGAAGCCAACAGCAAGCGCAAAATGGTGCGTCAGCTTCCTTCTGAAGGCCAGGTTGAAGACTGGGTCAAGCAGGCGAAGGCGCTGCCTCCAGTAATGAAGTATTAGCGCCCGTCGCCGATCACGGAACAGAATGCCACTTCTAGTTTATCCTGCCAGTTGCGCGGGGTGTCTGTGTATTCTGGTTTCAGGTCGAAAACTAGGTTCACTGCGCCTGAGCGCGCGGCGTTTTTGACCAGTTCGATCAGTCCGTCAAAAGATCTGACGTGCGGATGACTGATAATGAGGTCGCTGATTTGCAGCGTTGTGTGGTCCGGGGTGTCGTTCATGCGTCCCGCGCCTTTCCTGCTATAATGTGTCTTTGTTGAAGTGTGCTTTGAAGTTCCGTGAGCCGTCAAGCGATCCGCTCGTGATACCGTACACGGTATAGCAGCCGTCCCGCGCCCTCGCCATCGGCAAATGCGGTGCGTGTGTGCAAAACATTGTTGCAGATCACGCCTTGTCCCGGTTGCAACTTGTGGCGCAGAATCAGCGGATCGTCCGCCAGCACCTCCTCCAGAGCGGCACGCGCGCGAGTTGTGGCGGCGTCGTCACGCCATTCTATGTTGCGTTTGCGGGCGGTGTAGCGCATGCCAAGCGCGCCTGACTGGGGGGCGACATAAAACACTGGGCCAGTGTTGGCGGGCCGCGGACGTCCGCCCGCTTCTTCGCCAGGAGGAATCGTCATGGCTTCGGGATGCATCAGTGCGGCGATAAGAGCCGGGTCACGGTCGCGCAATCGAATATAGGCGATATCCGAATCGAGAAGCGTGCTCACGCCGCCTTCCGCCGCATCGCGCACGCAATGTAAAACCATCGCCGGAATGCAGTTTTCCGGGCCGTGGAAATTGTAATACCCGTCAGTATGCCAGCTTATTGGGCGGGTCGTGTAGGGGATGTATCCAAGCCGTCCGCCAGCGGAGGCGACTTCGATCGCCACGATACCATCGGCCTCGGCGGAGCGATGGTCTTCAGCGGCACGCAAGCCAAATGCAGCCCCCAGCGCTCGCAAGGCCGGACGGACAGCCTCGGCGTCGCGTCCCACAGCGCCTGTTTGATACACGGCCATATTGGCGCGCTTGCATAGATCGAGCACGGCTGCATGTTCATTTTGCGAGGGCGCGGCTAAATCGCCGATGGAGATTAACAATTCGTCTACCGTGCGCGGATAGCTAGCCAGTTTTGCGTCGCGCCAACAGGAATATTCTGCCTCATTATCAAGGCTGAAAGGCCCCTTAACAGACTGGTAATATTCATTTTGTTGGTCTGACATCTCTTTCTCCCGTGCAGATAGCTTGACACCCGCATACTATTTTGCATAGTCTTTTATTCGCAAATTCGAATGCTTTTAATGTTCTGAAAATAATGCTAGTCTGATGCAACTTGGCCAAGGGTATGCCCTGTTGGGAAATAAACAATAATATGCCGTAATGGCGAATAAAAATACCAGGCCAACTTGGGAAATGTCAGCGAATGCGTTTGCTCGCAAAGGGCGACAAATGCTTTGGTGAGGAGGAATGATGTCGAACGACGACGGGAAAAACCCGGCCGACGGCGGTCAGGCTGCGGGCAACGTAAACGCAAAAACAAACCAACACCCCACGCCTTTGCTCGATGAGCTCGAAAATGGGCCGTGGCCGAGTTTTATCACCGGTCTTAAGGCTCTGCGCGACGCTGAGGGCAAGCCGTATGCTCCAATGGTGAACGATCTTCTGGGACAACTTGAGCACTCCTATGAAGAGCGCCTGGGTTTCTGGAAGGGCGGCACTGTGTCGGTGTTCGGCTATGGTGGCGGTGTTATTCCGCGCTTTTCGGAAATGCCGGAAAAATACCCGGAATCAAGAGAATTCCACACGCTGCGTATCATGCCGCCAGCTGGGTATCACTATGACACCGCTCTCTTGCGCAAACTTTGCGATGTGTGGGAGAAATACGGATCGGGGCTTATCGCTCTTCACGGACAGTCCGGTGACATCATGTTCCAGGGCTGTACGACGGAAAACACGCAGAAGGCTTTTGACGAGCTGAACGAAATGGGCTTTGACATGGGCGGCGCTGGTCCTGCTATGCGCACATCCATGAGCTGCGTTGGTCACGCTCGTTGCGAGAAGTCTTGCTACGACGAAGTGCGCGCACATCGCACAGTCTTGAATGAGTTCCTCGACGAAATGCATCGTCCTGGGATGCCTTATAAGTTCAAGTTCAAGTTCTCCGGTTGTCCGAATGACTGCGTGAACGCCATCCACCGCTCTGACTTTGCGCTCATCGGTACGTGGCGCGACAACATGAAGGTCAATCAGGACGAGGTCAAAGCCTACGTCGCGGAAAAAGGCCGTAAGTATATGATCGATACGGTCATTGCGATGTGCCCGACCCGTGCGCTTAGCCTCAACGATGATGATACGCTCGACGTTGACAACAAATCATGCGTGCGTTGTATGCATTGCATGAACGTCATGCCCAAGGCGCTCGGCCCTGGTGACGACAAAGGCGTGTCGTTCCTCATCGGCGGTAAACGCTCACTGAAGGTCGGCGACATGATGGGCATCATGATCAAGCCGTTCGTGAAGCTGGAGACCGAGGAAGACTTCCAGAATCTGGTCAAATTTTCTCGTGAGCTCATCGATTTCTTCACTGACAATGCGCTGGAACATGAGCGTATCGGTGAATGTATCGACCGTATCGGATTGCCTGCTTTCCTTGAGGCGCTGGGAATTGATGCGGACCCGAACATGGTGAACCATCCGCGCACCTCCTGTTATGTGCGTACCGATGACTTCAGTGAAGAAGCCAATAAGTATTTTGAACGCAAAGCTAGAGAAGCGGGCCTTACGGTCGCAGCTGAATAGCTTGCTACGGCGGGCAGACCTCCCCAACGACTGCCCGCCGTCTTAATCCAAAACGATGAGCTTTTCGTCCGACTGCCTTGCTGACAGCGGACAACGATTTCGCGGAGACTGACTTATGACCAACGCTGCAATGCCGCGCCGGCCTATTGAATCAGGGGTACCGGATCCATTCCCCTATATGCACCCGCTTATGAAAAAGAATTACGGCAACTGGGCCTGGCATGACCGCATGCGTCCTGGTGTGCTGCATCACGTTGCTAAGAACGGCGATGAAATTTGGACCGTTCGCGCTGGTACGCCGCGCCAGATGGATGTGTTTACCATCCGTCGGCTGTGCGACCTTGCCGACCAATATGCTGAAGGGCATGTGCGCTTCACCACGCGCTCGAACATTGAGTTCATGGTTTCATCTAAGGACAAGGTTGAGCCGCTTATCGCCGCGCTGAACCAAGCAGGCTATCCAGTGGGTGGAACCGGCGCTTCGGTGTCGATGATCTCGCACACGCAAGGCTGGCTGCACTGCGACATTCCCGGAACGGACGCTTCCGGTGTTGTGAAAAGCATGATGGACGCCTTGTATGATGATTTCGTCAAGGAAGAGATGCCTAACCGCGTGCGCATCACCACTTCTTGCTGTCAGATTAACTGTGGCGGCCAGGGCGATATCTCCATCAACGTGCAATACACCAAGCCGCCGAAGATCAACCACGATCAAGTGGCTATGGTTTGCGAACGTCCGTCAGTTGTAGCGCGTTGCCCGGTTGCGGCTATTCGTCCGGCCATGGTCAACGGTAAGCCGTCTCTGGAAGTGGACGAGCAGAAATGCGTGTGCTGCGGCGCTTGCTATCCGCCATGTCCGCCGATGCAGATTAACGGCAAGGATTCCACGCGCATTGCTGTTTGGGTTGGCGGTAAGCACTCAAACGCTCGCTCCAAGCCTACGTTCCACAAGCTTGTGGTTGCCAATCTGCCGAATAACGCGCCGCGTTGGCCGGAAGTGGGCGAAGTCGTTAAGAAGATCCTCTACACGTACAAAACCAATGCTAAGGATTGGGAACGTATCGGTGAGTGGATCGAGCGTATTGGTTGGCCGCGCTTCTTCGAACTGACTGGTTTTGCTTTCACCAAGCACCACCTTGATACGTGGACTGGCGCTCGCAAGACCATGAACATGTCGGCTCATGTGCGGTTCTAACCGTCCTCATGTAGCGAAGCGATAGGACGATAAATTCGTCCTCATGTAGCGAAGCGATAGGACGGGTAAATTCGTCCTCATGTAGCAAAGCGAAAGGACGGATAAATCCGTCCTCATGTAGCAAAGCTATAGGGCGGAATTATCCGCCCTCATTTAGCGAGCTATAGGGCTGACAAATCCGTCCTAATGCAGTAGCGGTAGGACATATTAATTCCGTCCACAAATAGTGAAGCGGTAGGACACATTAATTAAGAGGCGCTATGAAATTAGCAATCTGCGTCAATGAAGGACCGTATACACATCAGACATCGGATACGGCCTATCAATTCACCAAGGCGGCGCTGGAGAAGGGACACGAGATTATGCGTGTGTTCTTCTATCACGACGGCGTCAACAATGGCACGCGTCTGACCGTGCCGCCGCAAGACGACCGCAATCTGCAAAAGCTGTGGTCGGAGCTGGCTGAACAGCACAACCTTGACTTGGTGGTGTGCATCGCGGCCGCTCAACGGCGCGGTATCCTGGATGAAAATGAAGCCAAGCGTCAAGGCAAGGACGCCAACAACATTGCGCCGGGTTTTCGCATTTCCGGGCTGGGTCAGCTTATTGAAGCTGGCATTGAAGCCGACCGGCTCGTGACATTTGGCGATTAAGGGGGCGTCCATGGCGAAGAAGTTTCTCTATATTAACCGCAAAGCGCCCTACGGCACCATCTATGCGCTGGAATCGCTGGAAGTGGTGCTTATCGGTGCGGCGTTCGAGCAAGATGTAGCGCTCGCTTTTATGGACGACGGCGTTTACCAGCTCATTGACGGTCAGGACACGACCGGCATCGGCATGAAGAATTTCTCGAAGACTTACAAAGCCTTGGGCGACTTTGAGATTAATAGACTTTATGTTGAGAAAGAGTCGCTTGCAGAACGTGGGCTGACGCTCGAAAATCTGATGCATCTCACCTGGGAAGACGAGAACGAGGATTACGCTGAAAAGCCGTCTATCATCCTCGTGGACCGCGCCGAAATGGCTAAGGTCATCGCGGATCAGGACGTGGTTCTGAGCTTTTAAGGGGAGACAAAGACGATGTCCACATTACACACTGTCAACAAATCCCCGTTCGAGCGCAATGCTTTGCAAACATGCGTGGCGCATTTGAGCGCAGGTGATTCGGTTCTGATGTTCGAAGACGCGGTTGTCGGCGCACGCAAAGGCTCAAGCGCTGCGGCGCTGGTTGAAGCTGCGGCGCAAACGGGCAAAGTCTATGTGCTCAGCGCTGATATGGCCGCTCGCGGACTTAAAACTGACGATATCGTTCCCGGTGCACAAGTAGTTGATTATGGCGACTTTGTCGATCTCGTGACGGGGCATGACCGCACGGTTGCATGGCTGTAATATCTACGCACTGTTGAACGATAGGGTATGTAAAACAGTTAACAGAGCCAAATTAGGGAGCAAACCAATGGCATCTTATGAAGTTAATGGCCAAGTCGCCGATCACGACGAAGAAGGCTATCTCACAGATATCTCGCAGTGGAACAAAGATTTTGCCGATATTATCGCCAAAACTGAAAACATCGATATGTCTGCAGAGCATTGGGAAGTTGTGAACTTCCTTCGCGAATACTACGAAGAGTATCAAATTGCTCCGGCTATCCGCATTCTTGTCAAAGAGATGAAGAAGAAATTTGGCCCGGATAAAGGTGATCAGAAGTATCTCTACGAACTGTTCCCCTACGGTCCTGCAAAGCAAGCCTGTAAGATCGCCGGACTGCCTAAGCCGACTGGCTGTATCTAATCTTACGATTTGCTGCTTCTGTCATGCCCGCCCAAGTAACGGGCGTGACAGGCGCTATCGAAAATTAAGCAGACAAAAATGGCGGGACGCCGAACGCCTAGGGAGGACATTCGCGTGCTAACATTGACTTACGCGGTTGTATATTATGCGGCGGCTCTGGTGTTTGTCGCAGGCGTTGCTTATCGTATGTGGGTTTATTCCCAAACGCCAGCGCCTTTGAAGGTGCCAACCACACCCGCGCCGACGACCCAAGCAGGCGCTGCATTCCGTGTTTTGCGGGAAGTGGTGCTGTTTGAAAGCCTTTTCAAGTCCAACAAGTGGATTTGGGTATTCGGCTATATGTTCCACGCTGCGCTGGCGCTAGTTATTTTGCGGCACTTGCGTTACTTGATAGACAAGTCGTGGTTCTTTGTGCCTGATCTCGCGTGGGAAGGCATCACCTTAGTGCAGCCTTTCGGCAAGTATGCTGGATTCGCCATGTTGGCAGGGCTTTTAGCGCTCTGGGCGCGACGCTTTGTGGTACCGCGCGTTCGTTATGTTAGCGACTTCTCCGATCATCTTATGCTTTTGCTGCTGATTTTTATCGGCATAAGCGGATTGGGAATGAAGTACGTAAATCCTACCGACATCATAGCAGTGAAGATGTTCTTCATCGGGCTGATAACGTTTGACATCCAGCCGTTGCCTGCCGATCGGCCGTTACTGGTGCATCTCGCGCTTGTGGCCGCGCTGATGATTGTCTTTCCATTTTCAAAACTGCTGCATGCGCCTGGCTTGTTTTTCTCGCCATCGCGCCATCAGGCCGACAACACGCGTGAGAAGCGCTATGTGCCAAGGCTGCACACAGACGCCACGGGTGAGGCATAAGGGGGCATCATGGACCACAGACCGATCAACGAAGCCACCTCAACTGAGGAAGAGCTTTGGGACGATCCACTGGAAGTTCCTGCAATCTGTCCTGGCTCTATGGCGGATTGCAAGCCATTTCCGGCGAAACCCGAACACATGGAACCGCTTGGTTTTCCAGGCGAGTTGGTGGACGATTGGCACGACAAGGCTATCTTCAAGCTCGGTGATCTTCTGAAGAAAAACCGTGCGCTTAAATTCTATATGGATGGCTGCGTGCGCTGCGGGGCTTGTACTGACAAGTGCCATTACTTCATGGGCACGGGCGATCCGAAAAATATGCCGGTCGCGCGTCAGAACCTGCTTCGCAAGGTTTATCGTCGTCATTTTACTTGGGCAGGTAGAACTGTGCCTTGGCTGGTTGGCGCAGAAGACTTGACTAAGGAGGTGCTCGACGACTGGTATACTTATTTCCACCAGTGTTCGCAGTGCCGCCGTTGCTCGGTCTATTGTCCATTCGGCATCGATACCGCTGAAATCTCCATGGCCGCCCGTGAGATTATGGATCACATCGGCGTTGGCCAGAAATACGTAAACGAGATTGTCAGTAAAGTATTCAAGGTCGGGAACAATCTCGGTCTGCCTCCTAAAGCGTTGGCCAACACACTGGAGGGCCTCGAAGAAGACATCGAAGAGGAAACCGGCGTTCCCGTTAAATTGCCAATCGACGTCGAAGGCGCAGATATTCTGCTTGTCACGCCGTCGGCAGACTTCTTCGCCACGCCGCATATGGAAGGGCTGATGGGCTACGCCAAGGTGTTCCATGAGGCGGGCGCCAATTGGACGCTGAGCTCCCACGCTTCGGAAGCGGCCAATTTCGGTATGTTCATCGGTTCTTACGAGAACATGCAGAAGGTTTCGCGACGTATTGCCAAGGCAGCGCGTGATCTCAAGGTAAAGCGGATCGTTTTCGGCGAATGCGGACATGCTTGGCGCGTGGCGTATAACTTCCTGAATACGCTGGCGGGGCCGTTCGATTTTCTCGATCCCAACTATCCGGTGCCGCAACATATCTGCGAATACACCTACGACCTGATTCAGAAGGGTAAGATCCGGCTGGATAAGTCGAAAAACGATGAATACAAGGTGACGTTCCACGATAGCTGTAACGTAGCGCGTGCCTCGCGCATGGGCGATAAGCCGGGCGGACAGTTCGAGATCCCACGCGAAGTGTTGAAAGCGTCCTGTAACTACTATTTCGACATGGCAGCCGATACCATCCGCGAAGCAACGGTTTGTTGCGGTGGCGGCGGCGGTATTCTGTCGGACGAAGTTATGGACATTCGCGTCAAGGGCGCCTCTCCACGCATGAGAGCGCTGCGCGACGCCGCCAACGAACATGGCGTTACGCATATGGCCGCTATATGCGCCATCTGCAAAGCGCAGTTCTCGAAGGTGCTGCCAAAATACGACTTCCCGATGGATACGATCATCAGCGTGCACCAGATGGTTTCGAACGCCATCGTGCTTACAGGCTCGATACAAGAAAAAGAGTTGAAGGAAAAAGAAACAGCGACGCCTGCTTGATCGCAGTTAAACAAAGGGTTACCGCGATGCTTGTCTGATCGCGGTAAAATATAAAGCTACCGCGATGCTTTTCGCTAATTATAAAAACTACCGCGACGCATGAGTGATCGCGGCGCATGAAAAACGGTCAAACCGGCTCTGCCGCAGCGGCCGTATAGGGACGTAGGAGGAAATGGCTATGGGCGATACAACGGCCAATCCGGGACAAGGTCATACATTCCGCCGCTTTGAGAGCGGCAAGACCATGTGGAATTGGGAAGATCTTTCTGAGAAGATCTTCCAACAGGATAAGTCGTACAAATGTCCGACCTATGTTCTGCGCACGCCGCCATGTCAGGGCGGTTGCCCTTCTGGTCATGATATTCGCGGCTGGTTGGCGATTGCGCGTGGCATGGACAAGCCGCCGGTCGAAGGCATGCCCTGGCAGGAATACGCCTTCCAGCGCATGATGGACGCTAATCCGTTTCCTTCCGTAATGGGGCGCGTTTGCCCTGCGCCGTGCGAAGACGGCTGCAATCGCAATGAGGTTGACGATTTTGTCGGCATCAACGGCGTTGAACAATATGTCGGCGATTGGGCGATTGAAAATAAAACGTCTGCTCCCGCTGCTGGACAGGACACAGGGAAGCGCATTGCAGTGATCGGCGGCGGACCTGCCGG
>JARRLC010000080.1:0-10597 GCA_037387425.1 Alphaproteobacteria bacterium
ATCTCATGCCTCCCGGTGCCATTAAGCCAAGGGACTCATGATTTGCCCCCAAGAGGGAACCTGACTCTGGTTGGAGACGACATGCTCTAGCGCACTGACACATTCAAAAAATTCATATGTCAGCGCGCCAGCTCTTTGGTTATGCATCGATTTTACCAAACTCCGGTGTAACCTCCGTTTGGATCGATGCACTAGTGTTTCGAGCGATTAATCGGAAACACTTACCCACTGGTGAAATCTATCCGTATAGCACCTGGGCCCACGGCGTCCTGATTTTGCTTGTCAAAATCAGACAAGCATTTTGACTTTGCTCCGTCAAAATCAGACAAGCATTTTGACCTGTGGACCCAGTAGGCCGCGCGGTTGCGCAGCATTATACGTCCAGCTTCACGCCTTTGCGCTGTAGTTCTTCCCGTAATTGCGCCAGCCGCTTTTCATAGGCAGGCACAACTTTTTCACGCATATACCGGGTCTCTTGCCAGATGGAGACGGCAGCGCGCTGTGTGCGCTCCAGCCGGTCCCGCGTGACCACATTCTGCATATCGCTGGCGATGCTTTTGTAATAACGACGCACAGCAGACAGAAAATCAGCGGGAAGCTGGAATGTTACGGTTTGCTGCTTCAGCGCATCCCAAATGAGCGTGGAAAATGATAGCTCTGAGGGATTGTTGTTTATGTGGGTAAGTCTGAATGCGGAACCGGCCTTCCACCAGGCGACCCACGCATTGCCGTTTGCAAGAATTTCGGGATCGGCGTTTTCTTTCAAAGCATCAGCATTCGCCTGAATTGCCGGATCCTGATCCAAATGCGCTTGAAATTCCGCGCTCCAGGCATCCACGGCGGCAATGTTGTCTTTCAATTCTTCCAGCAGCGCGGCGCGCATGAAATAACCATCGCGTTCAGAACGGATGACTTCAAAGTCTACGGTGTTTTTGTGCGCAGCGCGCGCAGCCAGATACACCCCCAACACAGTTGAAACGAGCTGTACGCCACTTGTGACCAGCAGCTCCATTGACATCACCATTATCCCCTCCACCAAGCGGCATGCATTATCTGAAATTGTTCTAACACGCTGGAAAGTTTACGATTTATTGTGACGCTTTCAGGGCTTAGCGAGGCAAGAACAGAACTTCTGTGGGCAAATTATTCTTCATCGAGACCGACAGCCACGAAACTTAACTCGCCACGGCCATCGGAGAGCAACAGAAGCGCCGTTTTACGTTTTAGTTTGCGCAACTGGGCCACGCGCGTGGAAAGGTCTTCTGGCGAACGGATTTTCTGCTGGGTCACTTCAAGAATGACGCTGCCGGGCGTTACATCGGCTTTTGCGCCGCTGCTTCCCGGATCGATGCTAAGCACAACCACGCCTTTTACATCGTCGGCGATATCAAAGCGGGCGCGCAATTCGCTGTCGATCGGCGCCAGCGTCATTCCCAGAGATGAATTTTTACGAAGTTTTGCAGGGGATTTCGGTTTCTTTTCAGGAGTTGGGGGAATGGCTGTCCCCGGTTTTTCTTTCAACTCCTCTTCCATGCGGCTGATTTTCACTTTCAGCGTTTTGTGCTTTCCCTTGTGCAGGATAACAATTTCCACCTCTTTGCCGACGGGGGTTTGCGCCACCAGCTTGGGAAGCATACGCATTGCGTTTATGGTTTGCCCGTCGAATTTCAAGATGACATCGCTAACTTCGATACCCGCCGACGCTGCTGGACCATCGGACGTAACGCCTGACACCAGTGCGCCGCTGGCTGTCTCCATGCCGAGGCTGTCGGCAATCTCGTTGTTGATTGTCTGGATGCGTACGCCAAGCCAGCCGCGCCGTGTTTCGCCATAGTTTTTGAGCTGCTCGATCACCCGCGCGGCCGTAGAAGATGGCAGCGCAAAACCGATCCCGATGGAACCGCCGGTCGGGGAAATGATGGCTGTGTTGACGCCAATCACCTCGCCTTTCATGTTGAACAGCGGTCCGCCGGAATTCCCGCGATTGATGGCGGCGTCCGTCTGGATGAATTCGTCGTAATGGCCGGCGTTGATATCCCGCTTCGTGGCCGAAATGACGCCCACTGTTACGGTGCCGCCCAGTCCGAATGGATTGCCGATAGCCATCACCCAATCACCCACGCGCATGTTCTGCGAATTGCCGAATTTCACGGCGGTCAGCGGCTTTTTCGGTTCGATTTTAAGGAGCGCCAAGTCGGTTTTGGCGTCGCGCCCCACGATCTTGGTGACTTTCAGCTTGGTGCCGTCAGTTAGAATAGCGGTGATTTCGTCAGCGCCTTCGATAACGTGATTGTTGGTTACGATCAGTCCGGAGGAGTCGATAATGAAGCCAGACCCGAGTGAATTCGTACGTTGTCCACGGTTTTGGTCGTCGAAGAAATCCTGAAAAAACTCTTCGAACGGCGATCCCTTGGGCGCTTTGGGGACGGAAACTTCGCGGCTGTCTTTCAATTTTTGCGTCGTGGAAATGTTAACGACCGCGTCTTGCAGTTTTTCGGCAATGTCGGCAACCGATGAGGGGCCTTTTTCGCGACGTGCTTCCGGTTGAACGCGGACAGTTGCGGTCGTCTTGTTAAGTAGCTCAACTTGCGTCCGTTCACTTGCTCGCAATTGCATGAGAGGTGACCGGGATTGCGCAATAACGGGTGCGAAAAGGCACGAGAATAGCACCACCGCGAGAATCGGTGCGGCCGTTGAGATTACCGCCAGTATGGCAGACCTTTTGTTCATGACCCGTCTTCCTTAAAGGCCCCTGCTTCTAGCAGTTCGCCAGATGAGATAGGACGTTAAAATTGATGCCCCCTGGTAGCCTAGACAAAATATATTCGCTCTCAGCGTTTCATCCAGTAGATAAATCCGCCGCAAACAATGACCCAAATAGCCGTCGATATGAAATAATAGAGCAGGTGCCAAGGCAACGCTAGCTCTGGTAACCGGATCATTGCTATTCCGGTCACAACCAGGAAGTAAAAAAACGTAAAGGCGAGCAGTATCACACTGCCGAAAAGCGTTTTGTATCGTCGGTTCATGAGTTACGCATACCCGGATTGTAGCCCCCCGCCAAGAGGCGCTTGCATTTTGTGAGCGTAAAGAGGGGAAAAATATATATTCTACTGATGAATGTCTCACACATGTAACGAAGAGAAAACTTTTTCAACATGTGCATTGCATAACTGAGCAATTCCGATTGGCGGATAGGCATTACACTTCATTGGCCAGCCGAGATAAGGCATCGCGGTCTGCAAGGGTAATGCTGCCGCGCCCTGCGACAACCCATCCGCGGCGCTGAAATTCGTTGAGCTGGCGGCTGATGACTTCGCGCGCTGTCCCGAGTTCAGAGGCGAGTTGCTGGTGAGTGAGGGCGAGTGTGCCGCTTTCATCCGCCAGCGCGATGAGCTTTTGCGCCAGGCGGATATCGACACGGGCAAACGCCACATTCTCTATAAGCCGGAAAAGACTTATCATGCGGTGGCTGAAAGCAGCGAACACGAAGCGTCGAAAGTCGGACGATTGCGCTATGAGCTTATCGAAAATTCCTCGCGGAACGACCACGCCGCGCACGGCTGTTTCTGCCACAGCTTCGGCCAAATATTGTTCGTGCGACATGAGGCAGGCTGTCGTCAACGGGCAGCTTTCGCCGGACGTTACCCGGTAGAGCACGATTTCTCGTCCAGATTCGGAGACTTGTTGAACCCGCACTGACCCTTCCAGCACAATGAGAAAGTTATCAGGGACTTGCCCTAGTCCGAAAACGCGGCTTCCCGCAGGAAGCTGAACAACGCGGCTAGCAGCCGTGAGTGCTTGCCGAAGCTCGTCATCAAGCACTGTCAGGCCGGGAACCCGTGCTGTCCATTCTCCAGTTTCGTTCATTTGTGTCATGCCGATTCTATTGCCCCCCATCTGGAAGCTTTTCGTATCTGAACTCGCATTTCATTGGATCTGTAATGAACAGGTCTATATCGAAACGCGCGCATTAGAAAGTAGCATGCTGCGCGGCAGGGTGATGGGGAAAACTACGCATGCAATACAACCCAAAGTAGTTTCAGTTCAGATGTAAGCAACTCAAGGTAATTAATTAGACGTAAAAAGGCAACAATTGGTGCCTTAGTAGTTACATGTGCCCAATACCTAAGTTGCTGAAATGCGAATCACAATAAGTTCTGCTCAGGGATGGATCTGCCGCTGCAGTACATCACAGCAAGATACAACAATTGTAAGTGTTGCTTCTGCGTTCTTATTGGGCACTATTTGAGGGAACTACAAATGCGCATAGCAATTATCGCTGCTTCTGCAGCACTTCTTAGCGTGAGCGCTGCTCATGCAGGTGGCCTTTATGACAAAGGCTCAATGAAAGATACGCCTTCGTATGTCGAAACAGCTACGCCAGTGTGGGGCGGTCTGTATATCGGTGGTTCTGCCGGCTTCGGCACTGGCGATACGTCCGGCAAAGTTAAAAACCGGAAACATGGCCCTCAAACAGATTATGATGTAAACGGCGCAATTTATGGCCTTCATGCAGGCTATAACTGGCAGCGCGGCAATCTGGTGTATGGCCTTGAAGCCGGCTTCAACGGCACAAACATGGACGGCTCAACTTCATGTTCATGGAACTCAACTTGCGAGCGTGAACTGGATTGGTACGGCACAGGCGTTGCCCGCATTGGTTATGCGCCGGGCAATACGCTGTTCTACGGCTTCGGCGGTATCGCCTGGGGTCAGGTGAATACGAATGTCGACTCCTCGTTTTCTTATTCTCATGCGATCAAAGGTGAAGAAACTCACGTCGGCTGGACGGCTGGTCTTGGTATCGAGCATGCCTTCAACAATCGCTTCAGCGTCCGCGTGGAATACTCCCACGTCGATCTCGGTGAGGAAGACACGTCCCTTACTTCGGGGGGCAAGGGGCATCATACGATAAACGACGAAGTTGACCTGAGCTTCGACGCTATCAAGATTGGCGCCAGCTACAAGTTGACTGGTGGTCACGACGCACCGCTGAAGTAAACTAACCACACTATCTTCATCCTCTGTGTCATGCTAAAGGCCGGGCGAGAATATCCCCGGCCTTTTTCTTTTACTTGCAATACAGCTTAAGGTTGCATCGCTTAAGGCGTAGCCAATTTTTGATAGTATATACTGTAACTATCCCGACACAGATTTGTTATATACTGATGTTCAGCTCAGCAATCTTATTTGCAATAAAGTTCATCTCTGCGATGGTCTCCAACTAAAGCTGGCACACTGGTTTTGAGTCGTCAGTGAATTGGGAAATTGGGCACACTACGAGGACACATATGCGCAAAATTACCGTGCTGACCGCGCTTGCGGTTTTAGCCGGCAGCTTTTCTGCTGCCTCCGCAGCTGATCTTTCCATGAAGGATTATGCACCTGCTCCAGTCTGGAGCGGCATGTATGCCGGTGGTCATATCGGTGGAGCATGGGGCGACGACACCACTTTTGATGCGATGCACCGCAATTGCAGTACCCAGTACAATGAAAATGTTCGTGGCATGACGATTGCTGCAACTACATGCAACGAGTGGAAAAAACTGGAAGAAGTTTCGTACGATCACGATGATGACGATACAAACTTCATCGGCGGTCTGCAAATTGGCCGCAACTGGCAATACGGCGAAACCGTGCTCGGCGTTGAAGGCGATGTCAGCTTCTCTGATGGCTTCGATTATCTCGCTAGCTTGCGTCTGCGTGCTGGTTTAGCTCAGGGCAACCTGCTGCTTTACATCACAGGTGGTGTGGCTTTCGCTGGCTTTGATGACGATGCTATCAAATTCGGCAAGTACACGTTAGAAAGTGACGATGACGACTCACGTGTTGGCGCTGTTATTGGTGCGGGTTTGGAATATAAAATCCAGAGAAATTTGAGTGTTGGCATCGAAGGTCTGTATTACGCTTTTGCTGACAGCAAATATGACCTGAGCTATATTAATCGCGACTATGAAAATTCTGAAGAAGTCAAGATCAACGGAGAAAACGACAACGATTTCTTCGTGATCCGCGGTCGCCTGAACTACCACTTCACCGACGACAGCTACGCGCCGCTGAAGTAAAACTTTGAGAACGCCTCTCTTTAATGCGAGCTTCTCACCTCGAAATGGGAACTACGAGAGGGGACGGATTTCCGTCCCCTTTTTCGTGTGTGCACGGCAACAGGAGCCCGCCTTACGCCGCGTGCACTTTCTTGCAAGAATTTAGGCATCTCGCTTTGCTAGCGCATCCGATTGCTGCGACAGCCCGCGTGAGGCTTGTCTGATCCATCTCCGCCATGAGCGAGGACTGGTTTCGTTTAAAAATCTACCATTAGCTTGTTGAAATTCCGCCAACTTCCCAAGATACTCGTCATTGCCATAGGGGGAAGATGAACACCCCCGACTTTGTGTTTATGGGGGAATTCATGCCTACATGCAGTTATTGCAACGAAACTTATTGGTTCGGCGGGATCAAAGATGGTGACCGTCATTTTTGTAATGATGATTGCCACGCGCACGGGCAACTTCTTGATATTGCAGAGCAACTTCCTGCCGACGCTGTTGCGAACTACATTCACTCCATGCGCGATGGCGACTGCCCGGTGTGTGGCGGCCCGGGGCCAATTGAAGTGTATACGTCTTATCGCGTCTGGTCGGCGGTTCTGTTAACGAGTTGGAGCAACAAGCCGCGCATTAGTTGCAAGAAATGCGCGACAAAAGCGCAACTTGGCGGTCTTGCGTTTTCTACCGTGCTGGGCTGGTGGGGCTTCCCTTGGGGGCTGGTCATGACCCCAGTGCAAATCATTCGTAATATTGGAGGGATGCTGTCTAGCAAAGACACGCGCGCCCCATCGCCGCAACTGGTGAAATTTTTGAAGATCAATTTAGCGGCTAATGTTCTTAATCAGCAGCAGCAACAAAGGTAGACGAGGTATCGGCGTCAACTGCCCTTGATGTGAGCTTACAGGTAAAGTGAAACCGCTTTGCGCGTTGTCGTCAATACGCTGTGATATTCAACAGACATTATCTCGGTTTGACTACGCACAACTTTGAAACGCAAGCGGCGAGCCCTATAAGGACTCGCCGTTTTATATTATACAAAAGCACGAAGTCGCGCGGTTATATCACCGCAATGAACGCGTGCCGATTATTCGTCGCCAGGACCAGGTTTTGGAGAGAAATATTTCTCTAGCTTGCCTGCTTCTCTGGCAACTTGATCCGCTTCGGGAAGCGGCGGCTTTTTCACAGTGATATTCGGCCATTTCTCCGAAAATTCACGGTTCAGCTCCATCCACTTTTCAAGCCCTGGTTCAGTATCCGGCTTGATTGCATCAGCCGGACATTCCGGCTCACACACACCACAATCGATACACTCATCCGGATGGATGACGAGCATATTTTCGCCTTCATAAAAGCAATCGACCGGGCACACTTCTACACAGTCGGTATATTTGCATTTAATACAGGCATCCAAAACAACATAAGCCACGGTAAGTTCTCCGTTGGTTGGACCTCAGAAGCGGGAAACGCCGCTTGAAACATACATCCAGCAAGTCGCTCAACCGCTCTGCAACACACCTCACAAGCGAATTCCCTAAAGCAATTTTATTACAAAAACAAGCGAACGCAGTGCCGCATAACGAAAGAGGGATAACACGTGACTTGTTGGTATACTGCAATCTTGGATTGCGAATCGCTGTGCGGATCAGGCACTCTAACGTAACCGTCGATATTTGTTGTGCCGGGCATGATGATTTGTGCCTGCTCAGTTCGCGGTATCAATTGTTTGCGTTTTTCGGCCGCGACGCCCAATAGGGTGGGCGTGTGAGACAAAAAACCATCAGGCGGGGGCCGGCGTGTTTAACCTCACGGATGTTGAAAGACGAATACTCATCAACCAAGCGCGTATACTTTCTGCGCTTTATCCACTCAAAGCCCAAGAATTTGAGCGGACGATAGAGGTATTGTCAGAGGGATATCACGAAGCTTGGGAAGAACTTATTCTCGCCAACCTTAAACAGGCGCTCCCCAAGGAAGAGATGAATTTCATCTACCACGTACTTGAAATGTATGACTGGCTGCAAAAATCGTATTACGCGCTTTCGTTTGAAGAAAAAGTCTACTTTCAGGAACAGGCGCTGGTGTTTCCGGGCTTCGATCCTAAAACGGAGGCCCGCCAGCTCTCATATGCGCGCTTCCTGATGGGCAACCTAGACCGTTTCGCCTTTTTGGAGATCGTCAATCCGTTCGCTTCCCCCACTCCTATGCGCGACATTTACGCGCAGATGCTCGCACGCATGCCAAGACACAGCGGCGAAGTGCTGAGCGCCGGACAGCTCAAGACAGTCCTCGCTGATATAGCCAGCGTCAAACACGCCAGCAAAAACAACTCGCTTCGCAATGCGGCGGCGTAAGTGCGCGCAGCAGTCGCTGAAGACGATTTAGCGTGGCTACCTTTATTTGTCTGACCACACGGCCAAATCATTGCCCGCCGGATCACGGAAGTGAAACCGCCGCCCACCTGGGAACGAAAAGATATCTTTGATAATCGTCGCCCCTTCCGAACGGACCTTTTCCTGCATGGCTTCCAAATTTGGCGTGTAAATCACCACGAGCGGCGAGCGCGCCCGGTGAGCCGGATCGCCATTAAGGCCACTCGCCACACCGCTGCTTTTCGTATCGGCGTAAGCATCGCCCCAATTCTGATAAACCCAGCCGAAGACGTCGGTATAAAACTGCCGCATCCGCGCTAAGTCTTCCGTTTTTTCAACGGGAAGTTCGACGTAGCTGATTTTGTTGGCTCTATCTTCGCTGCTCATCACCATTCTCCTGCTTGTCTTGAAAGCACTCTTAATTGGTGAGGTTGATCATCCGTTCCACAGCCTGACGCGCCTGGCCGGTGATGGCAGGATCAACTGTCACTTCCTCATGCATATAGAGTAGCGAGTCGAGGATATTAGGAAGCGTGATGCGCTTCATATGCGGGCAGAAATTGCACGGGCGGATGAATTCCACATCCGGCATTTCAGCGGCAACGTTGTGGCTCATCGAGCATTCGGTGACAAGCATCACCTTTGCGGGTTTATTGTCCTTCACCCAGCCGATCATGCCATTCGTGGAGCCGGTGAAGTCGGCTTCCTCAATCACCTCCAGCGGACATTCCGGATGCGCGATGATCTTCAGCCCTGCGTGCGCGTCGCGGAGTTCGCGGAGTTCGGCGGCGGTGAAGCGTTCGTGCACTTCGCAATGGCCTTTCCAGGTGATGATTTCAACGCTGGTTTGCGTGGCCACGTAATTCGCCAGATATTCATCCGGCAGCATGATGACACGGGGAGCGCCAAGGCTTTCCACGACCTTCACAGCGTTGGCGGAGGTGCAGCACACATCGCTTTCGGCCTTCACATCGGCGGAAGTGTTGACGTAAGTGACAACCGGCACGCCGGGATAAGTCTGGCGCAGACGCCGTACGTCTTCAGCCGTGATAGCCTCAGCCAGCGAACACCCCGCGCTGCGATCGGGAATAAGTACGGTTTTTCCAGGGTTCAACACTTTCGCCGTCTCGGCCATGAAATGCACGCCCGCCTGCACGATAACCTCGGCTTCCAGCTTGCTCGCCTCCCGCGCGAGCTGTAGCGAATCGCCGATGACATCCGCCACGCAGTGGAAGATTTCCGGCGTCATGTAATTGTGAGCAAGAATAACTGCATTGCGCTCACGCTTCAGATCGTTAATCGCCTTGATATATGGCGCATACGTGGCCCACTCCACCGAAGGAATGACAGCCGAGACCCGTTCGTAGAGATGAGCGGTCTCACGCGCGATGGCAGGAGTATAGTTGAGGTCAGGTGCAGGCAGAATACGCTTTGCTGGCTGCGCTCCATCCTCGCGCAACGAGGTAACGACAGTCATGATGCCCTCCAGTTTAGCTGGCGCTTCCGGGTTATATGCTCATCAAGAGCATAAAGGGGCAACGCTCCACTCATATGCTCAAATCGATCATAACATAGTGCATGCGAGGAGAGAATTCTAGTCTTGATAAAGAGGCGAGAATAAGGGGAAACGGCGCAAACGGAGGAATTTGCCGTCTGCGACAGTGTTAACTATTGATTGCGATAGGATAAAACCGACATATGCAAAAAAGGCATATCCGTTAGGCGTATGGGAAAAAAATCGCCTGTCCCCCCAAAAAACGTGTCAGTTTCGGAGGTATACGAAAAGCCAAGCAGGCATACACACCAATAATAAGTGAGAAGCCTGCTTAGACAATGGCGTTTAATAAATCAATCAGTCGTCGTTTCCGGCCACAGTATTTGGGCCAGCCATTTCCTTCACCATACCATTCAGCATAGCGAAGAACATGTCGCGATATTCCTCAGGAACGGACTGCAAAATCTGGCGGTCCACTTCTTCAGCGTAGGGGCGCATTTTGCGGAGCATGTCGCTGCCCTTACGGGTCAGGTGTACAGCGTATGCACGTGCGTCTTCAGAGGTGCGCTCACGTTGCACAAGGCCCTTTTCAAGCATACGACGCACGATATCAGCGAGCGTAGAACGGTCAATGCCAGTTTTCTCAACAAGGCCTGTCTGGCTGATGCCTTCATTGGCCTGAA
>JARRLC010000081.1:0-16901 GCA_037387425.1 Alphaproteobacteria bacterium
CGCCCCCCAGATATCCCGTTGCCCCGGTAACCAGCACCCGCACCACGATTAAACCTCAATGGCCATGCCGCCGAAGGAGACGCCCGCCGACGTGCCCAGCATTAAAATCCGCATTCCTCGGCTGATTGTGCCATCGCGCCAAGCTATTGCAAGCGCAGTGGGAATCGATGCGGCGATCTGGTTTCCATGCCGCGCTGCGATATTGACGACACGGGCAGCTTCCAGTCCGGTGCGTTGGATCATGTGCTCCAAAGCCAAGGGGCTTGCCTGATGCGGCACGACAAGATCGACATCGCTAAGCGACCATCCGGCGGCGTTGAGAAGCTGTTCGACAAAACGTGGAAAATGCCGGTGCGTAATGCGAAACAGTTCCTTGCCATCCATGCGGAAAACGGCGTGGTGAGCGAATTTTTCTGGCTCGCGGTGGAAATCGAACCGCGTGCCGCCAGCACCGATTTCGCACGCATCATAGGCTGCGGGGTAGGTGCTAAAGTGGCTAGCATGAATGCCTGACTTGCCGTCCGGGCTGGCGGTTAATATAGCGGCGGCGGCGCCATCGCCAAACAGTGCTGCGACATCCGGCTGTTCCTTCCAGGGAAGCGCGCGCGAGGCGATTTCTGATGAGAAAATGAGGGCGGTGCGGCATTGTCCCGCTGCGATCTTGTTAGCCGCAAGCTCGAAGGCGGTCAAAAAACTGAGGCACGTGGCGTTGACATCATAGGCTGCCGCGCGCCCTTCAGGAATGCCCAGCCTGTGCATAACCAGAGGCGCAGTCGCGGGCAAAGTCTGATAGGGAACACCGCAGGCTGACAAGACCAGATCAATATCGCCTTTTGAGATTTCCGCTTCTTCCATGGCGAGTTGTGAAGCGGCAACCGCCAGCCCGATCTGGTCTTCGCCCTCACATACGTAGCGGCTGATGACCCCGGATACTTCTTCCAGATGTCCAGGTTTGAAGCCAAGCCAGTGATCCAGCTCTTTCGATGTGACGACCTTGCTTGGCAAGCTATGGCCGACGCCAGCTATTCGTACAGGAATAATTGATCGCATCTCCGGTTGCAGAACGTTAGAGCGCTCTACACGTATTCTACATAGGTTCTCATGAATAGGAATTTTTGATCTGACCTTGCCTCTGTATGCCCCCCAAGGCTGAGGGATTATGCAGCGGTTCTGTCTGTTCCATCTGTAGTCTGTTGTCCCCATCCGTGAAACGATCACAACAATTTTATAGCAACCGATACAATAATATATATCGCGCGCTATAAAACTATGAGACACTTCCCTACATACAGCATCGGGAGACATCACCTTGGCGCGGCCACGAACCTTCGACGAACAAAAGGCGCTAGACGCAGCAACGGAAGAATTTTGGCGTCACGGGTATGCTGCCGCTTCCACGCGCGATTTGAGCGAGTGCATGGGGATGTGCGCACCGAGCCTCTACAACGCTTTCGGTGACAAACGCGCCCTCTTCATTCGCGCGCTCGAACATTACGCGACACAAACGACGCGGGCGCGCATCACACGGCTTGAGGCCTCTTACGATGGCGGCGCGAGAGTACGCACCTATTTCGAAGAGGCCATCGCCAAGATGCTAGCTGATCCCGAACGGCGCGGCTGCCTCATCATCAACACTGCCCTGGAGGTGGCGCCGCGCGACGAAGAAATCGCCGCCGCCGTCGCAACCTATCTCGGCGAGGTGCGCGCCTTTTTCGAGCGAGCCATCTGTGCGGCGCAATCCGCGGAAGAAACGCCCGCCACGATCGATGCCGCCGACGCCGCTGAAATGCTGCTCGGCCTTATGCTGGGTATCCGTGTCCTGGGCCGTACGTCGCAAGACAGGGCGGCATTCGACGCCATGCTGCGGCCCGTATTCGCACTCCTGCAAATTCCCCCAACCAACCAGGAAGGACGCTAATATTATGATCGATCTATATTATTGGACAACGCCCAACGGCCACAAGATCACGCTGTTTCTGGAAGAAAGCGGCCTGCCTTATCGCATCGTGCCCGTCAATATCGGCGCTGGCGAGCAGTTCCATCCCGACTTCCTGGCCATATCGCCGAATAATCGCATGCCGGCCATCGTGGATCACGAGCCGGAAGGTGGTGGTGCACCGGTTTCCGTGTTCGAGTCTGGAGCCATCCTGCTTTATCTCGCTGAGAAAACCGGGAAATTCATATCCGCAGATCTGCGCGGCCGCGTAGAGGTGTTGGAGTGGCTGTTCTGGCAGATGGGCGGGCTTGGGCCGATGGCCGGGCAAAACCATCATTTCAGCCAGTACGCGCCAGAGAAAATCCCTTACGCCATCGATCGTTATGTTAAGGAAACCAACCGGCTTTATGGTGTCATGAACAAGCGCCTCGCAGACCGTGATTTCCTGGCCGGGGACTATTCTATCGCCGATATGGCCGCCTATCCCTGGATCGTGCCGCACGAACGCCAAGGGCAAAATCTCAACGATTTCCCGCATTTGAAACGCTGGTTCGAGGCGATTGCCGCGCGTCCTGCAACGGAGCGCGCCTATGCCCGCGCGAAAGAGGTCAACACGCAAGCGATTATGACCGACGAGGCAAAGAGTGTCCTTTTTGGTCAGACCGCAGCCACCGTGAAATGAATAGCGCGGAAAACGGCCCGCAACGGAGTATCTGCGATGCTGAAGTTCTATTTTAACGACACCCCCAATCCGACCAAGATCGCCCTGTTTCTGGAGGAGGCCGGGCTGCCTTACGAGCCTGTACCGATAGATGTGCGCAAAGGTGAGCAATTTGCCCCTGCCTATCTCGCCATCAACCCGAACGGCAAGGTGCCTGCCATTGTCGATGACGGCGTCGCCGTATTCGACAGTAATGCCATCCTTCTGTATCTTGCGGAGAAGACAGGTAAATTCCTCCCAGCGCCAGGGGAAGAGGCGCGCGCGGAACTTCTATCCTGGTTGATGTTTGCAGCAACCGGACTGGGGCCGTTCTGCGGACAGGCCGTGCATTTCCGGCACTATGCGCCGGGGGAAAACGCTTACGCACTCAAGCGCTACCAACACGAGGCATTCCGGCATTTCGCCGTGCTAAACCAGCGCCTCGCTGCGCGTCGTTACATGCTCGGGGATACCTACACCATCGTTGACATGGATATTTGGGGATGGACGCGGGCGGCGCCGCGGATTCTCGGGGATGATGCCTGGGAAAATTTCCCGGATCTCAAACGGTTAGTGGACGAAATATCCGCCCGCCCTGCAGCCCAGCGCGCTGCGGCACTCAAGGAAAACTACACATTCAAGACCGAGATGGATGCCGAAACCTATGGGCACCTGTTCAAGCATATCGAAGCCATGTGAAGCTGTGTCGTGAATTCTTCCCCTCAGCACGTATTTAGTCTTTCGGATTTCTGTCTCATTGTCGCTTTTCTAAAAGGCTTTGATGAGACAGAAATCCTTTTTTGCTAGGAAATTCATATGGCATTCCAATGCGCTGCATTTTTCGTACGTTGCTTACAAGTATAATTGTGCTTGCGTTCTTGGGAACGGGACGGCTTTTGCTGGTCCCAACGATGACTTGATCCGCGCAGCTCAAGAAGGAAATGCTGACAAAGTAAAGCTGTTCCTTTCAAAAAAGCGCCAGCTTGCATGCCAATGCGATTGCCCCGATAAGCATGTGGCGTATCATTCTGAAACACCCAAAATTTTGCTCTAAAATTTGCATTCCCCCCTCTTGCAGTCGTCGCTGGGCTTCCTACATGTTGAGAAGCTCATTGTGGGCGATATGACCTAGTCTACAAATAGATAGGTCTATGTCTTGACTATGGAGGTGAGACATGTCCGAAGTTAATACGAAGAAAGGAACAGGTTCTCTTGCGCCGCGTTACAGCGATCCGTTTCAGGTTCTGCGTGGCGAAATGGACCAACTCTTTGATAGCTTCTTAGGGGGCGGATTCCCAACCCCGCGAATGCTGTCACGGAAGAACGCGCTAGTTCCGCATCTTGACGTGAAAGAGAACGACACCGCTATCCTTATCGAAGCCGAATTACCAGGGCTTGCAGAAGGAGATGTGGACCTAACCTTGCAGGATGGCATCCTTTCAATCACCGGCGAGAAAAAATTCGAGCAAAGCGAAGAAAAAGACAACTATCATGTAATGGAACGTCGTTATGGCAGCTTCCAACGCATGTTGCGCATGCCGGATACGGTCGATGATGAGAAAGTAGAAGCCAAATTCGATAAAGGCATTCTGAAGGTAATTTTGCCTAAGAAGCCCGAAGCTATCCGCCAGCCCAGAAAAATTGATATTAAAACTGGATGACTTCGCTAATAGCTAATGACCGCTCCCGGCTCTCAACCGGGAGCGGCTGTGTATTGGGTGTACGGATTTTTCTTAAGCAACAAAAGTCGTTTGGGCGTTTGTTTTCAGTCTTCTCTTAACTGACAAGTCTTTCTGTATCAGGAACAGTTGTTCCTCAGTGTTTCACACTATCAGGATTTTCCCGGACTAGCCCTATGTCCGATTGCGTGTACACAATCTAGCTCATAGCCTTGGACGTTATCGACGACATGAAAGCAACAAAAAGACGATGTCTTCAGAAAAGGCTCATGGTGTGAAAAGAGTAGTTGTGTATCGTTGAGATCGTATCATGTCGAAAAATATGATGCCGGGTGTGCAGAGTGACGCGGAGCGACAAGTATTTGGGCGGAATTTCCGCTCAGCACGTGAAAGGCTCCGCTTAAGCCAAAGAGATGTTCATCAGATAACTGGCGTTGCCCAGTCACATATTTCTGAGATAGAAACAGGACAGTCAAACATTTCTGTGGATACAATGGTGAAACTTGCTAATACTGTCCGCAAACCTCTTTGGAAATTATTCAAAGTATAGCAATGGATGCTATAACACATCCATCAAACACTGAGGTTAAGCGTTAGCGCTTTCCCTCCAATATTCGCTTATTGGGGCTTGATGGAAAATCTCCTCGATGCGTTGCCGCGCGCCAAGAGACATGTCATCAGGCAGCGCTGAGAGCGGAAAAAAGCGCTGCTCGGCAATCTCGAAATTTGGCGCGGGCACGCGAGGTTGCTCCCAATGGCGGATGACATATACCGCAACATGATCGCTGGGCATCCTATCGATGTTCGCGAAAATTCCGTGCAAGTCGGGCGTGCCCGTGATCACCACGCCCGATTCTTCCTCCACCTCGCGGGTGAGCGCTGTCAGCAATGTTTCCCGCCATTCGACCCCACCGCCTGGGAAATTCCAGCCCGGCACGTAGCCATGGCGGATAAGCAGAACTTGCAGATCGCTGGCAGAACTGTCCCTTCCGCTGCTCCCCCGGTCCTCACCCATGCTGCTGCCGTTACCATCGCGCACAATCACGCCGCGAACGCCAAGCGTCATGCCGCGTGTTAAGCGCCAGTATGGATGCATAATCCGTGAAATCACGCTCATTCTTGCCCTCGTTTTCACTGACTTCAGCATATGAAACTGTCGCACAACACGCAGGATTTGCTACAACAGCGGATATTCTTTGTGAAGGACCGATTTTCATGTTCACGCTGGCGCACCTTTCCGATGTTCATTTGCCGCCTTTGCCGCGCCCGCGTATCCTCGACTTGCTCAGCACAAAGCGCATCTTCGGCCTGATCAACTGGCAGCGCCGCCGCAGAGTCCACAGGCGGTATATTCTCAATAAACTCGTCGCCGATCTCAAACGTCAGCAAATAGACCACATCGCGGTGACAGGCGACCTGACGAATATCGGCCTGCCGGAAGAATTTAACCGTGTGCGTGATTGGCTGGCAGGGCTCGGCGAACCCGAACGGGTTACCGTTGTGCCTGGCAATCACGATGCGTACACCCCGCTCCTGCGCGATCCCGGTTACCGCCGATGGGAACCTTATGTCAGCGCAAACGAAGAAGGCGAGCGCTTTATGGGCGGCGAATGTGTGGGATTTCCAGCGCTGCGCCTGTTCGACGATGTGGCGCTTATCGGCCTTTCCACAGCGCGCCCAACGCTGCCCGGCATGGCTTACGGACGTCTGGGACGCGCCCAGGTGCGCGCGCTGGCGTCAATGCTTGTAAGTCTGAAGGCACAAGGTCTGTGCCGGGTGGTGCTGATCCATCATCCGCCGATTCCGGGCATGGCGCCGTGGCCACGCGGCTTACATGACGCCACCGCGCTGTATGAGACGCTCTGCGAGCACGGCGCCGAACTGGTGATTTGCGGACACGATCACCGCGCACGGGTTACAACGATTGTTGGCCCCAGCGACAGCAAAATTCCTGTGGTGGGGGTATCGTCAGCGTCGCTTTCTTCACGCGATCCGGAGAAGATGGCGCGCTATCATCTGTATACGATCGCCAGGACGAACGAAGGCGGGTGGAACATCACCATGCGCAGCCGTGTGCTCGACATGGCGGCAAGACATTTTACTGAAGTTGCCTCCGCGCTTTGAAGCACATCGTAGCTATCGAACAGGCGGTGGGAGAGAAACCGTTCCTTCAGGTAAAGCCCTGTTTACATTGCACCGAATTTTACTTGGCGTGTTCAGGAAAAGATTGAGTGAAGCACAGGAAAGCCACCGCGGTATCGCCATATGAGCGGATATCGAGCGTTTCGAAGCCGGGGGGCGGCGTGAAGCTGCTATCGGCGCGCTCTTCCACGATCACGGTTGCGCCTGACGTCAGCCATCCGCCGTTAGCCGCCGCGATCAGCGCTTTTTCCGCTAAGCCTTTGCCGTAAGGCGGGTCAGCGAACGCCACGTCGAACGGTTTCATTGTGCCAATCTCGCCCAGACGCGTGGCGTCGCGCCGGAAAATGCGGGTGATGCCGGTTGCCCCCAACGCTTCCACATTGCGGCGGATAAGGCCGCGCGCCTCTGCGGCTTCTTCCACGAACAGCGCGTATGCGGCCCCACGCGAGAGCGCCTCCAGTCCCAGTGCGCCGGTTCCCGCGAATAAATCGAGTACGCGCGCGCCTTCCAGACTTACAGCGCCCGCCCCATGGGACAGGATGTTGAAGATCGCTTCGCGCACGCGGTCAGTGGTGGGGCGGATGGCGCTATCCTTCGGTGTGGCGAGATGTGCGCCGCGAAAGCGCCCGGCGACGATTCTCATAAGGGGTTCCTCATACGCGGCCCTTTGGTTTGCGCGGTTGTACGGAGTTTTTGGTTTTAGCAGGCGCTTTGACGGGAGCCTTAGCTGGTGCTTTGGCTGGCGCTTTTGTCGGAGCCTTGGCGGAAGCGGTTTTACGCGGGCGGGTTTGTTTCTGTCCGCGTTCTTTGCCGCCAGAAGATGGCTTCTCGTGCCGGTTTTGCAGCTTTTCCTTTAGCCCAAGGCGTTCGGCGACCTCCGCACCCAGTTGATCGGCCAATATCCGGCGTTTGACCTCATCCACCGCGCCGACCTCTAGATCGCCCAGCGCGAATGGCCCGAACGACATGCGAATCAGCCGGTTCACCGACAACCCCAGATGCTCCATGATGCGCCGCACCTCGCGGTTTTTCCCTTCGCGCAAGGCAAGTGTCACCCACACATTTGCGCCTTGAGCGCGGTCAAGCCTAGCCTCCACGCCGGCGTAGCGCATGCCATCGATGGTGACGCCGCCCGCCAACGCATCCAACTGAGCTTGCGTAATCTTGCCATTGGCGCGCACGCGATAGCGTCTGATCCAACCTGTGGCGGGTTGTTCCAAATGCCGCGCCAGTTCGCCGTCATTGGTGAGCAAGAGCAACCCCTCGGTGTTAAAATCCAGCCGCCCGACCGAGATCACGCGCGGCATATTAGCGGGCAGCGCCTCGAAGACTGTGGGGCGACCTTCAGGGTCGCGATGGGTGGTTACGCGTCCCTTTGGCTTGTGATAACGCCACAAGCGCACCGGCTCGGCTGTGGGTAACTCAGTTCCATCCACAAGCACAGTGTCGTTAGCGGTCACGTTTAGTGCCGGGCTGTCGAGACGCTTGCCATTTACCGTAACTCGGCCCTCAGCAACGAGTCGCTCGGCATCTCGGCGCGAACAAAGCCCTGAACGCGCGATAACTTTAGCGATTCGTTCGCCTGGCAAGTGTTCACTTATGTGAGTATCTCGCGCAAAAGCCATATGTTCCTCTTCGTGACTGCTATTATTACGGAAACTGATTCTTGATACGACGGGGTGATCAGATGCGTCGAGACCGCATAATAAAAGCAGTAAACACTTTGCGCGACGCGCTTCAAGCTGCGCAAATCCGCGAACTTCTTCGTGCCGCCCGGAATGGTCAGCAATTGGAAGGCAGTAACCGTACGCAAAAGATCATGCTCGCTTATAACGTCTTCATGCGCCATTACCAGGAATTCGAAGAAGACGAAAAGGAGATGATGGGCTTTTTCGGTCTTATGCCGCTCTTGGACGTCGCTTTCTGGTCCGCGCTGGTTGATGGGGAGCAGACGATTTCCCGCAAAGTCGTGGCTGATGTCGATGTGGGCGCTTACAATGTCATTTTTGTCATGCCGAAGTTGCGTGAGCTATTGATTCGCGAAAATGACCGTGATCAGCTTGTCATTACCGACAGCGACGGCAGCGATCAGGAAATCAAGCGTCTGCGGCTACTCATCGCTGAGCACGAACGTGCGCTGACCGATCCGCATATCGTGATCAACGTCATTCGCTCCATGGACGAGTTTTACGAAGGCATGGCTGCGCTTTGTGGCGGCGATAATACGGGCCTATCGATTGGCTCTATCGACTCAGGCGCCATGAAGTCGTTCGATTTCTTCGGCACGACCAGTATTATTGATGAAATCACCCTGTTGCTTAGCAGCGTGTGGGATCGAATCAAATATTCCGCCGAAGATAATTTCCGTTATCAGGTGGAAGTGGCGATGATGGCGGCGGGCTTCATCTCCCGCGTGAAGGAAGCGCAGACAGACGGCCTTATCAGCGAAGAACAGGGCCAGCGCATCACGCGCACGGTCGCCAAGGCCATTGAAACGCTGTTCCGTTCCGGCGCATATACCGAAGACATGGACTCCGTACGTGAAGTGCGGGCCAGCGAATTCCTGGTGCCGAAAACTCAGCTTCTCGAATATCGCCGCGAAGATGCGCGCGTGGAATTCAAAACCATTGAGGTGCGCGACAGCATAGAAACCGCTGAGAAAGGCGAGCCGCTTTCACGCGTCCAGGATATGAAAGAGCCATCAGTAACGCCGTCTGCACCGGCAGCAGCGCCTTCGGCGTCAGCTTCTTCATCATCGGCTATGGCCGCAGATATTGCGCATGAGCCTATCGCTCCAATAGCTGTCGCCTCTTAATACACCCAGCGAAGCGCGTTAGGCTATGTCCTTGCGGGTTAATGGTGTTTCACTTAGCCTCCTGTGAGATTGTGGTAATTAACACAAGCTTGCAGGGTGGTGTTTCCGTGGCGTTCGCCTGAGATGTTCATTATAATGATAATCAGTAGCTGTTTTATGCAGACAGCTCGTGCTACTATCGTCTAGAGTTGCGGTGGGCTGATACGCAGTTTTAAGAATTGTGTAGGGATGTCGTTAGTCGTGCCGTGTTCTGTTGGTCGTACGAACTCGCCTTAGCTAAAAACACCTGTTTTTCGCGGATGGTGATCACACAAATCTGTGGTGACAAACATGTACAAGCATTTATTGATAGCCTGCGATGGCTCGGATCTTTCTCAAAAAGCCCTTGAGCAGGGGGTCGCTTTAGCAAAAGCGATAGGGGCAAAGATAACCATTTTGAATGTCACATTGCCATGGACATCTGTTGCAGTTGGCGAGTCGGGCGTTGCATTGCCGCCTGAGCGATACGATTCGATGGCTGCTGAAGGCGCGGCCCTTATCCTCGAGAAAGCTGCTGAGGTCGCCAAGAACGCGGGGCTTTCATGCGATACCGTTCACATGGAAAGCCGTGCGCCTTGGGAAGGCATTATTCAAACCGCGCAGGAGCGCGAAGCCGACCTTATCGTGATGTCTTCACATGGCCGAAGCGGCATTGCCCGTCTGTTGCTTGGTAGTCAGGCAAACGACGTCGTGCGGCATAGCACGATACCGGTGCTGATCTGCCGGTGAGGCGCAGGTCTGATTGCGTATACCAGAGCGAGGCTCACCGCGCGGGTTGCTATGAGACCCGCGTGGGAAGTGGCTTAGCTCAGCTTTCCAGGCTACTGATCATTCCCAGAGCGTGCATATAGGTCGCCAGCAGCGCTTCCTGTTCCATACGCTCGTGGTCGTCCTGTTTGCGCATGCGGATGATGGCGCGAAGCGCTTTGGTGTCAAACCCGGACGATTTGGCTTCCGAGTAGACCTCGCGAATGTCTTCCGCCAATGCGGCCTTTTCTTCCTCAAGCCGTTCGATTCGCTCAATGAACGCGCGGAGATGATCTTTTGCGTTCGAGTGTAGGCTTTCCGCCGTAGCGGATTCTTCGATGACTTCGCTTATAGCCATTGTCTTCTCCCCATACTGGAAAGGCTGTACGAGGCGCCGAATCAGCGCTTCATATTTGTTGGGGTGAACGCTAAAAAGGAATGGCGAATGGCTCAACCCATACAGTTCGCCTTATCCAACACATGTAAAAGTCTGAGGATAAATAAAAAAAACAATTCCACCGCTTTCTTTGAAGTGCTAGACGATTTTTTACGTCATGTGCGGTCTGCGTTCATAAGTTTTTTGAAATCGGTGATGTTTGCTTCACCCGGAACGTGTGGCCGTTGCATGAAACTGTAACCCTAGTTGGATCAAACCTGACATTTAAGCCCTAAGGCGTATGCCGCTCATTGATAGGACTGCGACTAAAAATGTCAGCTTGATTTGATCCATCGGCAAATAACGATAGTAGTTCGACGCGATAGGTTCGAACCACTAGGAGCGCGTTCTGCATATGAAGAGACATGCCATGAAACGAATCTTCATCTGCCTGGGCTTTCTAACAGGCTTGCTAACGGTTGTGACGACTCCAGCCGCCGCCGATCTTAAGCTGTGCAATATGACTGCCAGCCGCGTAGGGGTTGCCATCGGTTATAAAGACAAAAAAGGCTGGGTCAGCGAAGGCTGGTGGAATGTTGCATCGCAAACATGCGAAGTTTTGCTGAAAGGGACACTCATCGCCCGATATTACTATATTCACGCGGTCGATTATGACCGTGGCGGCGAATGGGGTGGAACTTCCTTTATGTGTACTGGCGATAAAGCCTTCACAATCAAAGGCGTAACTGAGTGTCAAAAACGCGGCTACAAACGTTCAGGTTTTTTTGAAGTCGATACAAACCAAGAAAAAGAATGGACTGTCCGGTTAACGGACCCGAACGAGGGCGGTGCAGGGACACAATGAGGCGGAATAGAAAAGTTAAGATCATCGCGACACTAGGTCCGGCGTCTTCGACCCCGGAGATGATCAAAAAATTGTTCCTTGCGGGCGCTGATGTCTTTCGAATCAACATGAGCCACGCAACGCATGAGGGGTTGCTGGAGCGTTACAATGCCATCCGCGCCGTTGAAAAGGAAATGGACCACCCGATCGCCATTCTATGCGATTTGCAGGGGCCGAAACTGCGCGTCGGTATGTTCGCTGAAGATGCCTTGCTGGAACCCGGCGCCACGTTCTCGTTCGATCAGAGGGATATGCCAGGGGATGCATCGCGCGTTTATCTGCCGCATCCCGAAATTTTCGAAGCGGTTGAACCAGGCCACCAGTTGCTTCTCAACGATGGCAAGCTGCGCCTGACCGTTACAGATAAGAAGCCCGGCAAAATCGAAACATGCGTAAAGGTCGGCGGCGTGCTCTCCAACCGGAAAGGCATCAGCCTACCGGATTCCGTGCTGCCGATGAGCCCGCTTACGCCGGTTGATCGCGAAAATCTCGAATATGCCGCTGATCTCGGTGTCGATTGGATGGCGCTGTCATTCGTTCAGCGCGTTGAAGACGTGATCGAAGCCAAGCAATTGCTCCAAGGGCGCGCGGCTGCCATGGCCAAGATTGAGAAGCCCTCCGCTGTTGCCGACATAGACCGCATCATCAAAGAAGCCGACGGCATCATGGTGGCGCGCGGCGATCTCGGCGTGGAAATGCCGCTGGAACAGGTGCCCGGCGTTCAAAAGCGGTTAACGCGTCTTGCGCGCAAACATGGTAAGCCCGTGGTCGTCGCCACGCAGATGCTGGAATCGATGATTACCGAGGCAGTGCCAACGCGCGCCGAAGTAACCGACGTCGCCACCGCCGTGTTCGAAGGGGCAGATGCGATCATGCTCTCGGCGGAGAGCGCCGCTGGCAAATATCCCGAACAGTCCGTCGCCACCATGACCCGCGTCGCTGCCGAAGTGGAGCGCGATGTGCTTTATGACCGCATTGTTCACACCGAAGATCCGCCAATAGATGATAGCGCCGCTGGGGGCATCAGCAAGGCTGCCTGTTCCATCGCTCAAGACGCAGGACTGGCCGCCATCATTTGTTACACGACGACCGGATCAACCGCTTATCGTATCTCGCGGCACCGTCCGCCCCAGCCGATTCTGGTGCTTGCCACCAGTCAGGTTATGGTGCGTCGTCTCGCCATCGGTTGGGGACTGCATTGCGTGCATACCTCTGATCCGCACTCAGTCGCCGATATGGTCACGCGCGCGTGCCGACTGGCGGCCAGAGAAAAGCTGGTCCAAGAAGACGATAAGGTTATCATCACTGCCGGGTTGCCGTTCGGCGTGCCGGGGCAAACCAACATGCTGCGAGTCGTCCGCGTGGATGGTCACGCCGTGCGTTATGCAGAAAATATGCTGGCCAATCCAACCGGATAGTGGGGAGAGGCGCAGTTCGTGCGTTGAACTTCCGACCAGTTTCTCGCCCGTTAACACATTACTAAGCACAACCGAATACACCTATAGATTGTGTCGCGCTAGCACATCAACCCGAACGGAGGCAAAAGGCCCGAGTTGGGTAAATTGATGCGTAAACAAAATGCTAGTGCGCCGATGCATTAACGTTCCGAATGTATCAGCGCACTTGAAACAGCGTGTCGCAGCTAATTTTGTGTAATGGGTTGCGTATAGTGTTGGGCCTGGGCGTTATCACACCTAGAAACTGGAGCAAATGGGCGCTGGTGGCGGCCCTGTCCTTCTGCGTTGCGTTCCTCACCGGATGCAGCGGAAAAACCGGCAGCTGGAGCAGCAGCAAACCACGCTATAGCCCACGCGCCGTTCAACCAGGGCATCCCGTTCCAAAAGGCGGCGGACGTTATAAACTCGGCAGCCCCTACCGCATTAAAGGCAAGACCTACGTTCCGAAAAAAATCAGTCATTACGACCGGACCGGCATTGCTTCTTGGTATGGTAAGGATTTCCACGGTCGCTATACCGCGAACGGCGAAGTCTACAATATGGAAGCGCTGACCGCCGCGCATACCACACTGCCGCTGCCCTGTTATGTGCGGGTAACAAACCTGAAAAACGGCCGCTCTCTCGTTCTCAGGGTTAATGATCGCGGCCCTTATGCGCATAATCGCCTGATAGATCTGTCGTGGGCTGCCGCTTCGCTTTTAGACATCGAAAGGGCCGGAACCGGACATGTGCGCGTAAAATATCTTCGCCTTGCGCCGCTAGACGGCAATGACCGTTACGAGCGGAACTATCTGGCTCAGCAGCCATGGGCGGGCCCGCGCGTCGCCCAAGCGGCATCCCCCGCAAAAGCGATGCGCTACTTGAGGGGCGGCAACAGGCGGTATTCCGCACGTAAATCGAAACACCGCACAACAACAGCCGTTGCCGCCGTGGCGCAAAACGTCCGCCCCAGCCCCAGAACTGAAATTGCGAGCGCATGGCCTGCCAAACGTGTCAAACGCACCGCGCGCCTGCCTGTGGAAGTCGCAGCGGCGAAGCTCAACACACCGCATATACCGCCGATGCCCGCCAGAAAGCCAGCCACGGCCAACCGCAGACCCGCGTTTGCTTCTAAAGGCATGGCCATTGCATCTCGCGCGCCTCACCATGCACAAAAAACGGTTCAACCTGCCAAGGCGCCGGAAACCGCCCCGGCATCAATGCCTTCTCCGGCCGTAGCAAGCGCTTCTGATCCATCAACCAAGCGCTACTACGTAGAAGCGGGCACCTTCGCCAAACGGGCCACTGCCGACAAATTGGCCGCAATCCTGACAGAAATTGCGCCCACATCCGTTGAGTTGACGACCAGAGGTACACGTATCGTACACCGGCTGCGGCTTGGACCGTTCGATAAAAACATCAAGGCCGTCAATTTAATCGCGCGTATTCGCAACGCTGGGTTGAAGAATGCGCGTATCCTTACCACCGGCGGGATATAATGCGGGATAGAAAAAATGCGTAAGATATTTTCCGAACGCGTTCCATTTGCAACAACGTCTTCTATAGCGCATGAAAAATCTCGCAAGGCATTGCATTTTACAGTCTCACGTCCGATAGTGCGGTGGTTTAAGACTTCATTCAGCTCCAGCCATGCTTTGATGACAGTTTTCATGCGATATTGTTTTGTCGTTCTTTTCGTTTTGGCGCTGGCCTGCACGGCAGCGCCACGCGCAACAATTGCTGCGGAATTCACAACCACCGCCGAGCAGGCCATCCTGATCGACGTCGGCACCAACACCACCCTTTTTGAGAAGAACGCTGACGATCCGGGCCCACCAGCGAGCATGGCGAAGCTCATGACGCTAGCGCTGCTCTTCAACGCGTTGGAAAAGGGCGATGTGACTCTGGAAACCGAGTTTACGGTCAGTTTGCACGCCTGGAAAACTGGCGGCGCGCCTTCCCGAACAGCTGCTATGTTTGCGCCGCTGAAACATCAGGTGACTGTTAGCGATCTCTTACAAGGCATTCTCGTACAGTCCGCCAATGACGCCTGCATTATCGTGGCGGAAGGACTTGCCGGATCGGAAACAGCTTTCGCGGATATGATGACCGAATATGGCAAGAAAATCGGTCTGAAAAACACAGTATTCAAGAATGCTACCGGCCTGCCTGATCCTGGCAACAAAACAACCGTGCGCGATCTTGGCCTTCTGGCGATGCATGTCATCAAGAAGCACGAAAAGTACTTGCCGCAATTTAAGCAGCATCTTTTTAAATACAGGATCCACCCTTTTTACAATCTCAACCCGATTATTAAAGCCAATATCAGCGCAGACCTTTCCAGAGTTGGCTTCTCCGCCGATTTCGGAGCTGGCACCGTCTCATCGACAGTGCAAGATGGCCGCCGTTTGATTGTAGTAATGAACGGTGTAAAGAGTAAAAAATGGCTTCAAGCTGAAGAAAAGGCTGAAAATCGTAAAAGAGAATCAGATGAAGTAAAGGGAAGCAAATTTAAATCGAGTTCATTGCGTAAGCTTAAAAGCAATACGGTCCGTTTGTTGAGCTGGGGTTATCGCAACTTCAAGAAATACACCGTTTTTGATGCCGGAGAGATCGTCGGCGAAGCGATGACATGGGGCGCTAACAAAGGATACGTCAAATTGCGCGGCGCGGATAACAGCCCGGTTACGATCCTGCTTCCGATCAATTCGAAAAAACGCCGACTTCGGGGCGAAATCGCCTATATCGGCCCGGTGAAGCCCCCTGTCGCAACCGGTGACCACATCGGCGAGTTGCGCGTCACGACTTCTGACGGCATTTCAACGAGCGCTCCGCTCGAAGCTGCGGAATCTGTGGAAAAAAGCGGCATCATACGGCAAGGAACAGACTCGCTTATTGTGCTTGCGTTTGGCTGGTTCATCCATCACCAAGGCAGTTACTTCAAATTTAAGTAACGCTTGGCGCTTCCCCTTGAAGTGTCGCCGTGGCAATAAGAGGTGGCGTATAGATTAGCCACCCTAAACGGATAGAGCATGGAAACGCGGGGGCAGGCATGGCCGCAGGCAAATTTATCACCTTCGAGGGCGGGGAAGGCGCGGGCAAAAGCACGCAAGCCAAATTCTTACAACAGGCGCTCACCGCACATAAAATCAACACGCTGGTCACCCGTGAACCAGGCGGCTCGCCCCGCGCCGAAGCCATCCGCGAGGTTCTGCTTTCCGGCAAGGTCAAACATTTCGGCCCCATGGCTGAAGCGCTTCTGTTCTATACCGCGCGCGACTCGCATCTGGAATTGACCATCCGCCCCGCGCTCGCACGCGGGCGTTTCGTCATCAGCGACCGTTTTTTCGATTCGACGCGTGCTTATCAGGGCGCTGCGGGCGGCGTCTCCATCGATGTGCTGAACGCGCTGGAACGCATCATCGTCGGCACGAGCCGGCCCGATCTGACCTTCATCCTCGATCTGCCGCCGGAAGAAGGTTTGCGCCGCGCCAAGGCCCGCGCCGAAGATAATGGCGAAAGTATTGATCGTTTCGAAAAAATGAAGCTGTCGTTCCATGAAGACTTGCGGCGTGAATTCCTGCGCATCGCCAAGGCCGAACCTTGGCGCTGTGTGGTGATTGATTCCACCCAGCCGCGCGAAGAAGTGGCCGATCTCATCTGGAACACAACTGTCGAGCGCTTGGAAATAGAGCTTTACCGCCGCGCGTAAGGTCCGCGTCCTTGCCGCGTTCGCCCCAATTACCATGTGCATCACATGACGGCAGACTGTACACCACCTGCCATTTCCAAGGTCACATCACCTTCCAACGCGGGCGAGGCTATCCGCGTGCGTGGGCTTGTGCAAGGCGTTGGCTTCCCGGCCTGCTGTGTGGCTATCGCACGGGAATGCGGCCTTGTGGGCGAGGTGCTGAACGACGGCGACGGCGTGCTGATTCGCGCGTTCGCCACGCTAGCCGCCATTGATGCGTTTGCCGCGCGGCTTCTGGCCGAGGCTCCGCCGCTCGCGCGCATCGGCAGCGTAGAGCGAACGGCACTTGCGCTCATCGCGGGGGAAACACCGCCAACAAACTTCCGCATTATCAAGAGCGCGGCCACCCCTGCCAACACCGGCATCGTGCCCGACG
>JARRLC010000082.1:0-12004 GCA_037387425.1 Alphaproteobacteria bacterium
TACGCCAGATTGAGCGCCACCAGCGTCAACAGCACGGCGAATACGCGTTTCAGCGTCAAGACCGGCATGGCATGCGCCGCTTTCGCGCCTATTGGAGCCATCAGCACGGCGGGGGCGGCAATCGCCAACGCGGCGGGCCAGTACACATAGCCGACGCAATGTGCTGTGCATTCTGGCGGCGTGGAAAGCAGCAAATATCCGATAACACCGGCAAACGAAATCGGCACGCCAAGCGCTGAACTTGTGCCGACAGCGCGTTGTATCGCGAAATACGCCGACAAAAGCGGCACTGTTATTAACCCGCCAGCCACGCCAACAAGCGTTGAAATCGCGCCAACTCCTAAGCCTTTCACGCCAAGATTGATGGCGCCCGGCATTGGCGACAATTCCCGCGCGCGTGCTTTTTGGGTAAGGTCCGCAAGCTTCCAGGCGGAATAGAGCAGGAACATCACGAACATCAGCACAACCAGCACAGCGCTGACATTCGCCGCGATCACCGCGCCTGCAAGCGCCCCCGCAATAACGCCCGGCGCCATAGAGGCGAGCACGCGCCATTCCACCGCCTTGCGGGAAAGATGCGAACGCGCACTGGAAATCGTAGTCGGCACCACCACCGCCAACGATGTCGCCACGGCGATTTTTGCGAGGCTGGGGCCATCAATGCCGATGAGAGGTAACGTGAAAATCAGCACAGGCACAATGACAGCGCCGCCACCAATGCCCAAAAGCCCGCTGAGAAAGCCGGAGCACACGCCCAAGGCGACATAAAGCGTCAGTTCTAACGGTGTGTTCAAGCTTCGCCCCCTACCCTTGAGCGATACCAACACTAGCAGCGCAGCGAACACGCGCTTCAACGCCAAAACCGGCATGGCATGTGCTGTCTTTGCCCCTAATGGCGCGGCTAGTACTGCGGGCGCGGCAATTGCCAGTGCAGCAGGCCAGTACACATAGCCGACGCAATGCGCGGTGCATTCCGGCGGTGTGGAAAGCAGCAAATACCCGATCACACCAGCCACCGCGATTGGCACGCCAAGCGCTGCGCTTGTTCCCACTGCGCGCTGTATCGGCACATATGACGACATCAACGGCACTGTCATTGATCCGCCGCCAATGCCGATCAACGTTGAGATCGCGCCAATCCCCACGCCTTTCACGCCTAAATTGGCCGCGCTTGGCAAAGGCGACAATTGCTGATTCTTCGCCCTCTGAGAGAACCCGGCCAGTTTCCACGCCGAATAAAGAAGAAACAGCACGAACACCAAGACGATCCACACTGCTGATATGTTCGCTGCAATGACTGCGCCGGTAAGAGAACCCACAATCACCCCCGGCGTTAGCGAGGTGAGCGCGCGCCATTCCACCGCTTTTCGCGCCAGATGCGACCACGTACTGGAAATCGCTGTTGGCGCAACGACTGTCAAAGCCGTGGCCACAGCTATCTTGGCAAGGTCCGGCCCGTCGATGCCGATAAGTGGCAGAGAATATATCAGCACCGGCACGATGATGCCGCCTCCGCCAATGCCCAACAACCCGCCAAGAAAACCGGAGCATGTCCCCAAGGCGAAATAAAGCGATAATTCTAACGGCGTATTCAAGTTCGTGCTCTTTAATAATTCGGTAAGGCTCAAAACGATTACATGAACCAGTTACAGGGGAAAAGGAATTTCAACCACTTAGGGAAAGCGTTACATATCTCGGTACGCGCCGCTTAATCATGCCTTGTGTGCATCAAAACTCCGGCGCCATTCGACGTAGATATTTCCTGACAAGCCCTGAAGAGCGGGATCTCGTGTGCAGCGCACAGTCACTCCGTTGACGCGAAGTAAACGGAAGCGTAAGACCGTGGCAATATGTCCAAATTTCCAGCCCAAACACTAGGATATCCGCCATGCCTCCTTATCGCTCTCGCACATCCACCCATGGACGCAACATGGCAGGCGCGCGCGGTCTCTGGCGCGCCACCGGCATGAAAGACGAAGATTTCGGCAAGCCGATCATTGCCATAGCCAATTCGTTCACGCAGTTCGTGCCCGGACATGTGCATCTGAAAGATTACGGCCAGATGATCGCACGCGAGATCGAGAAAGCGGGCGGCATCGCCAAGGAATTCAACACCATCGCCATTGACGATGGCATCGCTATGGGCCACGGCGGCATGCTTTATTCGCTGCCCAGTCGCGAATTGATCGCCGACTCCGTGGAATACATGGTCAACGCCCATTGCGCCGACGCCATCGTGTGCATTTCCAATTGCGACAAGATCACGCCCGGTATGCTGATGGCGGGGCTTCGCCTCAACATCCCCACGATCATCGTCTCCGGCGGACCGATGGAAGCGGGCAAGGTGGAGTTTCGTGGAGAAAAGCATGCGGTCGATCTTATCGACGCGATGATCAAAGGCGCTGACAAGAACGTGACCGACGAAGAAGCGCTTGCCTATGAGCGCAGCTCTTGCCCCACCTGCGGGTCGTGCTCCGGTATGTTCACGGCCAATTCTATGAACTGCCTGGCCGAAGCGCTGGGGCTGGCGCTCCCCGCCAATGGCACGATGGTCGCCACCCACGCCGACCGCCGAGAGCTGTTCCTTGAAGCTGGGCGGCGCATCGTGGACATGGCGCGGCGCTACTACGAGAAAGACGATGCCAGCGTGTTGCCGCGATCCATCGCCAACAAAGCCGCTTTTGAGAACGCTATGACGCTCGACATCGCGATGGGCGGCTCGACCAACACCGTGCTGCATCTGCTGGCGATGGCCCAGGAAGGCGAAGTGCCCTTCACCATGGCCGATATCGACCGGCTCTCGCGCCGTACGCCGTGCTTGTGCAAAGTGGCCCCCAGCGTCGCCAATGTGCATCTGGAAGACGTACACCGCGCAGGCGGCATCATGGCCATTCTCGGCCAGTTGGACCGCGCAGGGCTCATCAACCGCGAGTGCCCGACGGTGCATTCCGCCACCATGGGCGAAGCGCTTGAGAAATGGGACATCAGCCGTACCAACTCACCAGAGGTGCAACAGCTTTTCCTCGCCGCGCCAGGCGGCGTGCGCACCACGGAAGGCTTCAGCCAGTCGCAGCGCTATGACAATCTGGATGCTGACCGCGCGGGCGGCGTTATTCGCTCTGCTGAAAAGGCGTTCTCCAAAGATGGCGGTCTGGCGGTGCTCTACGGCAATCTAGCCAAAGACGGTTGCATCGTGAAAACGGCGGGCGTGGATGAAAGCAACCTGAAATTCTCAGGCCCGGCGGTGATCTGCGAGAGCCAGGAAGAGGCGGTTTCCAAAATCCTGAACGGCGGCGTCAAGGCGGGCGACGTTGTGATCGTGCGTTATGAGGGCCCCATCGGCGGACCTGGCATGCAAGAAATGCTTTACCCAACCAGCTACTTAAAGAGCGTTGGCCTGGGCAAGGAATGCGCGCTTATCACCGATGGGCGTTTTTCGGGCGGCACATCGGGGCTTTCCATCGGGCACGTTTCGCCGGAAGCAGCCGAAGGCGGCGCGATTGGCCTGATCCAGCCGGGCGATGTGATCGACATCGATATCCCCGAGCGGAGCATCGCTGTGCGCCTCACTGATGCCGAACTGGACGACCGCCGCAAAGCGATGGAAGCCAAAGGCGAGGGAGCCTGGAAGCCTGCCGACCGCCAGCGCGAAGTCAGCCGGGCGTTGCAAGTCTACGCCGCCATGGCGACGAGCGCGGCGCGTGGCGCTGTGCGCGATCTCAAACGCGCGCGCGGCTAAAGCGGTTAGCGGTTGGCTGCTTAAAGATTTGGGCTGACATAAGCACATCCCGCCTTTGAAAGAAGCACAGCAGCTTTCAAAGGCGGGCTTGTGCTTGCGCTTTCACAAATGTACCGTAATCACGCAGACGGCAACCATTCATTTACTTTCTGCCATCATGCTTGGAGCTTGTAAGTCGGGGCGTGACAGTATGATTGGTTTTCTGAAAAACAGCAGAGCAGGCCGGTTCTTTAAAAGAAAGCCGCTTGTGCCCGTGGTGCGGATGACAGGCGTTATCGGCGCGGTGACGCCATTGCGTCCAGGGCTAACATTGGCGGGCGTCGCTGATCCGCTGGAGCGCGCTTTCTCACTGGCTAAGGAAGCGGTCGCCATTCAGATCAACTCGCCGGGCGGTTCGGCGGTGCAATCGCGACTGATTTTCCAACGCATCCGCGATCTGGCGCGCGAAAATGAAGTGCGCGTTTACACATTCGCCGAGGATGTGGCCGCATCTGGCGGTTATATGATCGCGTGCGCAGGCGATGAGATTTATGCCGATCCGTCCTCAGTTGTAGGCTCCATCGGGGTTCTGTATACGGGCTTTGGTTTCGATAAGCTTATTGGAAAGCTTGGCATAGAACGCCGCGTTCATACAGCGGGCGAACGCAAAATGTCGCTGGACGCATTCCAGCCTGAAAATTCAGACGATATTGATAGATTAAAGAATATCCAACGGATTATTCACCAGGAATTCATAGACCTTGTCGTAAATAGCCGTGGACAAAAGATCGAAGACCATAAAGATAACTTATTTACAGGCGAGTTTTGGAGTGGACGGCAAGCATTAGAACTTGGCCTTATTGATGGGCTCACTGATGTTCGTGCCAAAATGCGTGAGTTGTACGGCGATGATGTTCGGCTGAAGCTTGTTTCAACCGAGCGTGGGCTTTTACGCCGCCGCACGCCGGGCGTAGCTCTGGGGCTTGACGCGCTGACAGGCGGTGCGGGCATGTCCGGTCTCACGGAGGAAGCGATTTCCGCTATTGAAGCGCGGGCGCTATGGAATCGCTTCGGGTTTTAACGAAGCTCGCGTTGATAAGATTTATCCGCGGTGTTTTTTGCCGTAATGTATAGTTGTATTAGTAGCGTTGTTTGTTGCGTTGAATGGTGTTGTGTAAGCAGGGAAGTAGAAATGGTGTCGCAGATTGTTGTGTTGGGAGTTGCTACAAGTGTTGGCTTGTGGTTTGCAGTGCGTTGGATGCGGGATGAGTTTGCCCGCGTCGATAACGAAATCCGCAAGACACGTCGCATTATGGAACGGATGCATGGCGGTCCAGTGGTTCACGCGGAATTCGACGCCAAAACAGGACATTACCATCCGTTCGGTCAGTAAGGCCGGGTGGTAAGATCAAACAGCAAATTTGTGTTGCTTGCAGGCATGTTAGAATAACTTGCCTGCGGATGAGCAGCGGCCCTCTCTTGACGGGCCGCTGCTTGCCGTTTTAGGTTCCCGCGATAGACATTTCGCTGCTACTCCTCATCCAGGAACAAACACGATCATGGCTGTGAACAGCAAGGCGCGGGGTGCGGCCAAAGGGCAAGCATCACGCAAAAGCGCAACTGGTAAAGCTTCTGCACCAACCGCGTTGATATCTCAGTCTGGCGCTCAAGCGCTGGGGTTGAGGCCGGATAAATCGTTTCAGGATCTTATTCTAGCGCTTCAGCACTTCTGGGCGAAGCAAGGCTGCGTGCTATTGCAGCCTTACGATATGGAAGTGGGCGCGGGCACGTTCCATCCAGCCACGACATTGCGCTCGCTTGGGCCAAAACCGTGGAACGCCGCCTATGTTCAGCCTTCGCGCCGCCCGAAAGATGGCCGCTACGGCGAAAATCCCAATCGGACGCAGCATTATTATCAGTTTCAGGTGATCCTGAAGCCGTCGCCGCCAGACATTCAAGAGCTTTACTTGCAGAGCTTGCGCGAAATCGGTCTGGACCCGGCTAACCACGATGTCCGTTTTGTGGAAGACGACTGGGAAAGCCCGACGCTCGGCGCATGGGGCCTGGGCTGGGAAGTGTGGTGCGATGGCATGGAAGTCTCGCAATTCACCTATTTCCAGCAGGTCGGCGGTTTCGATTGCGATCCGGTTTCAGGTGAGTTGACTTATGGTCTGGAGCGACTCGCCATGTATTGCCAGGGCGTAGACCGTATGTTCGACCTGAACTTGAATGGGCGCGATGACGAGAAACGTATGCTCTATGGCGATGTGTTCTTGCAAGCCGAGCAGGAATATTCACGCCACAATTTCGAGTTCGCCAATACCGATATGCTGCTCCAGCATTTCCGCGATGCCGAGAACGAATGCAAAGCGCTGCTAGATGCAGGCGCGCCGGAAGCAGGAAGCGGCGAGCGCCACAAAGTTGTGCTACCGGCATATGACCAGTGCATCAAGGCGTCGCACGTCTTTAACTTGCTGGATGCGCGCGGCGTCATCTCGGTTACCGAGCGGCAAAGCTACATTCTGCGGGTGCGCGATTTGGCGAAAGCTTGTTGTGCGGCTTGGCTGCAAACCGAAGCGGGCGGCGCTAGCTAAGTCGTGAACGGCGGTCTTCTGGAATTGCCGGTCTTCATGTGGTTGAATATTGCATATCTTTACAGAGAATTTCCTAAATGCTGCATGAGCGCGTCTTAACGTTGCAATGCTGGAGGCTCTTGAGGTAAAGAAAGTTAGCGTTCTGCCCAATGCATGCCTTTTTCCGCTACAAACTGGATGCAATGGGTGCGAATGTCTGAGGCTTATCGAATAAAGCAGATTTCGTTTTGGCCGCAAAATTGAGCAAGACGTCTAGAGTGGCGATGATATATAGTAATTCTAGATTGATAGAGAAAAGAGTTCTATGAAAGCCATCAAATTGTTTCGGAGCGGGTTTGCGATCGTTGCTGGCATAGTGTTTGCGGTGCTCGCTGTTACAGCTTTACAAGCCATCGAAAGCGGCAGCAATCAGCCTGGCGATCAACCTTATGAACTGGCAGATAGCAATTCGTTGTTTGGCAGCTATCTTGCGGGACGTCTGGCGCGTAGCGAACGCGATAATGTGGCTGCGGCCGAATATTATCGTGAGGCGCTTCAAAAAGATCCGAACAGCAAAGACATTCTGGAAGAAACGTTTCAATTGCGGATTGCCACCGGCCAATTTTCCGACGCAGGCAGTCTGGCACGGCAGCTTGTGAAGCGTGATAAGAACCAGAAAATTCCGAATTTTTACTTAGGCATCAAGTCATTCTCAGACGGGAAATACTCGAAAGCCGACAAGTATTTTAAAAACGGCAGTCAAGGCCCTATTATGGACTTGACGGGCAATCTTGCCCGCGCTTGGGTGGCCGCTGCACGTGGCAAAGCCGACAAGGCTCTCAAACTCGCCACGGAAACAACTGCAACGCCTACAGAGATTTCACGCCAAATAGAGCTGCTGCATCGCGCCCTTATCGCCGACGTGCTTAAAAAACGCGAGGTCGCAAAACGGGCGTATCTCGAACTCTACGGCACGAAACCACGTTCGGTCCGCGCTCTTGAAGCTTTTGTCCGCCATGCGATTTACTGGGGCGATAAAGAGCTGGCGCAAAAAGTACTGGCGCCGCATATCAATGATGTCACCCCAAATCCGCTGCTCAAATCGCTTTCCGACGACATCAAAGCCGGTAAGAAAATCCCCTTGCTGATTTCCGCCCCTAAAGATGGGCTGGCGGAAGTGTTCCAGGGCATCGGCGAAGCGCTCGCCAGCGATCAAGTGCTGGACGCTGGGCAAGTCTACTTGCAGCTTTCACTGCTGATCCGCCCGAAATTCGTCGTAGCGAACTATGCTTTGGGCGAGCTGTACGATCAGCAAAAGAACTACGAACTGGCCGCAAAGCTGTTCAACAAGGTACCCGAAAGTTCTCCGCTATGGTTAGGGGCGCAAATGCGCAGCGCATATGACTACAATGCGCTCGATCGCCTCCCAGATGCTCAGAAAGTTCTAAAAAAGGCCATTGCCGCATATCCCAAAGACATGCGCCCTTATTTCACGCTTGGCACCATCTTGCGCGCTAATAAGAAATTTGCTGATGCGATCCCATATTTCACTCAAACGATTGAGCACATGGGCGCACCGAAAAAGTCGCATTGGTCCATCTATTATGCACGCGGCGTATGTTACGAGCGCACCAAAAAATGGGCAAAAGCTGAGGCCGACTTGCAAAAGGCTTTAGAGCTTGATCCAGATCAGGGGTTGGCGCTCAACTATCTCGGCTATTCCTGGGTTGATCAGGGCACCAAGGTTAAGGAAGGCATGGAGCTTATCCTGCGTGCCGTTCAGCTTCGCCCGAACGATGGCTATTTTATCGACAGCCTGGGCTGGGCTTACTACCGGCAGCATAAATACGACGAAGCAGTCAAACATCTTGAGCACGCGGTAGAGCTGAAGCCATCAGACCCCGTTATCAACGATCACCTTGGCGATGCGTTCTATCGTGTGGGCCGCAAACTCGAAGCGAAATATCAGTGGAAACAGTCGCTTGACCTAAAGCCCGAGCCTGAAGACGAAAAGCGCATCAGAAAGAAACTTGATACCGGTGTGCTGGTGGAACCTTCAGAACGCGCGTCGCTTGAAACTCCTGTGCCCAGTGCTTCGGCTCAGCAATCGAAATGACTTTGCGTGAGAGCGCAGCCGCGAAGGTCAATCTCACGCTTGAAGTTCGCGGAAAACGGCCTGACGGATATCACGAGCTGCAAAGCGTTGTGATGTTCGCCAGCTTCGGTGACGAGCTGAGTTTCACACCAGCCGCGCCCGCCGCCGAACCTTCTGCGCTTCGCGCCGCCACAGAAGCCGCAAGCGACGCATCTGGGGTGACCCTGCATACGGAAGGTCCTTTCGCGGAAGCCTGCGCGCAAGGCGGTGATGCCAACCTTGTGGATGTAGCTGCTAACGCATACGCCCGACATACTGGCCGCCAAATAAACGGCGTCTTCATTCTCACAAAGCGCATTCCCGTCGCGGCGGGGCTTGGCGGAGGCTCAGCGGATGCGGCCGCCGCATTACGGCTGCTAGCGCGCGCGCAATCAGACGCCATAGCCCCCTCGCAGCAACCGAACGAGACAGATCTGGCTGCGCTCATCCCGCTGGCGCGAGAAATCGGCGCGGACGTGCCTGTCTGCCTTTTCTCGCGCGCTGCCATGATGACTGGCGTCGGCGAGCGGCTCAGCCACCTCGCCCCGATCTCCCCTCTGCCTGCCGTGCTGGTCAACCCGAACCTTCCGCTTTCCACGCGCGATGTGTTCCGCGAATTGCAGGCGCCGCCGCTTTCCGCTTCAGAAGAAACGCCAGCCCCTCCAAAATTCACCGGCTTCGACGATATACTCGCCTATGCCCGCGAACATCCTAACCACCTGGAAGCGCCCGCACGCAGATTGTCGCCCTCTATCGACGATGTGCTTGCTGCACTGGAAAACGCTCCGGGCGCTGAGCTGACCCGGCTTTCAGGCAGCGGCCCCACATGCTTCGCACTGTTCCGTGACGCTAACGCTGCGTCCGCCGCCGCTGAGGCAATACGCGGGACAAATCCCGGCTGGTGGGTGCGTGCAACCTCGCTTCAATAACAATATGCGCCAGAAAAAAACGTTACTCACCGCCAGATCGCAAAAAGTTTAGCCGATCCTTCTTCAGCGAAATCTCACGTTCGAGTTTGAATACTCAGGGAACAAGAAGCGACTGCCGCAAGCTAGTACCTGCGATAGCGTCAACGAGAGCAGCCAGCGGATACGCCAACGCGCTCAACATGCCGAGCCCGGTTTCCGCACGAATGATATCGGGAAAGATCTTCAGCCGGTAATACGCGACCAACGCCGCAACTGGCACAATAACCATCACCACACGCAACAGCGCGTGCGCCACCATACGCGGCGCGATGCGGTCCGCCAATTGCAGCGCGTAGCTTTCCCAGCTTGACGGCTCGCCCGAGAATTTCAGCGCGTAACGCACCACGTGGCTCGTCGCGGAGGGCTTGCCATCTTCGGTGGTGAATGTCGCACGCAGTCGGGTGAGGATGAGCTGGTAGAGAAATAGCCGCGCCATTTCTCGCGGGGGGACGCGCGTCGCCAGCCACACGACAATAAGCGGCAGCGAGCCTCTAAGCCCTGAAAACAGCGCCCACGCGCCGTACATCGCCGCCGCCAGCACGATGGATGTCGCCGCAACACGCAGCGTTTCGCGGTCGCCAATGAGAGCCGCCGCCATTTGCACGACCGCGAACAGCACTGCCACCACAAATGATGGAATCAGGATGCCTTGCAGGCGCGTTTGCACCGCTGCATCCACCTCAGCGAGCGCGATGCGTTCGGCGACACTCTCGCCTGTCCTCAGCGCCTCGCGCAAGCCATGGCGAAGTTGTTCGATGGATTTGAAGATCATGGCGCGCCCAAAGTTTCAGGGAAGCAACGGCGCACCATGATACACATCATTTACAGCGCCGCATCAGTTGAAATTCGGCTGTGCGCCAAAATCTGGCGGCGTGCCGAAATTCGGCATTCCGCCTCCTGAGCTTGGCGGAGGAACGTGAATTTCCACCTTGTCCGGGTCGATCACAACCTCCGACGATTTGTAATGCATCACCATTTGAGGGAAGGTGATGGTCAGCCCTACCATGACGATCTGTATTGCGATGAAAGGCACAACGCCCCAGTAGATCTGTCCTGTCGTGATCGGCTGAATTTCGCGGTTGGTGATCTTGTCTAGATACGACGTTTGCGGCGCAACCGAGCGTAAATAAAACAGCGCGAACCCAAACGGCGGATGCATGAAGCTGGTTTGCAAATTGACGCTGAGCAGAATGCCGAACCACACCAAATCTATGTTAAGCTTCGTTGCAACCGGCGCCAGAAGCGGGATGATAATGAACGCCAGCTCGAAGAAGTCGAGAAAGAACGCCAGCACGAAAACAAGTAAACTCACGACAATCAGAAAGCCGATAGGACCTCCCGGCAGGCCGAGCAACAGCCCCTCCACCCATTTATGCCCGTTGACGAAGTAAAACGTCGCCGAAAACACGCGCGATCCCAAAAGAATGAACATCACGAACGCGGAGAGTTTCGTCGTAGCTTCCAACGCTTGACGCAGCAGGTCGAAAGTCAGCCGGCGTTTACCAAGCGCCAGGATGAGCGCGCCGACGGCTCCCATAGCGCCGCCTTCAATCGGTGTGGCCATGCCGATAAAAATGGTGCCAAGCACCAGAAAGATCAGCGCCAGCGGAGGCATCAGCACAATGATGACCTGTTGCGCCAGATGCGATAACAGCCCGAATTTCAGTACTTTATCCACCTGGGCCACGGTATAGGCGAGGATGATGCTGGGCGCGACGGCCAACCACGGATTGACGCCGCTTCGAATAAGGATCACAGCGGGCACGCTTGACACGGCCACGCAAAGAAGCAGCGATGTCACGCCGCCGCCGAGCGTGCGCGCCTCCAGTGGCAGAGCGGGCAGCGCCTTCGGATAGCGCATCGCAATGAAACCGACATAGCCGAGATACATCGCCATCAGCACGAAACCAGGAATGAACGCGCCTGTATACATGTCGCCAACTGAGCGTCCTAGCTGGTCGGCCATGATGATCAGCACAAGCGACGGCGGAATGATTTGCGCCAAGGTGCCCGACGCTGCGATCACGCCAGAAGCCACCCGGCGGTCATAGCCGTAGCGCAGCATGATAGGCAAAGAGATAAGCCCCATGGCGATCACCGAAGCCGCGACGATGCCTGTGGTGGCCGCCAGAAGCGCGCCGACAATGACAACCGCGAAGGCGATACCGCCACGGACAGGGCCGAAAAGCTGGCCCACGGTATCGAGCAGGTCTTCGGCCATGCCCGATCGTTCGAGTATCAGCCCCATGAACGTGAAAAACGGGATTGCGAGCAGGTTTTCGTTCTTCATGATGCCAAACATGTTGGCTGGCAGGCTTTGGAAGAACGATGGTTGGACAAGTCCGAGTGAGATGCCGACGAGGCCGTAGCCGATGCCGCACGCCGCTAATGAAAACGAAACCGGATAACCTAGCAGTAACAGCACGATCAAGCTGGCGAACATGATCGGCGCAATATTGTTGATGATGAACTCGGTCACGACTGCTGCTCCGGCACGGTACAAGGAGTTTGCTGAGATTCGTCGGGAATGACTTCATGCGGGTCAGGGATGAGGCCACGCATGACAGCGATGCGCTTGATGATCTCGGATATGCCTTGCACTGCAAGCAGC
>JARRLC010000083.1:0-10412 GCA_037387425.1 Alphaproteobacteria bacterium
AACAAGAATAATCAATAGGTTTCAGAGGGGTACATTATGGCTAGTGTTGGCATTATGCCGGATCAGCGCTATCTCCCCTGCGTCCAGCCGCAGGGGAAATTCTTTACATTCATCCTTCCCGCACCGAATGGGTGCAATCTCGCTTGCGCATTCTGCCTCATCCGGCAACGGCAGGAAATTAACGCCAGCACGCTGAAGCCTGCCGACTACGCCCGTTTCATCCGCGAAACGGCCAGCCTCAACCCGATTTACGCCATCTCGATCCAGGGCTATGAGCCGCTGCTGCCAGCTACCCTGCCCTACACACAAGCGGTGCTCGCCACGGGACGGCTGCTCAACCTGCCCACCGACCTTGTTACGAACGGCTTAGGTTTGCGCAACACCATCCCGCTGTTAAAAGCCACGCGCCCTGACCGCCTCGTCGTCTCGCTCGACGCCTCCGCCGAAATGGCAGCCCATCACGATCACCTTCGCGGCAAAAATGGTGCCTGGGAAGCCACTGTCGATGGCATCGCCTGCGCCGCCGCCGAACTTCCGTCCGCCACGCAACTGAACGTTGCTTCGGTGCTGATCCCCTCCCGCCGCGACTTGCTCGACGGCATGCCGGAACTGCTCGCCAAACTCGGTGTGCGGCACTGGATCATCAACCCACTGCAGAAAGTCGGCAACGCCCGCCCAGGCGGCCCGGCCGATAATCACGAGCGCCTTTATACTGATCTGTTACGTTTGCAAGATGCGGCAGACCGCGAAAGCATCCAACTGGAAATAGACGACGAGTTAAACTGCCTGAACCACGTCCAAGCTGCTGCCCAACGGCCCGAACTGAAACGGCTCAATGTGCGCCATATCCCGCAAGGCGTCGAACTCATCCGCTTGCTTCCAGATGGCGAACTCGCAACCGGTCGCGACATTCTCCGCCGCCAATGCGACAACGCGCCTCGCTGGAACCCCGCCTGCGAAACAACCGCTCAATTCTGGGACAGAAATGCTATGTCTGGCTGAGCCCAATATTCAAAAAAGCCCCCCCACCACAGCATTTCTCTCCCGAAGAGTAGCCTATTAGAAGCTCTACGGCGTGGCAGCCGTCGTGGCATCGTCCGAAGACGCATGTTCACCGCTCTTCACCGATGCAGGCGCGCCACCCGGCGTAGCAGTGGGCTGCCTATCGGCGTCAGCGCGAGCGTCAGCGTCCGCGCCAACATTAGCCTCCGCGCTTTCATCCGCCTGAGCGCTTCGCGGCTTGAACCAGCCGTTCTGCGGGAATAAGCGAGCCTGAAAGAAGGCTGTCACCTGCGACGGCTTCATAATACGCGCGAATTCTTGCGCAGGTGGCGAAACTGGCGTCAGAAGCAAAGCCGCTGCCAGCATAGCCGCCGACACCCCAAGCGCCTTGTAATCGAACAGCTTTAGCGCCGATCCAAATGAGCGTTTTAGATGCGCGCCAGCAAAATCCACAGAATAAATTTCATCCAGCACTAGGTGAATGAGATAGCCGAGCAACACGAAAAGTCCGGCCATCCACGCCACAACTGGCTCGCGGTGTAATCCATGCGACAGCACAACCGCCGTAAAAATCATGAAAAACACGCCCGCTATCAGTGAATGAAAGATGCCGCGATGCTTCGCCGTGCGATGAAATATGTGAAATGCGCCAAATCGCATACTCAAATATACGCCCAACCAGATCAACCACAGTTCGGCAATCGAGTAACTCGCGCGAAAATTGAACAACGTGATGAAAGCCAACAACAAACCCAGCCCTGTAAACAACATGCGCGACGGTATTGCCTTTTCCAAGTCAATATCCGGGAGCACACTCCCAACCACTCCGGCGGTGGTCAGCGTTATGATTTCGGCTGCCGGGACAATATCAGCGGCGTAGGTCGCGGTAGCCGCAAGCCCCGCTCCCACGGCGCCCCATCCCAGGTGTGTTGCAAAATCAGCCATGTGTTCAATCTCCGCATCTGTAAAATTAGGTATAACTTTAAGTGATTCGTGTTTTGGTGCGGCACACATGACAAATCTCATGCACAACAATATGTGTGATGCATCTACCTATTTCTTATTCCAGTATTTCAACCACTGTTGGCTATCACTCTTGAGAATGGGGTAATGGGACTGTTTACAGGCATCGCAAGCGCGGCAATTATAGCGTTTATTATATTAACAGCGTCGCTTGTCGTGTGGGTGCGCCACCGCTCGCGCACTGATTCGCGCTTCATCGTATTTGCTGCGAATCTGCGCCATGACGCCAAGGGTCGGCAAACTGCGCATGTTTTAAACAGCTTGAAATCCCAGCTCGGCGTTGCAACAGGCGGCATGCCCATGACTGCCGCGCCGGACGCTGACATTCCAGCGCCAACCCCTTCAGCGCAGACGGCGCCGCAAATGCCTGTGGCTGTCAAAGGGCATAGCTGGCTTTGGCAACAATTCGCTCATGCGCTGATCTGGGGAGAGGTTGCCCCAGACAACAAAACGCTCCGGCTAAGGTTCGCTACCTCATGCGGTGCATGCCAACAGCCCCTCGTACAAGAACTGGAACTTCCCGCCAATTTCGGTGCGGAGCACGGGTTGATGCTGGCGACCGCGACCGCGCTTGCCATTTCCCCGTCCAGCAGCGAAAGCAGGCAACGTCTTGCCGAGGTACTGACCTCAGTTATTAACCGCTTGCGAGCGCTGACTGAATCTCCCCCGGCGATTTTTTCCGCCACCGTCCAGCACCAACTTTGGCGCCTTTACGCCGATGCCGAATGCTATCTTGACAGCATCGCCCCAGACACTGCCAGACTCAAAAGCGCAATCAGTTGTCTTTATCATGTATTGGAAAACTGGCCTTACGAATACGCGCCTCTGGACTGGTCCGCCACGCAAGCCCGCCTTGGCGACGCGTTATTACGTATCGGCGAACGCGAAGATGACACTGGCACATTCTTAGAAGCCGCCAATTCTTATTACGAAGCATTGCGCGTACTCACACGTTCGAGTGGCTCCTTAGAATGGGCCGCTGTTAAAAACAGTCTTGGCCTTGCCTTATGGCGCATCGGCGAACGCGAAGGCAGTTCTGAGCGCATTGAAGAAGCGGTCGCCGCCTTCCGCGAGGCTTTACAAGAACGCAATGCTTCGCACCACTACTCCCTCTGGCTGCAAACGCAGAACAATCTAGGGAACGCGTTGTGCCTGCTTGGCGAGTTGGAAAACAGCACGGATCACCTGCACACAAGCGTTTCAGCCTTCAAAGAAGCGCTGGACCTGACGACGCGTGAAGAGACTTCCGCCGACTGGGCCATGACCCAACACAATCTCGGCGTGGCGTTGACAAAACTCGGCGCGCGCGAAAAGCGGCCGGAACTGCTGGAAGAAGCGGTTTCGGCCTTCCACCTGGCGCTGGAAGAGCGCACCCAGCAGCAAACGCCTATGGAATGGGCCGAAACTCAGAACAATCTGGGCGCCGCTTTTGCCGCTCTGGGCGAGGTTACAAACAACATTGAGACGCTCAAGCAAGCGGTCAGCGCTTATAATGCCGCTCTAAACGTTTATGAAAACGCTTACGAACACGCAGCGCTAAAATGGGCCGACGTGCAAAATAACTTAGGAAACGCGCTAGCGCTTCTGGGCCAACGCGAAACGAACACCCAGCATCTGGAAGCCGCCGTCGCCGCTTTCCGGGCTGCCTTGCAGGAATACGCCCGCCCTCGTACGCCCTTGCGCTGGACCACCACTCAACTCGGCCTTGGCGCGACCTTCCCCAGCCTTGGCGCCAATGAAAAGCGCTCCCTAAAGCCGCAAAAAACTATGGACCCGCTCAAGAAATGGGCGCGCGAACGTGCGCCGCTTTACCGTGCGGCCGCGCAGAACAACCTGGGCGCGGCTCTTATCACGCTTGGAGAACGTCTCGCGGACACAGACAAAGAGGCGGCCTGCCGCACAATGACAGCCGCACGGGAAGTGATTCACGGTGCGCTGGAAGTGCGTCAGCAGGCGGGCGGCATTGAAGCCATCCGCGAAACCCAGCAGCATCTGGCCGAAATAGAAGCGGTAGCTGCGCGTCTATGCTGTTGAATATGCGATGTCGACTTAGGAGCGCACCGCACGATATCAGCACTATGCTTAGCTCGAATGACTATACCCACCCCCGTAATTTGGCGGCGTTATAACCAAAATTCTATTGTTTTGCCCGTACCATGCAGTATGTTCGCCCTGCATTCCGCATCGTTCCATTAGCGGTGCGGAGGTTAGAGGGTTTTATTAACATGCAAAGTGAAACATGAACGCGCCAATAAGGATAGCGCTCGACGTTATGGGCGGCGATAACGGACCATCTGTCGCCATTCCAGGAGCAGCGCTTTCGCTTGTACGTCATCCCGACACAGAGTTCATTCTTGTCGGCAACGAAACAGATATCGCTCCTATTCTCGCTCAGCATCCAGCCCTTGCTGAAAAATCGCGCATTAAACATACCGAAGTCGCCATTTCCATGGACGCTAAGCCCAGCCAGGCGCTTCGACAAGGGCGACGGAATAGCAGCATGTGGCTTGCGCTTGAAGCCGTGAAGCAAGGCGAAGCGGACGCAGCAGTTTCGGCTGGCAATACCGGCGCGCTCATGGCGATGTCGATGTTCTGTCTGAAAACGCTGCCGAATATTCAACGTCCGGCAATCGCTGGCATCTGGCCGACGATTTCCAGCGAATGCATCGTATTGGATATCGGCGCGAATGTCGGGCTGGACGCGAAATACCTTGTCGATAACGCCGGGATGGGCGCGGCTTTAGCCAGGGCCATGTTCCATGTCGAAAAACCGTCTGTCGGGCTTCTCAACATCGGCGTGGAAGAAGTTAAAGGCGTCGATGAAATCAAGCGCGCGGGCGAGGCTCTGAAACAGCCAGACTTGCCCATCACTTACCACGGTTTCGTGGAAGGTGACGATCTGGGCAAGGGCACGGTCGATGTCGTGGTGACGGACGGGTTCACCGGCAATATCGCGTTGAAAACCGCTGAAGGCACTGCAAAACAAATTGCAGGCTATCTGAAAGCTGTCATGACGCGCTCGATATTCGCGCGCATCGGCGCGTTTTTAGCCCAAAACGCCTTCCGCGCGCTAAAGGACAAGATGGACCCGCGCCATGCAAATGGCGGAATTTTCTTGGGGTTACAAGGGATTGTCATAAAAAGCCATGGTGGCGCAGACACAATTGGCTTTGCAAGCGCGGTCGATCTCAGCTACGACATGGCTAAGAGTGGGCTTGTGCGCGGCATCTCGGAGGATATCGAACGTTTCCAGAGTGCCTTGCAGCAGGCGCAAGAGTTAAAGAAAACGGACGCCATCACGTGAACACCATTCGTTCAATTATCCGCGGCTGCGGATCATATTTACCGGAAAAAGTTCTCACCAACGACGATCTGTCGCGCATGGTTGATACCACCGATGAGTGGATCACGGAACGCACCGGCATCAAGCAGCGCCATATCGCTGCCGAAAAAGAGCTGACTTCCGATCTGGGGTTGGCCGCTGCCCGCAAGGCGCTGGAAGCGGCCGGAGTAGACGCAAGCGATATCGACCTTATCGTTTTGGCGACATCCACCCCAGACAACACTTTCCCCGCAACCGCGGTAACCGTCCAGGCTCGGCTTGGCATTACCCAAGGGGCGGCATTCGATGTGCAGGCGGTTTGCTCAGGGTTCGTCTATGCGCTTTCCGTGGCCGACAATCTTGTGAAATCAGGGCAGCATAATCGCGCGCTGGTGATTGGCGCTGAAACATTCTCACGCATTCTCGACTGGGAAGACCGCTCGACTTGTGTGCTGTTCGGCGATGGCGCGGGCGCGGTTGTGATCGAAGGACAAAAAAGCAAAGCTTTACAAAGCGAGCGCGGCATTCTCGGCTCGTTGTTGCGCGCTGATGGGCGTTACCGCGACATGCTGTATGTCGATGGCGGACCTTCATCTACGCAGACGGTCGGATATTTGCGTATGCAAGGCCGGGAGGTGTTCCGCTTCGCTGTATCAGCTATCTCCGGCGTGATTGACGATACGCTCAAGGCGCACAATCTGACCACTTCCGAGATTGATTGGTTCGTACCGCATCAGGCCAACAAACGTATCCTGGACGGCACCGCGCGCAAGCTCGGCATTCCGCCAGAACGTATTGTTATGACATTGGAACAACACGGAAATACATCGGCGGCATCGATACCGCTGGCGCTGGATGTTGCTGTGAAAGACGGGCGCATCAAACGAGGCAATCTCGTGTTGATGGAGGCGATGGGAGGTGGCTTTACATGGGGATCGGTCCTGTTGCGGTGGTAGACCGGACCTCAAGAAGTTACCTATGGAGCGTTTCACCTCGCTATGAGAGAGATGGGCAATAGTCTTTGTAATACAATAAAATTTTTATTTAAGGCATGAGAACGCTCTCATATGATTACTTGCATTCAAAGCAATTAACTCAGCCCTAAGCCAATTAGATAGTTGACCTGCCAGCAGTTACACATATATCGTTGACTACTAACAATATATTATTGTAGTGTGGCAAAAGCTCAACTCTCGGGGAGTGAGCATGGGAATTATGAAGACAGATAATCGAACATTAACACGGGCAGATTTAGCAGAAGCCGTCTTTCAAAAAGTCGGACTTCCACGCAATGAATCTGCCGATCTTGTGGAGTGCGTTATCCGCGAGATTTCAGCGTGTCTTGAACGCGGTGAAAGCGTAAAGCTTTCATCTTTCGGATCTTTTTGCGTGCGTGATAAAAGGGAGCGCATAGGACGCAACCCCAAAACCGGGGAAATCGTTCCTATTACGCCTCGTCGTGTGCTAGTCTTTCGAGCCAGTAATATCATGAAGGACAAGATTAACACAGCATTGGTCAAGAAAAGAAAAGTGGCAAAATAGCACCGGCTTAAGCCGGACATCCAATAGCGGGGGCTTAATTGGAGAAAGCATCGAGTGCGTTTCGCACTATAAGTGAAGTCGCGGCCGAACTAAATATTCCTAAACACGTGCTGCGCTTCTGGGAAGGCAAATTTCCGCAACTACGTCCGATGAAACTTGGTGGCAGACGCCGCTATTACCGCCCAGAAGACATTGATCTTCTGCGCGGTATCCAGACGCTTCTTTACAGCGACGGCTATACCATCAAAGGCGTGCAACGCATCCTGAAAGGCAACGGCGTTCGCTTCGTCAAGGATTACTGGCGTGAAGATGGCCCACAGGCAAATGCTAAGCCGGGAATGAACATTCCCAATCTCGCCGAAGAAGCCGCGAGCGAAGCCCGGCGTGAGAAAGGCTCTTTGTCCCAAAACGCCAAGAGCCAGAAAAGCAGCGGGCAGAAAGCCGGCGGCAACAGCGGTAATAAGACGCCGCGCCCCGCACACGCTGCACCGGAGACCGTGTTGCCGCCCGTCTCGACCGAACTGCGTGAAATGCTGACGAAGCTGCTAGGCGAACTCGAAGAATGCCGGAAGCTGCTTCGCGAGCACCGGTCCCGCCCAACGACGACGAAAAGTTCTCACGGCGTACGAGCATCACGAGCTAAATAACCGCAGCATTTAACTAAAATCAATTGCGGAATTTACCGGATAAGTGAAAGTGGCAACTTGCGGTTGCCACTACAATTGTTTATGCCTTTTTATTAGACAAAGAGGCATATTATGAATCTTTTTTCAAAACATATTGAGACGCATAATCCTCCGCCTGCGCTCTCAACATCGCCTACAGAGATATCCACTCTACGTATTTCCACTGCGACTCCCATTAGAGACATGGTAACGCTATCGCCATATACTGGTGATCATAACGTTCAGTCTCATGATCAAGGGTTGCGTATTGTGGGTCATGCAGAAACTACAAATCCGCCATCTAGTCCCCGTTGGGCTGCTATTCCCCGTTGGGCTGCCCGGTTCTTTGCCGCCGGGAATACCGCTGCCATAGGCGGACTTCTTGCGTTATGCATCACTCAAAATAGCCAGTTCCTTCTTGTCATCGCCGCCGGATTGGCCGCAGCAGCAATTGGATTACGCGAAGCGGAAGAAGCCGTTGAACGCTGGAATACGAGCCATTGCAATGTCCAACAATGAGTACGGTGTTGTTGAACGATTATTGCTCCAGAAAATCGACAAAATAATTGAACGTTTCCCGAGGGGGTCCCGTCTGTATAGCAACGGCGTGATTATTGCGCTTGCTGTCTATGTGGTAAATACAGTCTCAGGAAGAACACCTGAAGCGGTGTTTTTCAGATGGGGAGCTGCCGCCACTGGTGTCTCTTCGTTTCTAATTTTGTTGGCGTGTGAAATTAAGGAGGTGCCGCAAAAGAATAAAGCGCGCCGAAAGCAACCACGTAAGCCAAAAACATTGCATCGCAACCCGTGAAGCTTGCGCGAAACAGACCGCACCACCCCATCCTCAGCATTTCTGCCCATACACCCGTTGCAGACTGTCTCACCCTAGGCTACTTCTTGCCATCATATGCAAAGCGCACGGCTTTGCGCAAAAACCACTGCGCATTTTAACAGAAAGCGGAAGATATGAGCGAAGCTCCCAAAGGATATTACTTCGAAGACTTGAAAACCGGCCAGGAAGCGACTTACGTCCGCCGCATCACCGATGAAGACATTCGCGCATTCGCGGCCGTCTCCGGCGACAACAACCCCATCCACCTGGATGAAGACTACGCAGCGGGCACCATGTTCAAAGGCCGCATCGCACACGGCATTCTTGCCGCTAGCTTCATTTCCAAGGTCATCGGCATGGAATTGCCCGGCCCTGGCACCATCTACATGTCGCAAAGCCTCAATTTCCGCGCGCCGGTGCGGATCGGCGATGAAGTCCTCACCACGGTCACCGTGTCTGAGCTTGTTCCTGAGAAAAAACGCGCCAAGCTTACAACCCGTTGCCTGGTCGGAGGAAACGCGGTATTGGAAGGCGAAGCCTTGGTGAAAGTGCCCTCCCGCGAGAGCTAACACTTGGGCGACCAATACAGATGAATAGCCCCGCATATTTGCGGGCAGAATGCGTGTGGTGATATGGAGATTATTCGCGGCTGGCGGGATATCCCGGCAGCGTTTTATGGGGCGTCGCTTGCTATCGGAAATTTCGATGGCGTGCATCGCGGTCACCGTGTTGTGCTGGATGCCGCCAAAGCAGCCGCAACAAAGGGCCGTTGCCGGACAGCTTCCGGATGCCCAGCTGGTGTGGTCGTTTTTGAACCGCACCCGCGTCAATATTTTCAGCCTGAAAAGCCCTTCTTTCATCTCACCACGATGGATCGCAAGCTAGAGCTGCTCGCCGAGTATGGCATGGCGCTGACAGTCGTGTTGCCGTTCGACGCCGAATTTGCGCGCTTAACCGCCGAAGAATTCGTGCGCGATGTGCTGGTAGAAGGCTTGGGCATCCGCCACGCAACCACGGGATATAATTTTTTCTTCGGCAATGGCCGTGAGGGCAACCCCGATGTTCTACGCAGTCTCGGCAACAAATACGATTTCGGCGTGACCATCGTTGAAGCAGTGGGCAGCTCGGGCGAAATCTTCTCATCCACCCGCGTTCGCGAATTGCTGGCTGAGGGCGATGTCGCCGCCGCCGCCGACATGTTAGGCCGCTTCTGGCAGAAGAAAGGCGTGGTGGAAACCGGCGCGGGGCGCGGCGCAGGGCTGGGTTTCCCCACCGCGAACATCCGCCTACAACGCAATATCGCACTTGGCCACGGTATTTACGCCGTACGGGTTACAACTGCTGACGGCAAGCGCTATAACGCCGCCGCCTATCTCGGCACACGCCCCACGTTTGACGCCGGCGCACCACTGTTGGAAAGCTTCCTGCTCGATTTTGAGGGCAATCTTTACGGCCAGGAAATCACTGTCGAATTCGTGGATTACATCCGCGCCGACGCCAAATTCAAGTCGATCAGCGATCTTACCAAGCAGATAAAGGTCGATTGCACAAAGGCTCGCGAGATATTGGCGGCTTTAGAATAGCGCACGCGATAGCGCTCAATGTAAATGAGCTTTTGCATTTTGGGGCTATTAACGGCCCCTCCGCTTACAAAAAGAACGAGGTCAGCAGATCCACGCTGCCTTATACTGGTTCTCATAAATGAACCTATGCCATTCAAGCGCCACGCTTGTTTGTCTCGCGCGATCAAACAAGCATCGCGCGGGCTTTCCCTCGCACTTGCTCGGGCGTGCGGTCGCGAAAGTTAATCCTGAGCGCTCACCATAAAGGTGAGCTTGCCAAGCCTCAATGTGTCAAGCTCATTGAGACTTGGTATTACATATTTTCGCACCCAATTTTGGGCATCAATATAAACAATCCGTTCTTCAGAGCCCCCTGCCCTCGCAAGTGCGCAACGATAAAACGCAAAATCCGCCAGAAGTTCTGATCTGTTTGCTAGTGAGCTAAGCACTTCAGAACTTCTGGC
>JARRLC010000084.1:0-10397 GCA_037387425.1 Alphaproteobacteria bacterium
GTCGAGATAACGGCCGCCGTCTGAAAACGAATCTCTCGTAATATTGACGATCCCAACAATCTTGGGGCGCTTGATATCCATAGCTAACTCCATGCTGTTCTTCATGTTAACGACAATATACGCATGCCTTGTACCCTGCCGATATTGCTTGTCGCAGGAGTGCATCCCCCCTTTGAAGGCGATAGATTCAGGTCCAGAAGGATATGATACTTTTAGCAGCCTACTGAAAGAAGAGGAAGCAGCGCTCATCGCGGGTTTCCATAAGCTGATGGCGCGATACGTACGGAACCGTTATCATCGTGGCTTTCAACGACAGGAACCACATCCGCATGCCTTTCCCCCCTCGAATGACCGCCCAGGATTGGGGGTTGCTTGTGTTTTTGTCATTCCTGTGGGGCGGATCGTTTTTCCTCGCTGCCGTGGCGGTTAAAGAAATACCGCCCTATACGGTGGTGTTCTTTCGTTTGACGCTTGCCGATATAGCATTGTTCATTGCCATTATTATAATAGGCGCGCGTTTACCTAGAGATTTATCTGTGTGGCGGCAGTTTCTTATTTTAGGGATATTTGGCTGCGCGATTCCTTTTGCGTTGATCTTCTATGGGGTAACTAAAATAAGTGGCGGACTTGCATCAATTCTTACTTCAATGACGCCGCTTAGTACGATCATTATTGCGCATTTTTTTACTGCTGACGAAAAGCTGAGCTGGCGGCGGGTATGGGGCGTCCTAACCGGGTTGGGCGGCGTTATCGTTATTGTCGGGCCGTCGGTATTGAGCGATAGCGGTTCGGATATTGCCGCCCAAGCCGCGGTTTTGGGGGCGTCTGTTTGCTATGGCATTGCGGGGGTATACGGCAAACGCTTCCGTGGCATGCAGCCGGTGGTCGTGGCATTCGGTCAAGTCGCAATGGCGGCAGTTTTGATATTGCCGATGGCGTTGGTGTTCGAGCAGCCGTTCTCTCAAGACATGCCAAGCGCCGCAGCGATTGCGAGTGTCGTGGCGTTGGCGCTGTTTTCTTCCGCGCTTGCCTATATTGTGTTCTTCCGCATTTTGATGCGCGTTGGCGCCACGAATGTGGTGCTGGTCACGCTGCTGGTGCCGGTTACCGCGATCTTTCTAGGCGTCACGATAATTGGTGAAACGCTATTGCTGCGGTATTTTGTCGGTCTGGCGGTCATTATATGCGGTTTGCTGATTGTCGATGGACGCATCATCGACTATTTCAGAAGACGTAATACACCAGATGCGTCTGGTTCGCTTGCCTCTCCCGTGGTAAACGAGCCTCAAAATTCAACGCATCCACCGCGCTAACCGCATTGAGGACGGCTTTATGACCCAGACTCGTACCGAAACCGATAGCTTCGGCCCTTTAAATGTGCCCGCAGACAAATATTGGGGCGCTCAGACACAGCGCAGCTTGGGCAATTTCAAGATCGGCGGCGAGACGATGCCGTTACCCCTGGTGCGTGCACTGGGTATTGTGAAAAAATGCGCAAGCCTTTCGAACATGGCGCTCGGTAATCTCGAACCTGCTATAGGGCAGGCTGTCGTTGACGCCGCTCAGGAAGTGGTGGACGGCAAGCTGAACGCGCATTTTCCGCTGGTGGTCTGGCAGACAGGTTCCGGCACACAGTCGAATATGAACGCCAATGAGGTGATTTCCAACCGCGCCATAGAGATGCTGGGCGGTGTGATGGGATCGAAATCGCCGGTACATCCGAACGATCATGTGAACCGCTCGCAGTCGTCCAACGATGTTTTTCCCACTGCGATGCATATCGCTGCTGCTGAAGAGGCGAATAACACGCTGCTTCCTGCTCTTGACCATATCGCGGGCGCGCTTGAGGAAAAGGCTGCCGCCTGGGATGACATCATCAAGATCGGGCGCACGCACACGCAGGACGCGACGCCTGTTACACTTGGGCAGGAGTTCTCCGGCTATGCTGTGCAATTGCGTCTGGGCATCGAACGGGTGAAGGCGGCGCTGCCTCGCGTTTACGCGCTGGCTCAAGGCGGAACGGCGGTTGGCACCGGGCTGAACTGTCCGCAAGGGTTCGCTGAGCGTTTCGCTGAGGAAGTGGCTAAGCTCACCGGGCTGCCGTTCGTGACGGCGCCGAACAAGTTTGAGGCGCTTGCGGCCAACGATGCAGCGGTGGAGCTTTCCGGCGCGCTGAACGTACTTGCTGTGAGCTTGTTCAAAATCGCTAACGATATCCGGTTGTTGGGTTCGGGGCCGCGTTCGGGGCTGGCGGAGCTGTCGTTGCCGGAGAATGAGCCGGGGTCGTCGATCATGCCCGGCAAGGTCAATCCGACGCAGTGCGAGGCGATGACGATGGTCTGTTGCCAGGTAATGGGGAACCACACGGCAATCACAATGGCAGGCAGCCAGGGGCATTTCGAATTGAACGTGTTCAAGCCGGTGATCGTGTATAACCTGCTGCAATCCATCAAAATTCTGGCCGAAGCGAGCGTCAGCCTCACCGACAACTGCATCAAGGGGATCGAGCCGAATCGGCAGCGCATTAACGAATTGATGGAACGTTCGCTGATGCTGGTTACCGCGCTTGCTCCCAAGATCGGCTACGACAAGGCGACTGAAATCGCCAAGTCTGCGCACAAAAATGGCACCACGTTGCGCGAAGAGGCGTTGCGGCTTGGCTATGTGACCGAGGCCGAATTCGACGCCACTGTGCGCCCTGAGAAGATGACGGGCGTATGACAGTGGCGGCTCGTACAGCGCGGGGAAAAAGCAGCGAAGCGGTAGCCAATCTGGCGCTGTTGGGTGGATGGGATGCATCGGCAGCGCAAAAACCGCGCAAACGGTCTGTATCCATCGCCGGTCATCGGACTTCGATTTCGCTGGAAGAGCCGTTCTGGCAGGGCCTTCGGCTATTGGCGGTGGAGAAGGAAGTTTCCATCGCAGCGCTTATTGCGGCGATTGATGCCGTGCGCGGCGAGGCAAGCCTTTCCAGCGCGATCAGATTGTTCGTGCTCGATCATTCGTTGCAGCCAGACAGGGATAATAAGAGGCGTTCGCCAATAGCAAGGGCGCGGAATACTACGAACTAGCTTAAGAATGTGTGCGTATGTTTGAGGGGGCGTCGCCCTGTGCTGGAAGGGTAGCGCGTGGAAATATAAGGGAAATTCCGTGCGTAGAACCCCTGATTGCGGCGAAAATGTGGCGTGATAAGGTGTTCCCACTTGGTGGTGACGGTCACGCCCAAACGACAACCTAGGCATAAACGCCGCCGTCTCTCCCTCCAAGGCGCGTCATTTTGTCATGGCGACGCTTGCCCGGTCAATTCGCGGATGCGCACGGCATTCTGTGAGAGGCCGGGCATTTTATTTTTAAGCAAGCATGCTACTCGGTAAACCGTATCGGTCGGTGGGCGATAGCGCGGCGAAAATGCAGGCAGATCATGAGACGCCACACTAGATGTAAAAAATGCGCTGGCTAGGAAGTATATCCCTTGCGGAATGGTTAACGAACTCGTATGGCTAACATGGTGATTTCAGAGATTCGTTGTAATTTACAGTAAGTTACAAACAGTCTTTCTGGATCACAAACGCGAAGGTATTATGTCAACTCTGAGTGTCTTTTGAGTTTTCAAAGTTCGTTGGGGGAGCGTCTGCAAAGCGAATTTTGAAATCGGGATACAGGGTGCATCTGGGAGCCTAAGCGTTTCATAAACCTTACTATTCTATATTGACGCTCTGGACGGCATCGCGAGGGAGACTTCTGAATGTACGGCATTCTTGCTGCGTGCATCGCTATTATGGCGGTGTTCCTTGGGTTATTTGCGTTGAGTGTTGAGTCAGACACAAAAAGTTTGGGGGATACGATTATCGTGAGTTCACAGCAGTCAGGGGGAACCAATACTCCTGGTGCAGTTAGATAATCGTACGGTGACTTTGGCACGCATCTTAGGTGGGGGAAGCATAATCCAAAGAACTATCATGCTAGGTCTGATGGCTGTGTTCTTAAGCACAGGCATCGGAGCTGCTGTGTTGTCTGGATCTGGATCGGCACATGCAGCAGGGAAAACCCTCGATTGGAATAACCGGAAAATTGTGTGGCTTCCCTTCGAAAGAGGGCTTCGCCAAGCCAGGCATTCTGGCGTTCCCGTTGTTGTCGTTTTTTACGCGGAATGGTGTAGCCACTGCGCTTCCTTTAGTCGCCAGTTTTTTCATCCGGCGGTTGTAGAGTTATCTAAAAATTTGGTTATGGTGCGCGTGGACGTGGACAAACATCCGCGTCTTGCTGCGCGTTATAACCCTGACGGTAATTATGTGCCGCGAACAATGGTCCTTCGCCCAGATGGATCGTTAATTAAAAGTATTCATGGTTCTCAAGAAAAGTACCGCTATAACCTTGAGGATACAACGCCTAGTGAGCTGGTTGACTTCATGGGTCAGGCGGTCGAGCTGATTTCTGCTCCGAGGTAACATGTAGAAGCGCGCTCTATACTGAGCGTGCCCCTTCTGCGTGTCGTTCCAGCAACAAGCATTACTTAAATGTGTCTTCTCAAAGGCATGCGTTTTTACATATGTAAGGACATGCAGAGAGCTTTGCGCTCCTGTAGAAATGCCCTCTAATGTGAAAAATATTCAATAAATTCAATTACTTAATCGTATATATGACGTGTCCTGCTTTTGCTAGCACACCCTGTTAATTCCGCATAAAACAACCAAAAGTTGCTTGACTGTCCTCCTTTTGCCCTAATGCGCAACCGTTGGAACGCAGTAAGGTTTTGTATCTAGGGGAATATGTCAGGCTGCTATGCATCAGTTTAGTCAGAATAAGAAAACAGGGGACAGCATCATGAATGCCGTATGGGGGAAGGGTTTTAAATTAAGTGTCAGTTGTGCAGCGCTGATGTGCGCCATGGTTGTCGCTTCCAGCGCAGCTAATGCTGGCGCGTTCATGTTGCGCGAGCAGTCCGTCTACTACCAGGGGATGTCGTTCGCAGGTGAGGCTTCCGGCACCGATCTTAGTTCAATGTTCTGGAACCCGGCTGCGGCTGCGGCGGCTGAAGGACTGAACGTTTCGTCGAATCTTTCGACGGTGATCGCCAACTCGGAAATTAACGCGTCATCCGGCAGATTTGCGCCAGGTGGCGCCTTCAGTGCCTTGAACGGTTTTTCTGGTGAAAGTGGCGATATTGGCGATCCGGCATTGATCCCTGCGAGCTATGCTAATTATCAGATCAACGATCGGCTATTCCTGGGGCTTGCGCTTAACTCACAGTATGGCCTTTCAACCAAGCCAGACGATACCAATTGGGCGGGTTCGCCGCTTGCGGTCAAATCGCGGATTTTCTCGCTGAACGTCAACCCAACTCTGGCCTACAAGGTTACGCCAGAACTTACGGTTGGCGCAGGGCTACAGGTGCAATATTTCGATGTGCTCTTGTATAATGGGTCGGGTACGATCTTCTATCCTTCCTATCCCAGCACCGCTACTTTGCCGGGCCGTCGTGTTGAAGCGGACGACGTTGGCTTTGGCGCCACGGCAGGCGTTACATGGAAACCAGCGCCTGGCACGCAAATCGGCATCGGCTACCGTTCGGCTATCAAACACGATTTGGAAGGCAAGTGCTCAGGCGCATCGTTAACGACGCTCGCAACAGGCGGTTTTTATTGCAACACAGGCGGTTCGCCTTTAGCAGGCGCTGGCGCAGTAAGCACCGACATAATCCTGCCGGAAATGGTGAGTTTTGGTTTACGCCAAGAGCTTTCGCCTGTTTTGGCCTTGTACGGTACAGTTGAATGGACCAACTGGAGCCGCATTGACCATAACGTTCTCATTACAAACCAAAGCGGTGGCTCAAACGATCTGCTCTCGATCACCTACGAGGATGGCTGGTTCGTTTCGGCGGGCTTGGAATATAAATACAGCCCGTCAACGACGTTGCGCTTTGGTGCAGGGTGGGAAAAATCTCCCATCACGGATGAGCACCGCACCGTCATGCTGCCTGACAATGATCGCTACTGGCTGAGCGCAGGCGCAAGCTACAAATTCTCGGATAAAATGACGTTGGATTTTGCCTACTCGCATCTGTTCGTGAAAGACGCGCCGATTACGACGACTTCAGCTAGCCTTGGCAACCTGTTAACGGCCGAAGGCGAAACCAACATCGACATCGTATCTGTCGGCTTCAAATACAAAATGGGCGGCGCCAAGCATGAGCTTGAACCGTTAAAATAAACCCCCAATATCTGAACCTGAAAGGCCGGCTCGTCACGCCGGCCTTTTTGTATGTATATTCAGGATGCGTTAACCGTTTGGGCTCAGCTCGCTTTTTTTAGCTCATTTCTATAAAAGTGCATTGGCTTCAAGCTATTAACTGGGGTATCCTCCGCTCGAACGTTACGTGTGTTATAGTGGAATATCCGCTATCAGCTAGGCCGCAGAGAATGAGCGACATGGAAACTCTACCATCCACGCCAGCCATGCCGCTCAATGCCCCCGCTGTTATTCTGGTGGAGCCGCAACTCGGCGAGAATATCGGGCAGGCCGCGCGCGCTATGGCGAATTTTGGCTTGAATGAATTGCGGTTGGTGGCGCCGCGCGATGGTTGGCCTAGCGAAAGCGCTCTGGCGAACGCAGCAAGCGCTACTGCCATCATTGAAGGGGCGCGCGTTTTTGCCACGCTGGCGGAGGCTATCGCCGATCTGAACTTCGTAGCCGCCACCACGGCGCGCGTTCGCGAGATGGTGAAGCCGGTGCTCTCGCCGGAAAGTGCGGCCCGCGATATGGCCTCGCGCAGCCAGAACGGACAAACTTGCGGAATACTCTTCGGACGTGAACGGCACGGCCTTGAAAATGACGAAGTTTCCTTGGCGGATATGCTTATCATAGCTCCCGTCGATCCGACCTTTGCGTCGCTCAATTTGGCGCAGGCGGTGCTGCTGTTGGGGTATGAGTGGAGGAAATGCACAGCGGGCGGCTTGTTGGGGCGCGGCACGCAATTTGAGGAGCAGGCGGTTGAAGGATTGCCCCTTAACAAGGCGATTCCAGCCACAAAAAACGAGTTAATGGGGTTCTTCTCACACATTGAAGAAGAATTATCGCAGACAGGCTTTTTCAAGACTGACGAGAAGCGGTCAAGCATGGTACGTAACATCCGGAACATGTTCGAACGCGCCTCGCTTACTAGTCAGGAAGTTAAGACTTTGCGGGGTATGGTGGTCGCGCTGACGGGGCTGCGGCGTTTGTGCAACAGGGTGGAGTAGAAAAGCAACAGATGTCATAGTTATGCCGTGTTTATGGTGTTGCGATGACGTCAACAAAGTGGCAGCGTAAAGGCCCTGTGACGAGGCTTCAGGGCAGGGGATGAGAATGAACAAAATCAGTAAATTAGCAGTACTGGCTTGTCTGTGTGCTGGCCTCGCTTTTGCGGGGGCGGCTTCTGCGCAAACTAAGGCTACGGCTAACGTGGCTTCGGCGCAGCAGAGCGCAAGCGGTAAGTCCGACAAGAAAGACTCTGAGCTTAGCGCGAAATCCACAAGGCTGATCATGGGCTTTGCTCTCACAACTATCCCGAGTGAGATCAAACAACCGAACGGCAAGGTCCTCAAGATTGACCGTAAGGATCCCAAGAAGATACTGGTGCCGATCGATGATGCCCGGCGTATCATCATGGCTGCCCGTAATTCCGCGCATGCTCAGATGTGTAATATGCCGGAACTGCAAAGCGAGAACTACATGGCGCTGATGCGGTCAGAGCAGGCGAAGAACAAGTGGTCGCAGCAGCAGATCCTGTTCATTAACCGTCTGCATCTGTTCACCGTGATGTGGCTGACCGGGAATGTGAAGTTCCTGGAAAAAGACGGAAAGAAAGAACCGCGGGTGATTTCTGAGCCTGATAAGAATAAGAAAAAAACCTGCTCCGATGCTGAGAAAGCCCAAGTGAAGAAAAATATTGAGGCTTTCTTGAAGTCGGCTCAGAAGTCGTAAGGTCGCCTTACGTTTTCTGACACGAACTGACTTTTCTATGGGAACTCTCGCTCTTTGCGGGAGTTCTCGTGTTTTTGGCGCTTGGTTATAGTCTCAGCGTTTCGTGTAGGCTGCCAGAAATGCACGCACGGCAACGCCCGTGACATGATCTATCATGGCTTCCGACGGCGGCGGTGCATCGTAAAACATCATCGGCTTGAACAGAGTTGACAAGCAGGTATCAATAAACTGAGCGGCCGCGATCTCACAATCTTCGATCGTGAGGATATTCGCCGCCACCTGACTTTCCAGATAAGCCTTGAGCCGCGCGATACCAGTTGCTGGCCCGGCCGCATAAAAGCGGCGCCCCAACGCTGGCATGCTTACGGAAATGCTGATGATGGTGCGCAAAGATGAAATCTGCTCCGGCCGACAAATATATTTCGTGAACGCTTTCCCAAGTCGCAGCAATGCTGTTTCAACATCGTGGTCGTTAGGATCGAGTTCGAAGACCTGTTCGGCCTGTGCGCGGCGCTCCTCATCGAAGATCGCGATAAAAAGCTCTTCCTTGTTTTCGAAGTAAACGTAGAGCGTGCCTTTGGATACCCCGGAGCGACGAGCGATTTCGCCCATGCTCGTGGCGTGAAATCCCTGGTCGAGGAACGCAGCACGCGCACCATCCATAATCTGACGGCGCTTAGAGCTATCGTTGGCAGTTTCTGTATCGATTTTGGTGCTCATTCGGCTACAACCCGTCATTTGTTGACCGAACCGTTCGGTCGTCCTTGAATTGTAAGCGTAAAAACGTTAAGTCAACAATTGACTGAACCGTTCGGTCAAAATGCTTTATACACAATATCGTATGTAGTCATGAGTGCAAAACAACAAATCTCGGCAAAAAGCGACGATACCGTCCTAGAAGCGGGGCTTTCCACACAAAAAGCGATGGAAGATGGCTCTGTTGATGGCGTTCCCCAGGATGCACAGCCCCTTTCGGCCTCTTCTCCGCCCATATGGCGCAAGTGGGTGGTAATGATTCTACTGCCGCTCGTGCTACTCGGGGGGGCTTGGTACGGCTATCAATGGTTTACAGTCGGCCGTTTCATCGAATCGACGGATGACGCTTATATCGGCGCCGACAGTGCAACGCTTTCCGCCAAAGTCTCAGGCTATGTTGTCGCGGTAGAGGCTGGCGACAACGCTCATGTAAAGATGGGCGCGGTCATCGCCCGGATTGACGATGGCGACTATCGTTTGGCTGTGCAAGCCGCGCAGGACGCCGTCGCCTCACAACAGGCGAGTATTGAGCGTATCTCACACCAGATAACCGCACAAAACGCCACTGTCTTGCAGGCAAAGGCGCAGCTCCGTTCCGCCAAGGCAGGGGCGTTGCGCGCCGACCTGGAGCTTAAACGCCAGACGAATCTAGCCCGGCGTGATTTCGCCAGCCAGCAGGCGCTTGAGGCGGCGCAAGCAAATCACGATCAAGCCGCCGCATCGGTGGAAAGCGCCAACGCCGCCGTTAGCGCCGCTAGAGCAAACATTGAGGTGCTCAAGGCTCAGCAACTGGAAGCAAAGGGCGCGCTTAAGCAGTTGCAAACGGCGCTTGAGAAAGCAAAGCGTGATTTGTCCTTTACGGTGATCCGCGCGCCATTTGACGGCGTGGTAGGCAATCGCGCAATGCAACTCGGTGATTACGTCCAGCCCGGCCAGAGGCTGGCGACCCTGGTGCCGCTTAACGCCGTGTATATCGATGCGAATTTCAAGGAAACGCAAGTCCAGGCTCTGAAGGCGGGGCAACCGGTAGACATAGAGGTTGACGCTGTCCCTGGCCGTACATTCAAAGGCACGGTAGCGAGCCTTGCGCCAGCGTCGGGATCGGTGTTTTCGCTTCTACCGCCCGACAACGCCACCGGCAACTTCACCAAAGTGGTGCAACGCCTGCCAGTCCGCATTCATGTGAGGCTCGCGCCCGACGAACAGGGGCTGCTGCGGCCTGGGATGTCGGTTGTTGTGTATGTGAACACCAAAAAAGCCGGGGATGGCGCCGTCATGGCCAAGGAAATGAAGCCGTCATCAAGCCAACAATAACAGGGCGTCGCATATAGGCAGCAGGCGTAATATGTCCAATGTTCATCCATTTAAGCGGGACGGGGAGGCAAATGGCCCCCCAGCCGCGCCTCCCCCGGCTCGCACGGAGGATGCCCTCGACAAGCGCCGCCTGTTCACCTTCCTTTGTATGGTGCTCGGGATGTTCATGGCCATCCTCGACATCCAGATTGTGTCGGCGTCGCTGAAGGAAATTCAGGCGGGATTATCGGCAAGCGCTAGCGAAATAGCATGGGTGCAGACGGCCTACCTGATCGCCGAAGTGGTCATGATTCCTCTGTCTGGCTTTCTGTCCCGCGCGCTTGGCACACGCATTCTTTTTGCGGCGTCCGCCGCAGGCTTTACCG
>JARRLC010000085.1:0-10343 GCA_037387425.1 Alphaproteobacteria bacterium
CAGAAGCAAAGCGCTTCTGGCTTTTGATTTTTTACTCTGCCTTTATGACAACCGCTTTGCAGGCGATATGTGCCTAAATTTTATGCATAGCGACACAAATGAATAAAAATTAAGCAACTCCCCAGCGCCTGATTGCTAAATCTTTACGCATTCTCCCAACAAATCCTTTGTTTTCAATGTCGTAAACAGAATCCACCCACTTGGCACGGCTTTTGAATTACCTCTAACCGTAAGCGGCTATACCGCCATATCCGGGGCTCGACCCAAGAAGGAGGATTCTGATGAAACTGGTGACGGCTATCATCAAGCCATTCAAACTCGATGAAGTGCGTCAGGCGCTCACCGATATCGGTATCGACGGTATGACCGTCACCGAGGCAAAAGGTTACGGGCGCCAAAAAGGACACACCGAAATCTATCGCGGGGCAGAATACGAAGTCACCTTCGTGCCTAAACTCAAACTCGAAATCGCTGTGCCGGCATCAGCCGTCAATAAGGCTGTAGAAGCCTTAAAGACCGCTGCCCAAACCGGACAAATCGGTGACGGCAAAATCTTTGTCCTGCCTATCGAGCATAGCATGCGGATACGCACCGGCGAAACCGACGAAAACGCACTTTAAAGAACCAGGGGAACAAGCAATGAAGCGTATATTTCTTGCGATTGGAGCTGTAACGGTAGGGCTACTCGCCGCCGCAATGCTTATTGATCCGGCGCTGGCGCAGGAAGCCGCAGCCGCATCGGCGCCAAAAGTAACCGTCAACAAAGCCGATGACGCTTGGATGATGGTTGCGTCGCTGCTCGTGCTGATGATGACCGTGCCCGGACTGGCGCTATTTTACGGCGGTATGGTCCGCCCGAAAAACATGCTTTCCATCATCACGCAGGTGCTGGCCATTCAAGCCATCGTGTGCGTGGTCTGGTTCTTGTGGGGCTACAGCTTTGCTTTTACTGAGATACCTAAGGACTCTTCACTGGCTTTCCTCGCGCCTTTCGTTGGCGGGGCCCAGAAGTTGTTCCTGAGTGGCGTAAGCGCCGAAAGCTTGGCCGATACGTTCACTGACGGCGTGAAGATCCACGAACTGGTATTCGTCTGCTTCCAGATGACATTTGCGGCTATCACCACGGCGCTCGTTATCGGCGGTTTTGCAGAGCGCATGAAGTTCTCGGCGGTCGTGCTGTTCGCGGTGATTTGGCCAACATTTATCTACTTCCCTATCGCGCACATGGTCTGGGGTTCGGGCGGCTTCTTGCTTGATTTGGGCGCTCTTGACTTCGCTGGTGGTACGGTTGTGCACATTAACGCGGGTATCGCAGGTTTTGTGGGCGCATTGCTGCTCGGCAAGCGCATCGGCTTCAAGAAAGAGCCAATGCCGCCGCATTCGCTCGCCTTCACCATGGTTGGCGCTTCGCTTCTGTGGGTCGGCTGGTTCGGTTTCAACGCCGGTTCTGCTCTTGAAGCCAACGGCTCTGCGGTTCTCGCCATGGCCAACACCTTCGTTGCAACAGCCGCCGCTGGCGTGTCCTGGATGCTGGTTGAATGGCTGATAAAAGGCAAGCCGAGCCTTCTGGGTCTTGCGTCTGGTGTTGTCGCTGGTCTGGTTGCTGTAACTCCGGCAGCGGGTAGCGCTGGCCCGATGGGTGAGCTTATCCTCGGCTTGATCGCGGGTGCTGGCTGCTTCTTCTTCTGCACATCGGTGAAGAGCGCCTTTGGATACGACGATACGCTTGACGTGTTCGGCGTGCACGCTGTTGGCGGCATGATCGGCGCCATCGGTACCGGCATCGTTCACAGCCCGGCCCTTGGCGGCCAAGGCGGCGCCGACTTCAACATGATGGCGCAGGTTTTCATCCAGATCGAAGCCGTTGTGCTCACGATCATCTGGTCCGGCGTTGGTAGCTTCATTGTCTACATGATCATCGGATCGCTGGTTGGCCTGCGCGTGTCGGAAGAAACCGAGCGTGAAGGTCTGGACATCGCTGAACACGGCGAACGGGCCTACAACATGTAAATTTCGTAGCGCATATCTTCCTCCCTAAGATGCGCACCTAAGGGGCGGAGCCAAGGCTTCGCCCCCTTTGTCTTTTGAGAGGGGATTTGTGGGACAACTGAGCCCAAAAGTAACGATGGTAGCCCTACACAGTTGTGATATTGAATGGGCGTTCGTGTTTTAGCGCGGGGATGCGATGTCGCGCCGCTATCGCCTCGGCGAGGTCTATGTCGGCGGTAATCACGCCCGGCTCAGCGCCAGCTTCGGCCAGCACTTCTCCCCATGGCGAGAGGATAAGCGAATGCCCAAAAGTGTGGCGGCCTGCTTCGTGTACGCCGCCTTGCGCCGCGGCAAGAACGAAGCTTCCAGTCTCGATGGCCCGCGCGCGCAGCAACACGTGCCAGTGAGCCCGTCCGGTTTGTTCGGTAAAGGCTGCTGGAACCGCCAGCATCCGCGCTCCAGCCTTGGCGAGCGCCTTATATTGCTCAGGAAAACGCAAATCGTAGCAGATCGACAGGCCGAGTAAGCCCCATGGCAACGCAACTGCCACGGCTTCAGAGCCTGGCGTCATGGTTTCTGTTTCGCGGTGGCTTTCGCCGCCAGGCAATTCCACGTCGAACAGATGGATTTTATCGTATCGGGCGACAACTCTGCCGGTTGGCGCGAAAATATACGAGCGGTTGGCGGCCTTGCGCTCGCCGGCCTTGATGAAGATCGAGCCGATATGCAGCCACACGCCGAGTTCTTCCGCCAACGCTGCGAATTGAGCGATCTCTGGGGTATCCGCCTCCTCGCGAACGCGCTCGAAAAGACGATCGGAGTTGGATTCCATCAACAGCGTGTTTTCCGGCGTCTGGATGTAGCGTGCGCCCGCGCCCGCCGCTTCGCGTATCCAGCCGCACACGGCAGCCATGTTCGGCTCTATTTCGCGGCCTGAACATAGTTGAACAAGGGCGGCGCGAAATGTGCTGTCTTGGCTCATGGGGGCTTTCCGATACGGCGGCGGTTAGAAAAAGACGTGCAAGATCTCGCGCGGCACGCACTCCACGCTAACAATCCAGCGCGACACTAACCGTTAAGCAATGTGTCAAGCTTGCCGCTGGCTTCCAGTTCGTAAAGCTCATCGCAGCCGCCAACGTGATAATCGCCGATGAAAATTTGGGGAACTGTCATGCGCCCGCCCGCAAGCTTTATCAGCTCTTCGCGCTTTGCGGCGTCGAAACTGACGTCCACTTCTTCGAAGGCGGCGCCTTTCTTGTTGAGCAGCCGTTTGGCCGCGATGCAATAAGGGCAAACTTTAGTCGTATACATCGTAATAGCTGGCATGGATATGTCCCGCATTGTTGTTCACGGTAAGAAATGGGGGAAATCCGTGTCTGATGCAATGGGGCACGGCATGACGACAGCGTTATTTCCGTCTTTTACCGTGTTTCGTGTGTTTTTTCCTTGTGCGTCCTTTATTTTTGGAGGCGCATTTGGCGGGTTTGAAGAAGTCTATGCGCGTCAAATCACCAGCAATGGTGAAAGAACCGTAATCGATAAGCAGTTTACGGCTAACCCCGTTGGCGTAGAGGATGAACGACAGCTCATAATCCGGTAAGCCTTCGCTCGCTCGCGCTGGTTTGCTGCTTTCGTAATAGCTGAGCAAAACCGGCCATGACACCAGAGCGTTAAGCGCTTCTCCGTTTTTGATCTTTTTGAACGTGTCTGCGCCTTTTGTGCGCGGTTTCCCGATGAACGATGTGGTTTCGTACATTTTGACGCCCTTTTCCGAGCCGTCATAAATGTTCGCCTGCAAGACGTTCTGCCCGCTTTGGGCGGCTTTCAGCACGGCAATCGTATGCTGCGTGGGAAACAGGGGCGCGCCGTTAAAGCTGATTTTCCGCTTTTCGGGTTTGTTGAGCTGAATATTGATGCTGTTGCTGGCCTGCCCTCGCGCGGCTCGTCCGATGACCTGTTCGCTGAGACGTTGATTGAGATATTGTGAGTTGCTGAAGCGGAATTTTCCGCCTGCCGCTTGTTCCCACGTGGACGACCGCATATCAGTGAGTGTGTTCTTGCCGTCGCGGTCGGTGATTTCGGTGACGATGCGGGTATCTAGCGAGTAGCCCGCGCATTTCGACCCTTTGAAGCTGAGCACCAAGCGTCCGCGAACTTCCGTGACGTTTGAAGTGCTGTCTGCTTTTTCCAGGCTCAGATTGTAGACCGCGCGGTGAGGCGCCAGTTCTACAGCGGGGACGGTTTTGGTTTCCGTCCCGGTGTTGGCGCCGGTCTTGGCTTTTGCGGCTGCCTCAGGTTTTGCGGAAAGCACAGGCGAAAGAGTTTGGCCCACAGCAGCCGTCTGAGCGCCCAGTCCGGCCGCAAATATTATGGCCCAGATGCTCCCACTGACCCAGCTTTTCACAATCATCGTTTCTGCCTTGATCCGGTATTTGCTGGAGACTATGCGTCGCCCTCTGCCCCCATGCGAAAGTGGTTCCAATATTAAGGGTGACATACTACATCCTTCAACCAGGATAACCTATCGAATTTAAACAGGAGTGTGATGATGGCTGGCGAGAGCGAAAAAAGACTGGCGGATTTAGGGTTAACGCTGCCTGAAGCCCCCAGTCCTGTGGCGAATTACGTGCCTTTTCATGTCCACAACGGGACGCTTTATATCTCAGGCCAGTTGCCGCGTTCGGCGGAAGGGGCTTTTACCACGGGCAAACTCGGCGCTGGCGTCTCGGTGGAAGACGGGCAGGAAGCCGCGAAACTGGCGTGTCTGAATGTGCTGGCGCAGGCGAAAGCGGCGCTCGGTTCGCTGGATCGCATCAAACAGGTGTTGCGGCTGACAGTCTTTGTTAACTCAGCGCCCGATTTTACCGGCCAGCCGCAGGTAGCGAACGGCGCATCCGATTTATTGGCTGCTGCGCTGCAAGACGCTGGGCGTCATACGCGGGTTGCAGTTGGCGTTGCGAGCTTGCCTCTTGATGCCGCTGTGGAAATTGACGCGGTTCTGGCTGTCGAGTGATGTGCGAAGGCTTGGGAGGTCGCAGCGTGATGTGCGGAGGCTGTTTTGCGAGCTGAGATAAGAGGCAAGCATTGTGCGACGCAGCATACGTACACTTTTCATACACTATAGATTTCCATTGACGCGTTTCCATGTCTTTGCAATAATCAACTTGAACAGCGCACAGGAGGTCTAAGAAAATGACCCCACCGGACATGGTGTAGCCCGTCTTGCGGAGTGTAATTAACTTGATACTTGGCAAGATGGCAAGTAGGAAGCACATTATAGCAAGAATTGAGCGGCTTCAGTATCGCGTGTCGTGCAATGAGGTTACCGGCAGCGTCAGACGAAGCGGCAGAACCAGGTCCATCTGGTATGGGCACCAGGCAAAGGAGATCGCTAGTTAAGCGTCAGCACCGTCACAAACAGGGAGCGGTTCCTCCCTAAGGGGTCCAAGCAGACCACCTAACCGTGAGACGGTCAAACCGGCTTCAGAACTCCAGCAAGCGGATAGCATTGCCCACTGGATATGATGGATTAGCCTCGCTGGGCGCCCAGCGAGGCTTCATCTTTTTTGGGGACGCTTTTAGAAATACTTCCCGTATTCCCGTATCTTTCATGATTACTTGCGCTATTTTGCTTGGATAGGCGGCAACGGGCGTCATCCCACCAGCCCTTGAATGAACTGCCACGCCACGCGGCCAGATCGGCTTCCGCGCGACATCGCCCACTGCAAGGCTTGCGCTTCGAGTTCCTTGCGATCCATTTTCACGCCGAAATGTTCAGCATAGCCGTGCACCATGTCGAAAAAATCGTCCTGGCTGCAATTGTGGAAGCCTATCCACAGCCCGAAACGGTCGGACAGCGAGACTTTCTCTTCCACGGCCTCATGCGGATTGATGGCGGTGGAGCGCTCGTTTTCCATCATATCGCGCGGTAAAAGGTGTCGCCGGTTCGAGGTGGCGTAAAAAATTACGTTTTCCGGGCGTCCTTCAATGCCGCCTTCGAGCACCGCTTTGAGCGATTTGTAAGACGTATCGTCGGCGTCAAACGATAAATCGTCGCAAAACACGATGAAGCGGTGTGGCTCCACACGCAAAAAACTGAGGCAACGCGGCAGCGAAGCGATATCTTCCCGGTGGATTTCAACAAGCTTCAGGTCGGCGCCGTCTGCCTCGGCGTTACCGTTCAGGACGCGCTGGCGTACATCAGCGTGCACGGCCTTGACCAGCGAGCTTTTGCCCATGCCGCGCGCGCCCCATAACAGCGCGTTGTTGGCAGGCAGTCCGCGTGCGAAACGTTCGGTGTTGGCTGTGAGTGTGTCGCGCATTTGCGCAATGGCCTTCAGGAGCGTAAGCGGAATGCGGTTGACCTCGGCGACAGGCAAAAATGCTTCCGGCTGCGATTGCCAAACATAGGCTTCCGCTTGGCGAAAGTCAGGGGTAAGCGACCGCGGAGGAGCAAGGCGTTCCAATGCGCTGGCGATCCGCTTCAGATGAGTGTTCGTGATGTGTGAAAAGTTTTGTGCATCGAGGAACGAGGGCATGGCGGCAATCCAAAGGTTGCGATCTGTTTGTTTGTGGCATATCAGCATCAGACGGCGCTATGAAGTCAAGCCAAGAGGTTAACGTTATTCAAATCAATGCTGGAGAGTTTTGCCATCTCGCGCTATGGAGATGACGATGCATCCCGTTGATGAGCGTTGCATCATCGGGTAACGCCATTATATTGGCAACAAATTCAACAACGCCGCCCACCTATTTCCCTTGATCGTTCACGATTATTCCGGCGACTGGTTTTAAGGGCGCGCTGATTTCAGGAGGTATGGCAGCGATGTTCATTACAGCGGCCTATGCAGCGGGAGAAACTGCGGCTCAAGGACCAGGACCCTATTGGTGGGTGCCTTATGTTGCAATTCTCGTCATCATGTATTTTCTCATTTTGCGTCCGCAACTTAATCGCGCCAAAGAACAAAAAGCCATGATTGGCGGCATCAAGCGCGGCGATACCGTGGTGACAGAAGGTGGGCTTATCGGCAAGGTGACGAAGGTTACCAGCGATACCGAGTTGCAGGTGGAACTGGGCGAAGGGCTGCGCGTGCGTGTACTGCGCGCAAAGATCTTAGAGGTTCGCACCAAGGGTGAAGTTCGCGCCGCCAATGATGACGACAAGAGCGCGAGTTCCAGCAAGAGTAGTTAAAAACGCTAAAGTGTGGTCAAACAGCGGCTGTGGGTAATGACATATTTGCAGCCCTTTAGATAAACCGGACGTCAATGTTCATTAAAAGCGCCCGTTTCGTTGTGAGAGCATGAAATCATGTTGTATTTCAATCCTTGGAAGACCATCGCGATAATTCTTGTATCGCTGGCTTCTCTTTTATTTGCAGCCCCTAATCTTTTTCATAAGGAGCAACTAGCGAATTTGCCCGGATGGATGCAATTACGCATGGGGTTGGGGTTGGATTTGCAAGGTGGCGCTTATTTTCTGCTGGAATTGGACACCGAAGACCTTCGCAAAAGCTGGATAGAAGCGCTCGCCGATGACGCCCGTCAGAATTTGCGCGACGAAAAAGTGCTGTTCACTTCTCCGTCAGTGGTCGGCAACGAAGTGCGCGTGAAAATTAAACGTGAAGACCAGGTCGAAAAAGCCTTTGCAAGACTAAAAAAACTCGCGCGGCCCAATTTTGATTTGTTCAGCGGCTCTCCTGATGTCGAAGTCGTGCGTGACGGCAAGGTCATCAAATTGATGCCGACGGAAACCGCGTTGAACACCCGCGTCACCAACGCCATGGGAACGGCGGTAGAAATCTTCCGCAACCGTATCGATCCGAGCGGTACGCGTGAAATTCTGATACAGCGCCAGGGCGAAAATCGCATTCTTCTCCAGGTTCCCGGCGTGAGCGACAAAGAAGCCCAGGAAATCTGGGAACAGAAGATCAACAAACCCGCCGTGCTGACCTTCCAGCTTGTCGATCAGTCGATGAGTGTGCAGGAGGCGCAAGCAGGCTCGCCGCCCCCCGGTTCGGCAATCTATAAAGGCGCAGATAACTCCGATGAGGAGGGGCAATATTTATTGTTGCAAAAGCGCGTGATCGTTAGTGGCGCAGATCTGGTCGATGCACAGCAGGCTTTTTCACAGGATTCCACAAGACCTGTCGTGTCATTCCGCTTTAACACATCGGGGGCGCAGCGTTTCGCTAAAGTTACGCGGGATAATGTAAACAAGCCTTTCGCCATCGTGCTGGACGGGGAAGTGATCTCCGCTCCTGTCATCCAGGAGGCCATCTTGAGTGGCACAGGCCAGATTTCCGGGCGCTACACAGTCGAAAGCGCAAATAACCTCGCCGTGCTGTTGCGTTCCGGCGCGTTGCCCGCCAAGCCTAAGCTTGTGGCGCGTCAAACCGTAGGCGCGACGATAGGCGCGGACGCCATCAAATCTGGTAAGCAAGCCACGCTTTGGGCTTTCTTCCTGGTGGCGCTCTTCATGGTGATCGGTTACGGCCTATTCGGCGCTTTCTCCATTGTCGCTCTGATCGTCAACGTTGCCATCATCATGGCGACAATGTCGCTCTTGCACGGGACGCTCACGCTTCCAGGCATCGCCGGTATCGCGCTAACAATGGGCGTGGCTGTTGACGCCAACGTGCTTATTTTCGAACGAATGCGCGAAGAAATGCGATCGGGCAAATCGAACGTTCTTGCCTTGGAGGCAGGTTTCTCGCGGGCATACGCCACCATTATCGACTCGCACCTGACCGGGCTTTTAGGCGGCGTAATCCTTATGTGGCTCGGCAGCGGTCCGATCAGAGGGTTTGCCATCACGTTAAGCATCGGCATCGTGGCGTCGCTGTTCACGGCGATCACGTTGACACGCCTTATTATCGCAACCTGGCTGCGCTGGTCGCGTCCTAACGTCATTCCGCTTTGAGGGGCTTTATCATGGCTTTTTCAGTTCCGAAGCCGCTGCATTTGGTGCCGCACAATACGAAAATTCAGTTTGTGCCGTTCTTCAAAGCATGCTTGTCGCTATCAAGTATCTTGGCCGTTGTAACGGTCGTTCTGCTGGCAACCGTAGGGCTCAATTTCGGCATTGACTTCCGGGGAGGGCTAGCGCTCACCGTGCAGTCGAATAGCGGTCCCGCCGACATTGCAAAACTGCGTTCCCAGGTCGATGCGCTGGGTTTTGGCGAGTCACAGATACAAGAGTTCGGTTCGCCGGATAAAGTATTGGTGCGCATATCGCCTGAAGATAGCCAAGGCGGTTCAGCTCCTCTGCATGGCGAAGAGCTTCGCAGTAAAGTTCAAGGGAAAGTTGCCCAGGCAATCGGCGAAAATTATAAAGTAGTTGATGGCCAGTTTATCGGTAGCACGGTTTCGAGGGAACTTTTGATCAGTGCAATTTGGGCGCTGGCGCTCACATGCCTTGGCATTTTCATCTATATCTGGTTCCGGTTCGAATGGCAGTTCGCGCTTGGGGCTATCGTCGCCCTCGTGCACGATATCTTGCTGACGGTCGGTCTGTTCTCCGCGCTCCAGCTTGACTTCGATTTGAGCATTGTCGCGGCGCTACTCACTATCCTCGGCTATTCGATCAACGATACCGTGGTTATCTACGACCGGATCCGTGAAAACTTGCGGAAGTTCAAGAAAATGCAGCTGGCCGATCTGCTCAATCTGTCGCTCAATGAGACCTTGTCGCGCACGGTTATGACGGTTGTTTCCACTATGCTCGCACTGGTCGCGCTTTTGATCTTCGGCGGCCCGGTGATCATGGGGCTGGCCTTTGCGATTTTGTTTGGCGTGCTGATTGGTACCTATTCGTCGATGTTCATCGCTACGCCATTTCTCATCATGATCGGCGTCAAACGCGATTGGAGCGGTAACGAGCCTATCGGTAAGAAAACGAAAGCTAAGGCAAGCGTTTAAGGACGCTTGCTCCGTTCGCCGCCTTTTTCTTGCGAGTAAATGGGTGGGAGCGTAGAGGAAACAAACACAATGCCCAAAACTGTCATAGGCGTTATGGGGCCAGGAAGCAGCGCAACAGCTTTCGACCTCAAAAACGCTTATGACATAGGCAGGCTTATCGCCGAAAAAGGCTATGTCACCCTCACCGGCGGACGCCCCAACGGTGTGATGGAAGCCGCGCTAAAGGCCGCAAAAGACGCAGGCGGCCAAACCGTAGGAATTCTCCCTTCCGGCGATAAACGCGATGCCAGCGCGTATGCCGACATCGTCATAGTCACCGCAATGATGAGCGCCCGGAATAATATTAACGCGCTATCTAGCGATGTGGTCGTGGCGTGCGGCATTGAGGCGGGCACCCTGTCCGAAATCGCGCTTGCTCTGAAGGCAGACAAAAACGT
>JARRLC010000086.1:0-12847 GCA_037387425.1 Alphaproteobacteria bacterium
TCCATTCAGATGCCATTCCAGCCCGTTAATAAGACGGTCCATATGCATGTGGAAGTCGCGGGCCATGTCTACAAAAGCCGCATGGCGGCGAGCCAGCGGCCTCAGCGTTTCCGGTAGTTCCCCCGCCTTTGGCATGGGCGCACCGCCGATCAATACCGGGATCAGTGGAATGTCACGCCGGAGCGCAGCCTCAATCTCGATCCGCACGAAGTCATCGGGGTTATCGAGACGGCGCCGCCCCATCTCGTCCCGCGCATCGATCCACCCCGCGCCGATCAGCGCCAGCACGATGCTCGCCTTAGAGACCTCACCATCCAGCCAGCCCTGGAAATCCACGCCGAAAGGTATGGAGTCGATGTCCATAAACACGCGTTCTGCGCCGAATTTGCCGGAAAGGCGATCGTAAATCCGGCCCGCAATGGCCAGCGTATCCTGCCGCCGGTAAGAGATGAAAATCTTGCTCATGTGAAATCGATAAAGTCCGGTTTTCCTTAGAGACAAGAAAGCCTTGCGAGAGCGATATGGTCAAGTTGAAATGAACGCCGCAACTTCGCCGCACTTCTTCTGTGTACCACTGCAATTATGATACCGATCCGGATGTCAGCATGTTATGTTGCACCGCTCGGTATTCTACGTAGTGTGTAGGTATCGTTCAGGTTCAACGCCGTAAAATGAAGTTATTGAAAGCATTCAATCATGCGACTTGATACACTTGCTCTGATTTGCGTCAGCGTGCCTGTTGCAATCTGGGCTATCACACTTTTCATAAGCGCTATTGCGCTATTCCCATTTGGATTGATTATCCTCGCAGGGTTTTTGATCGTTGGATATTTGTTTTATAGAGTATTAAAAGATCGCATCGATAATAAAGAAGACGATTACTACGAGAAAAACATCGACAAATAGAGGGATAAGATCGTGATACTTTCGAACATTGAAACCGTACCTGGCCGTGAAATCACGGAACATCTTGGTCTCGTCCGCGGCAATGTAATCCGCGCTAAACATATCGGTACAGATATCGTTGCCAGTCTTCGCAATCTCGTCGGCGGCGAAGTCAAAGAATACACCAAGCTGATGGCTGAAGCCCGCGAACAGGCGCTCGACCGGATGATTGCGGCGGCAAAAGATATGAATGCCGATGCAATTGTCGGCGTCCGCTTCACGACATCAATGGTCATGGTGGGCGCGGCCGAATTGCTCGTCTACGGAACGGCTGTGAAACTGCGGTAATAACTTGTCTAGTGCACTGACACATTCAAAAGCTTCATATATCAGCGCACTAGCTCTTTGTTTATGCATCAATTTTACCAAACTCCGGTGTAACCTCCGTTTGGATCGATGCACTAGCTAACCTTCCGCTTCGCCAGAGGCATGCTTGCCACGGATTTTCTCATTTCGTGGTAACGGCGCAAAGCCATCAAGCTGAGCCGCTTGCCTCTGGCGGCGTGAGGCGGAATTCGTCTGCATCCCAACGCCAGCATGACTTGTTGGTCAAATGCGTGCCGCCCATCCAGCGGTCAATCCGGCGAAATTCGATAGCGTCCCGTTTGCCGTTAATTGTCGTAATGCCAAGCCCGGTCAATTTTAATTCTGTGCCGAGATAGGCGTAACGCTCCTCGTCGGAGACATTGGGCGAGAACTGATTGCGCCATAACCCGGCTACAAACGGCGCGGCACCTGCGCATAGCGCATCGAGAATGCGGAAAAAACTCCAATCCCCCATAAACGCGGCTTCTTCAGATTCCTGGAACGCCGTAAAAAGCTGCGCAGGCGTATTGATGTTATCCTGAATGGCCTTGAGAATGAACGTCTCGGTGCGTGTCAGCCCGTTCGTTACGCAGGGGAGTTCCTCTAATTGCCGCATAATGGCTACGCGCAAGAATGGCATCGCCGAGGTGTCGTAACGCAATAGCGAAGCCCACTGTTCCGGCGTAGAAGAGCGGAAAGCCGCCCACGCGGCCTGCGCTAGCTCGAACTGCGCATCAGCAACCGACTTTTTCAACTTCAGATGCATCTTGAGGCGCGACGGCGTTTCCTGCGCGAGGAAAGTACCTGCCTGGATCAACGACAGCCGGGAATGCACGGCCCTACGCTCCGCCAGCAAATCGAGTATCTGCAAAAGCTGAAGCTGGTCGTACAGGTCATGCTCGAACCACAGCACAATGTTGGAATAGGCCTCAAGGTTGCCCATGATGTGGTCACGCTCAGCGAATGACGCACGGATCTCATCCGGGTTGCCCCAGCCATCCCCAACCAGAAAATCAACGCGGATGGCACTCAGCTCTTCCGGTGTGGCGGTGAAAGGCACCGGGCCTTCATGCAAGATGTCGCGCCAGCACAGAATTTCGCCGTTGATGCGCGCCTCGCGCATTTTAGCGCCCGCCGAGTCGCCATTGGTGATGATAAGGGTGCTCATGCTTGCCGTCATCCTCGCCCGCGATAAGGCGCAACGCCCTGATCGGGCAGCCAAACGCCTTCGGGCGGAACGCCCGTTTGCCAAAAAATATCTATGGGTATACCACCGCGCGGATACCAATAACCACCGATACGCAACCATTGCGGCGCAACACACTCCACCAGCCGCTTGCCGACATCAAGCGTGCAAGCCTCGTGAAACGAACCATGGTTACGAAAAGAAGTGAGATACAGCTTCAACGACTTGGATTCAACGATATAGTCGCCTGGTACATAGTCGATCACAAGGTGTGCGAAATCTGGCAAACGTATGACATAGGACGAGCCAGGGTGCGGATTTGATACGCGCTCAAGCTTCGCCTCATGGGGAGACGCTGGCTGCGCAACATGCTGCCCGAGTTGGGTAAGACTATCCCCATTTTTGCTGCTTGTTGCCCCTTCACTCATGTGGTCTCAATTCCACGCCTTTTCAGCCCCTGTTCAGATACTCTTCATGGCACGCGGCGCGAGAAATGTGAACACCGGAAAAATGGGTAATCAGGGACATCTGTCAGATTATTATACAGCCGTGGCTGTTTTGATCGTTTATGCCCTGGCGGCTACGTCAAATTGAGTATGACAGTTAGGATTATGCACGGAAATAACCAGGGTGAGAAATATGCCTCAGATTGAGACGGGTAATCTATTCGAGAATATTCCGACGTCAGGCGATCTGGTCAATGAAGACATTGGGCTAATCCTCGCCCGACCTGGTGTGAAGATTGAACGCATCGTATCACACGGCCAAGCCAGTCCCCCCGATTTCTGGTATGATCAGGCGTGGCATGAGTGGGTGATTGTTCTCTCAGGCTGCGCGCGCTTAAAGTTTGAAGGCGAGGCTGAGGCGAGGCTACTGTCTGCTGGCGATTATGTATTCATTCCAGCGAGAAAGCGCCACCGGGTCGATTGGACGAGCGAAGACGACCCAACGGTCTGGCTCGCAGTCCATTTTGAAGCATAGCGTCAGTGGCTTGCCTGAAAGCGCTTTAACGCACCACGTTTCCGCCGAGCGTTAAGTTCATATAAGCTTCAGCGCTTTTCTGCGTCAGATCAGGGCCGATGAGCTTATCGCCATTAAGTGCGCGAACGCCGCCATTCTTAGGCGCATTAATCAGGTTGAGCGAGGCGAAAATCGTCTCGCCTGAGGCGGCTGCGCCTACCCCCACGTCACATTCGCGAATGAGATTGTTGCTGGCGAGGATATACCCCTCCCCTCCCCCACCGAGCCGCAGGCCAATACCTGAGGTCGCCACCTGATTGCCGGTGACAATAGCGTTGCCCTCAACCGCGATAGCCGCCCCTTTGCAAGCCCTCACATGATTACCGGTGATGATAACGCCATTCTCCGGGGTGTTTTTCTGACTGACAGCCTTAATGCCGGCCGTCTTGCCTCCTTCAACAAGACACTGGGAAATCGTTAGCGCCGGAACATCCGTAGCCAGAATGCCATAATCCGAAGCCCCGATAACCATCGAGACGCACTGCACAAGACCGGCACAGTGGGAAAGCGATATCGCAGGCATTGCAGCCATCACAAACTTGCAATTCTGGATGCTCACCCAACTGCCAATGCGATCTGGCACGCCACTGAATGAGATGCGCGGAATGTCTGGATGTTTGGCAATGCTTTTGCCCCCACCGAAACTTAAGCCCGACAGAGCAATAGCATTGAGATTTTGAGCCGTAAAAATCGTTCCGCCAGAACGCAATGTGGTCTTCCCTAACACTCCGATAATCGCACAAGTATTGGGAAGCTTTATTGAGCCTATCGCATAATTGCCGCCGGGGATGAACACCGGATGACCGCTCTTTGCGATCTCGTCGATGGCATTTTGCATAGCGGCAGTCTGATCTTTATCTGAGTTCGGTTCCACGCCGAAATCGGCCACGCTTCTCCCGCCAGTGACGGGCGCGGAAGCCGCCTGCGCTTGCGATGGCATCCCCCCAGCTAAAGCCGCGCCGCCAAACGCAGCGCCGGCAAAAATCCCGCCAACATTTAGAAAATCACGCCGGTCAAATGTCATGTGAGCCTCACCCTTTGGAAGCTGCGAACATAATGGGCGGCATATATTTGCTGCAAGCTCATTCCACTCAAAGGTTTAGATTGCCACCAGCCCGCACTCAGTATAGATAGCGATACCCCGAGAAATCGAGGTTCAACTGCATGGAGCAACAAAGGCTTGGTCCGTCAACCGAACGCTATTGACTTTTGGCGCGGTTTTGCGCTGGTCAGCATTTATATAAACCACATTCCGGGCATATTTTTCGAGCGGTTCACGCATAAGAATTATGCCATTTCCGACGCCGCCGATCTGTTCGTGTTTCTGGCGGGCTGGGCGCTTGGCATTGTCGCCATAAGGCTGGGGACCAAAGGAACGCGTGGAGACATCCTGTCGCAATTCGGCGGCCGGATCATGAAAATATACGCCGCGCATATTCTGATAAGCACGATCGCCATCGCAATGCTGGCTATCGCCGCGCAATATCTGAATAATCCGATCTTGCTGGAATGGCACAACGCCGCGGCGTTTTTCTATGATCCGGTGCACGCTCATATCGGGCTGGTGTTCCTGACGCATCGGCTCGGGTATTTCAACATCCTGCCGTTATATGTCGTGCTGACGGCAATGGCGCCGTTGATCGTTTTAACGTACCGGGCAGCGCCGCGCGCGCTTTTACCCATATCATTAGCGATTTACCTGATCGTGCTGACCTTCAAAATTTCTCTGCCTACATGGCCGAACGAAGGATGGTGGTTTTTCAATCCGTTTGCCTGGCAACTTGTATTCGTGACCGGCTTTCTGATAGCGCAGCAAGAAGGGCTGGGCGCGTTTGTGCGCAAGCACATCAGAATTATCAAGATGATAGCCATCCCCATCGTCATCGGCGGCTTTTTTATGCTCAAATTCGGTTGGTGGCCTGATCCGACGAAAGTCCCTCATCCAATATTGCTTTTCATCGCAGATAAAGCTAACGCAACGCCGATACGTTTTATAAGTTTTCTTGCGCTAGCGGCGATATTCTCTGGGGCTTATCCATACATATCGGCGTTTACACCTAAGTTAGTAGTTATTTTATCTACACTCGGACGGAATTCTCTCAACGTTTTCTGTGTAGGATCGCTACTTAGCTTGTTTGGACAGTTCGTTCGTTTTGTGTTCAAGGGATATCTACTTGTTGATATAATGATCCTGGTCTGTGGCGTGGCTTTACTTATTTTAACCGCATGGGTGTCGGAATGGCGCAAACACAAAAAACAGTCTTGACCAAGAGGCTTTGCAGTTTTGCAATGCTGGTCATCTGCGCCGCTGCCTCCAGCGCGCCCTTACAAGCGCAACCGAGTGATGATGAGTTAACGCCCATCTCCCAGGAGTGCCAAAGCCCTGGCGTAACCGTTTCCGTCAACCGCCCTTTGCCCAACACTCTAAAGGCATTGAGAAGACGCAAGGTGCTTAAAATTCTGGCTATCGGCGCTTCAGGCAGCGGGGGCTCTGACGAATGGGGCGCGGGCTATCACGATGTGATCGAAGTGGCGCTTGAGAAAAAACTAACCGGGATCGATGTGCAAATCGTAGAGCGCGGCGTTTCCGGCGAATTGACAAGCGACGCCGCCGTGCGATTGCAAACCGAGGTCGCGCTGAACTTACCTGATCTTGTGTTGTGGCAGACAGGCACGAACGACGCCCTCGCCCACATCCCGGTTGATGAGTTTTCCGAGGCCCTGACTGGCGGAATCCGTTGGCTAAGGGCTCATAATGTCGATGTCGTGCTGGTTGGCCAGCATTACATTTACGCCCTGCGCAAGGACCGACACTATCAGGCCATTCGTGGCGCACTACGCCGGGTTTCCAGGCGTGAGAAAGTGTTACGCATCAGCCGGTATGAAGCCATGAGGATGATCGAAAAGCTCAAACGGGCGCACGGACAGCCGAACGAGTTTGCGCTAACGGAAGAAGGTTACTCGTGCCTTGCCGAATATGTCGTGCGCGCGATTACATCCAGCGTACTGACAAAACGCGCTTCCCGCAAAAAAAGGGGCGGCTTCAACAAGGGGGGCACAAATGGTGCTGAAGGCGGAGATAAGGCGAAAAACAACGACGCCAAAAAACGCGCGCCCCACCGTAGCGGGACGCCGTTGGCATTTTAACGGATGAAATGAGCTTTACTCATCTTCTGCGAGGAGAAGGCGCACCCCGTCCGGTCCGGCGATAACGGCCAAATCGGCGATATCGATGAACAACCCGTGTTCCACCACGCCGGGGATCATCTCCAGCACATCGCCGAGCGATTCCGGATCATCGATAGCGCCAAACGCGCAGTCTACGATCAGGTTGCCGCCCTCGGTTGTGTAGAACTTGCCCGTTTGCGCGGAATGCCGAATGATCATTTCGCCGACGCAACCAACATCAGCGGCGGCTTCCTCGATCATGCCCAGCGTGGCTTTCAGGCCGAACTGTTCGACTTCGATTGGCAGCGGGAAAGCTCCGAGCGTGTCAACCAGCTTGCTGTCATCGGCAATCACCACCATGCGCTCTGAGGCCATAGCCACGATTTTCTCGCGGAGAAGCGCGCCGCCGCCGCCCTTGATGAGCCGTAGATTATCGTCAACTTCATCGGCGCCATCGACGGTGAGATCAAGGTCGGGGTGTTCGTCAAGCGTTGTCAGCGGAATTCCCAGCTGACTGGCCTGAGCGCGCGTCTCCTCGGACGTGGGAACGCACATGACTTCCAGCCCCGCCCGTACTTTTACGGCCAGCAGATCAACGAACTTAGCCATTGTCGATCCGGTGCCGAGACCGATTTTCATTCCCGGCGTCACGAACTCAAGCGCGCGTTCCGCTGCCTGCAATTTATAAGTGTCTGCACTCATTGAAGATTTGGCCCTTGCCGATGTTATAGGAAGCCGTTCCAAAAATGGAAAAACGATCATATTCATCTGAAGCTTTAGCACATTGCATTCGCAGGATACACCACGTTTTAGCATGACGAGAGAGGGGCCTAACGAGTGCCTAAAGCTGGAAAAGCAGCCAACCAGACCTCATGTGCGCGACGATAACGGCCAAAATTTGTGGATAAATCGTTGCGAAGCAGTTGCTTTGTCGTCTCTGTCAAGAAGTTTCATTTTTGAAGCCATAGTTTTGACACAAGCCAGGTACATAAATGCAACATTAAGGCGGCAAACAAAATAGAGGGTGATATGGCTGAGTACCAAGACATTCTCAAGTTCCTTGCTTCGAACCCGCCGAATCTGGAACAGGAGAAAAAGCTTCACGCATCGCTTTTAGAGATGTTGGCGAAAAAGTTACGCGGCGAAGAAACTAAAAATGATTTTGAACCCTTGAAAAGATTTGCAGATAAACCTAACTACAAAAAAGGATACCACTAAAAGTAATTTGGTTTGTCAGTTTTAGTAAGCGTTGCGTAAGAGTTGCGTCAGTAGCGTTAAGAGTTGCGTCAGTTGCGTAAGGGTTGCGTTCGTTGCGTTGAGTTCAAAAACACTTAACGCCAGAAAGGCTGGAACACGATTAGGAGTACAGAGTTTCCCAAGGATGGCCAAGTATTGCGTAGAGCCTAATTTGGGATCGTGTGAGAGCAGCTCTGGCGGGATACCCTTAAGGCAGACGAAGTTCCGGCTTCGTCTGCCAACCAAGCCGCAAAAAGCCAAATGCGGCAAGAGCTTATGAAGTTTAAACACTGAAGTTATTTTTATAGAAATTGTGTTTAGCCCATTTTTTTCTGAGAGGGTGAGCCCCTATTGCCCCCCCATCCCCCCTGTTGGCTCACCCTCTCACCCCGCATACCACTATCCTCTCGATCCTCAGACTTCGCCCAGTCCCCACTCGGCGAAGTCTTCCTTGCGCGGACTGCTATGGCCAGTTATTTTTCTCCCCACAATTGCAGTCTGTTAAGAATGAGGAACACGTGAGTTTCGACCCACAAAACGAACTTGAGCGGCTTCTGATCAAAGCCATGAGCGATGCTGCCAGCCGTCCGCTGTTTTATCGAGAACTCGCGCAATCTAATATTTTCACGGTCCAACGCGACGCGCCTTCCGCCGAACGCCAGGAACACACCATTAATGCGGGCGAAACGATTGAAATCCATCACATCGAATATGAGGGCCAGCAATACATCCCCATCTTTTCTTCGCTGGCGCAGCTTCAGGCCGTCACCTCCAGCGATGTCGCCTATCTTGAAGTCAACGCGCTCGATTTCATGAAAATAACGCTCGGGACGCCGCTTTTACTTAACCCCGGCTCGGAATACGGCAAGGAATTCCCGCCCAGCGAAGTTGCGGCGATACTCGATGGGTCTTTGTGGCAAACCACGGAAGAATATTCCCTCACCCAAGAAACGCAGATCATGATCGGCGATCCCGCCACCCATCCGGATGAACTCATAAGCGCTTTGGAAAGTTTTTTCGCAACCAAACCGCAAGTGCGCCGGGCGTGGCTTGCGCATTTCTATAATCCAAGCGATGAATTGCCGCCTCACACGCTTATCGCGTTTGAATGCGATGGAGATTATAGAGATATTCTGCAAGAAGCTGGCGTTGTCATCCAGGGCGTGGAAGTGCCTGATCCGCCTGTCGATCTTTTGCCAATCACCGGCGAAGGCGGTCTTGAAGACTATTTCCTCAACGAGGCCGAGCCGTTTTATCAGCAGCCAGCCTGATATGCGAAGCCCCAAAAGCCGAGGCGGAAGCTTAACGCCCCATTGACGACACGGAAGATTCCGCGTAGATATACCGTCAATCAGACGTGTTTTAGCAATCCGTTCGCCTTGCACATGGTGGCAGCGCCCACCGGGAGGTAAAGGGGAACAACATCCGCCAGCGAGTTTCGCCCGCGGATGCATTTTTGTATGTGCGCTTGACTAACTTGATGCCCGCTTTCACCAGCAGGCAATTCGTGGACGGAAAACCAACGGGACCCTTACCCCATGTTCGAATCACTATCCGAACGCCTTTCCGGTATTTTCGATAAGCTGACTGGCCGTGGCGCCTTGTCCGATAAGGATGTCAGCGAAGCCATGCGCGAGGTGCGCCGCGCGCTCATCGAAGCTGACGTGGCGCTCGACGTGGTGCGCTCCTTCACCGACAAGGTGCGCAACAAAGCCGTTGGCTACGAAGTGGTGAAAAGCGTCACCCCCGGCCAGATGGTCGTTAAAATCGTCCACGACGAACTGGTCGCCACGCTCGGCAAGGAAGCCGAACCGCTCGACCTGAACGCCCCCTCCCCTTTCGCTATTATGATGGTCGGCCTGCAAGGCTCGGGTAAAACCACCACCACCGCGAAAATCGCCAAACGCCTCACCGAACGCGACAAGCGCCGCGTGCTGATGGCCTCACTCGACACCCGTCGCCCGGCCGCGCAAGAACAGCTCCGCGTGCTCGGCGAGCAGATCAATGTGGACACGCTGCCTATTGTCGCAGACCAAGACCCGCAGCAAATCGCACGCCGCGCCATGGAAGCCGGACGCCTCGGCGGCTACGATGTGGTGATGCTCGACACGGCGGGCCGCCAGCATATCGACGAAACGCTGATGGCGGAAACCGAGGAAATCCGCGACATCGCGCGTCCGCACGAAACCTTGCTCGTGGCCGATAGTCTCACTGGCCAAGACGCCGTGAACATTGCGCAAACCTTTAATGAACGAATCGGTGTTTCTGGTATTGTTCTCACCCGTATTGACGGTGACGGACGCGGCGGCGCGGCGCTCTCCATGCGGCACGTCACCGGCAAGCCGATCAAGCTCTTAGGCACGGGCGAAAAACTTGACGGCCTGGAAGATTTCCATCCCGAACGCGTCGCGGGCCGCATTCTCGGCATGGGCGACGTCGTCAGCTTGGTGGAAAAAGCCGCCGCATCAATTGATGCTGAAAAAGCGGCTAAAATGGCCAGCCGCATGCAAAAAGGCGAGTTCGACCTCAACGACCTCGCAGACCAGCTCCGCCAGATGCAAAAAATCGGCGGTATGTCAGGCATTCTTGGGATGCTGCCCGGCGTCGGCAAAATGAAAAAGCAACTCGACGACATGAACCTCGACGACATGATGTTCAAACGTCAAGGCGCGATCATCTCGTCAATGACTAAGAAAGAGCGTGCTCGCCCGAAAATTCTCGCCGCCTCACGCAAGAAACGCATCGCGGCCGGATCGGGCACCAGCGTGCAGGAGGTCAACAAGCTTCTGAAAATGCACCGCCAGATGGCCGACGTGATGAAAAACATGTCCAAGGGCAAAGGCGGGCTGGCCAAAATGTTCGGCCTGGGCGGCGGTATGCCGGAAATCACGCCCGAAATGGTGGAATCCGTCAAATCAGGCAAAGCGCCAGGCGACGGACTGTTGCCGGGCGGACAATTGCCGCCGGGTAGCCTCCCTGGCGGCGGACTGCCAGGACTTCCGGGGACAGGCATACCAAGATTGCCGGGCCTTGGCGGCGGTGGATTTCCAGGGTTGCCAGGGAAGAAGAAATGATGAGGGCTGAGTAATGGCTATTCCGTGGTGGGTGTATCTGATCATAGTTGTGACGATTGGGTTCTTCGTAGCGCTTCACTTCGCACCCGTGTTTCTCGCGCGGCTTGAAGCGCAGGACAAAAAACGCCGCGAGGAGGTTATGGCTCGGCGGGAACGCGAAAACAGCGGTGAAAACGACTAGTTTCTCAAGTTACTTCGCAAACTCCCATTTTTTGTGACCCCTGCGCCCCTTTCGTCATCCTCGCGAATGCGGGGATCCAGTAACCGAGACGCAAACGATAATATAAAGCCCATGAAAACGCGCGGAGGCTATGTCTATTTACTCTCCAGCGGCTTAGGCGGAACACTTTACATCGGGGTAACAAGCGACTTGGTCGCGCGGGTTTGGGAACATAAGTCTGGTGTCGTTGAAGGATTTACGAAGAAATACAAGGTACACCGGCTGGTCTATTACGAAGTGCACGATGAAATAGAATCGGCGATTTCGAGAGAGAAACAACTGAAGAAGTGGAAGAGAAACTGGAAAATCAGGCTCATAGAGGAAAGCAACCCGAACTGGACAGACCTTTATCCTTCCATCGCCAAGCCGTGATTACTGGATTCCCGCCTACGCAGGAATGACGAAGGGAACAAGAACTTCAGCGCACTCATGCGAAAGCGCACAACAACAGACATAAACCGAACAACGCATTGTAACCTAAGGAAGAAAACAAATGGCACTGAAAATCAGACTGGCCCGGGGCGGCTCGAAAAAACGTCCTTTCTACCGCATCGTGCTCGCCGAGGCGACCGCCCCGCGCGATGGCCGCTTCATCGAACGGCTCGGCTCGTGGAACCCAATCCTGCCAAAGGACAGCCCGGACCGCGTCACGCTCGACGAAGAGCGCATCAAATACTGGCTCTCCGTTGGCGCACAGCCGACCGATCGCGTACTTCGCTTCCTCGACCAGGCTGGCATCGCCAAGCGCCCTGCCCGCAACAATCCCGAAAAAGCCAAGCCCGGCAAGAAGGCTCTTGAGCGCGCCGAGGAAAAGGCTCAGAAGGCCGCTGCAGGCGCTGAGGGTGAAGCCGCCGCATAAGCTCACAAGCTTTTGGAGGCTTTCATGCGCAAACGCGAACACGCCAGTGGCGCTCAGCAGACCTCTCCGCCCACGCCCAACAGCGACGGCGGATGGGTGCTGCTTGGCCGCATCTCTGCTGCGCAAGGTTTGCGCGGCGAGGTGCGCATCGCCACATTCACCGAAGCGCCGGAGAATATCGCGGCCTACGGACCGCTCACCAGCGGAGATGGCCGCACGTTCAGCATCACCGCTTTTCGCCCGCATAAAGGCGCGAACGTGGTGGCGCAGCTCGAAGGTGTGAATGACCGCACCGGCGCGGAGGCCCTCCGTGGGACTGAGCTGTTCGTGTTGCGCGACTGTTTACCTCCTGCGGAAAACGACGAGTGGTACATCAGCGATCTCGTGGGGCTGCTTGCGATCGCGCCTGATGGCGCAGAAGTTGGTAAGATCGTCGCAGTGCAGAATTACGGCGCAGGCGATCTCCTGGAAATTCGCCAGCCCTCCAGCGGCGAGGAAGGTGAAGACATGGCGCAAGCAACTTTGCTGGTACCGTTCACTGAAGCCGCCGTACCTGAGGTGGATATTGCAGAGCGGCGCGTGATGGTCGTGCTCCCGGAAGAAATCGACGCGGGGGAAGAGCAAGACACATAAAGCATGCTATTGCTTCATCCTCCTTTGTCATTCCACTCCCCTCGTCATTCCCTTGATAAGCGGGAATCCAGTACGCCGCAGCATTTGCAAATAATCGCTAGCGTCTGCGTTTACTGAGACCCCGCCTGCACGGGGACGACGAATGGAAAGGATAAGCAAAGCAACATTGAGAAAATTATAAATTAGCGGGCAACATCCAT